>CANFOX010000024.1 GCA_947448845.1 Microbacteriaceae bacterium | reverse complement strand
GCGGCCCTTCGGGTCAGCTCATCGCCGCTGATTACGCCACTACTTTCGGTAGCCTTCGCGGCTACCTCGGTGGTTGGCGGCATTCTGTTGGCGCTCGGTGCCGGGCTTCCGATTAGCCCCTATGTCACATCCATTTCGTTTCTCATTTATGTGGCATGTCGCCTTGTAGAGCGAATGCGCGCATGACCACAAAGCGCAACACCTGGCAAAAAGATGCCGTGCGCCACACTCTGGGTGAAGCGATTGGCTTTGTTTCGGCCCAGCAGTTGCACCAAATACTCAAAGATCACGGCTCGACCATTTCACTTGCCACCGTTTATCGCGCACTTACCGACTTGGCCACAGCCGGCGAAGCCGACTCTTTAACCTCGGATGCCGGTGAGCTGCTCTATCGAGCCTGCGCACCCACCCACCACCATCACCTAATGTGCCGAAACTGCGGCCTTACGGTTGAAATTGAAGCGAAACAACTGGAATCTTGGGCAGATTCCGTAGCCCAAGAGCACAACTTCAGCCAAACCGCACACACCATTGAGATTTCGGGGTTATGCGCCAAGTGCGCCTAGCAAATAAAGACTTGCTTAAGAACAGCGTTCTCGCCTAAACTTGAGCAGTTGCTCATGTAGCAACCAAAAACTTTGCATCACAAGCCAACGCTTCTGTTTCGGCTTGTCTCTAACAAGGAGATAAAGATGGCAGCCTATTGCCAGGTGACTCAGACCAAGCCAATGTTTGGTCACGCGGTTTCGCACGCTCAGAACAAAACCAAGCGTCGCTTTAACCCAAACATTCAGAAGAAGACCTACTTCGTGCCTTCAATGAAGCGCAACGTAACCCTGAACCTAAGTGCCCGTGGCATCAAGGTGATTGACGTTCGCGGCATCGAGTCAGTTGTTGCCGAAATCATCGCTCGCGGCGAGAAGATCTAAGGGGTAAATCAAAATGGCAAAAGACAAAGACATTCGCCCAATCATTAAGCTTCGTTCGACCGCCGGCACCGGTTACACCTATGTAACCAAGAAGAACCGTCGCAACGACCCAGACCGCATCACCCTAAAGAAGTACGACCCAGTAGTGCGCAAGCACGTTGAGTTTCGCGAGGAGCGCTAAAAATGGCTAAGAAGAGCAAGATTGCTCGCAACGAGCAGCGCAAAGTAGTTGTTGAGCGTTACGCCGCAAAGCGTCTCGAACTCAAGAAGGCTTTGGTTGACCCAACCTCAACCGACGAGCAGCGCGAGGCAGCACGCCTAGGTCTGCAGAAGCTTCCACGCGATGCCTCGCCAGTGCGCGTTCGCAGCCGCGACGCCATTGACGGCCGCCCACGCGGAATGCTCACCAAGTTCGGTGTTTCACGTGTTCGCTTTCGCGACATGGCTCACCGCGGTGAACTGCCAGGCGTGACCAAGTCAAGCTGGTAAATCGCAAAATTTTGAAACTGCCCCTAGAAATAGGGGCAGTTTTCTTATTTAACGCGTCTAAATTGTTGTAAATATAAGTTGCAACACGCCGAAACAAAGGGCTTGACAGGGTTCAAACCTGTGTAGGTTGTTGTTTGACGATAAGTCACAAACCGTAAGTCCAGGAGGACCCATTATGGCACTCAACAAGGGTGAACTAGTAGCAGCAGTAGCTGCAAGCACCGGCGAGACTCAGGCTGCCGTTAACCGCGTGGTTGACGCCCTGTTCGAAACCATCGCAAAGTCGATCGCAAAGGGCGAGAAGGTCACCATTCCAGGTTGGCTTTCAGTTGACAAGGGCCACCGTGCGGCACGCACCGGTCGCAACCCTCAGACCGGCGCAACCATTCAGATTGCTGCTGCAAACACCGTAAAGGTTTCTGCAGGAAGCAAGCTAAAGGCTGCAGTTAAGTAATTCAGCTTTAACTTCATTAGGCGGTGGCTTCGGCCACCGTCTTTTGTTTTAACTTAGAGACGTCTACCTTGAATAGACAAAAATAGACTGACAGTTTATAATTTTGGAAAACCTATCTGAGGTCGGAGCTTTCCTTGAAATCTAACTCATTCAAATTTCCTCGTTTTCTGGCCGCCTTTATTGCCTTTGCAATGACTTTGGCGATGATTTCTATCGCACAACCCGCTGCTGCTAACAGCTGGACGAACCTGGGAGGCGGAACCAAGCAGTGGACTGATATAGCCACGAGCAGCGATGGAAAGAAAGTGGTTGCGGTTTCAAGAGGAGGAAATATATCCATCTCGTCGAACTCTGGCGCAACTTGGGTAGTGAATACGGCTGCGGGAATAAAACTTTGGTCAGGCGTCGCCATGACCCCAAATGGAACCACTATCGCCGCAACGGCAGATAACGCCGGTGGTGGCCTTTGGATATCAACTAACGGAGGTGCTTCGTGGACATCTCAGGCGGCTCTGGCCGGCCAAGCTCTAACTTCTGTGACAATGACCTCAAACGGTGTCAAAATCGCCGCCGTAAAAGGCGATGGTCACGTTTGGACTTCTACCGACTCGGGTGCTAACTGGACAGACAACTTCGCAGGTACCGCATATCAGGACCGTTTCTTTGATGTGGACTGCTCGGCTGATGGCTCCAAATTGGTGACTGCACGTTATTACGGGTATGTCTGGATCTCAACAGACTGGGGAGCCACCTGGACCCAATCGGGCAACCGCGATTATTGGAAAAGCATTGCGATAAGTGATGATGGCTCGAAAATCGTTGTGGGTTCTGAGACGGGTTACAACTCAACCGTAGATGTTTCAACCAATGGCGGTACAAGTTTTAGCCACCGCACCCCGTCTCCTCTGATAGGCACGAACTCTTACTGGGGTATGGCCATTAGTGGTGATGGAAGCACTATTTTTGCGTCGGATCGTTACTTCGTCGGAGTAGGCAACGATGGTTACCTTTGGAAGAGCACAGATAACGGTGCAAGCTGGAGTCAAGAAGCCGGCACCAACGGTAGGGCTTGGAATGCAATAACAAGCAACGTTGATGGAACATTAGCGTTTGCGGCCACGTTTTATGAAACTATTTGGGGTTCGGCACCGCCGGCAGCCCCTACGTTCTCGGCTTCAACCCCAGCGATTCCTAACACTAACGTGGGTTCAACTTCTGCAACCCAAACCGAAACCATCACCAATACCGGCACCGCCGACTTGATTTTCGGGGCTTCGGCAGTATCGCTCTCGGGCACAAACTCGGGCGACATCACAATCGTTGCCGACAATTGTTCGAATCAGACGCTGGTGCCGACCACTGGAACCTGCACCGTTACCTACACCTTTACTCCGGGTGCGCGAGGCTCTCGCTCGGCAAGTATGGATTTTGTGAGTAACGACGGTGAAAGCCCCAACTCGGTAGCTCTGAGCGGAACCGGTCTTGCCCCGAGTTTTTCTTCGACAACACCATCGATACCAAATACCAATGTTGGTTCAACATCGGCAACCCAAACCGTTACCGTCACAAACAACGGTGATTTGTCACTGGTTTACGGTGCGAATGCAGTGACCATTTCAGGGGCTTACGCTGCCGATTACACGATTCTCACAGACAGCTGCTCTGGCTCGTCGATAGCCGTTTCTGCTACCTGTGCCGTAACTTACACTTTTACCCCGAGTGATTTTGGAACCCGAACCGCCGCGTTGGTTTTCGCGGATAACGCACCAGGTAGTCCCCACTCAGTTGCTCTAAATGCGGTTGGTCTTGCTCCATCATTTACCTATTCGATTGGGGCAGCAATTCCAGACACTAACGTTGGTTCAACGTCTTCAACTCAAACCCTGACGGTAACGAACGTTGGTAACGCAGCCTTGGTCTACGGCGCCAGCGCAGTTGTAATCACAGGAACTAACGCTTCTGATTTCTCGATCGTTTCAGACAACTGTTCAAATCAGTCTGTTGCGGCTTCGGGTGGAACCTGCACCGTGACCTACAGCTTCACCCCGCCAATTTATGGAAGCAGAACCGCAGACATTGTTTTAAATGATAACGATCGCAACAGCCCGCATTCTGTTCCTCTAACCGCTCTTGGACTTGGTGCTGGTTTCTCGGTTGTTACCTCGCAGGTTCCCGCAACCGTGGTTGGAGATGAGTCGCAGTTACAGACCGTAACAGTTACAAATGTCGGAAACATTAATCTGGTTTACTCGAGTGCGGCGGTTGCGTTTACCGGGCCAGACGCGAGCGATTTCCAAATTATTTCTGACGGATGTTCAAACCAGTCAATTGCCCCCGCGGCCACGTGTGTGATTACTTTTGTGTTCAAACCAAGTTCGGCCGGTCAAAGAACTGCGAGCTTGGTTTTCGCAGACAATTCGGTTGACAACCCTCATGCAGTTTCATTTACGGCAACGGCAAACCCAGCCAAGCAAGCGCCAAAGACAGTCACTGATGAGCAAGTATCTGTGACGCCACAGATTGATGCACTCAAGGTAGACGTGAATTTTTCGGGGTCGATGTTGTTTGAACCGACTTCTTACGTTGTTACCGCTTCACCAAGCGGAAACAGTTGCGTGATTATCGGTTCTCAATCAAGCTGCACCATTTTGGGTCTCACGGCCGGAGTTGACTACACAATTTCGATTGTTGCTAAGAATGAACTCGGCTCAAGCGGCACGTATGTAACTTCGAAAAAATACAACCCCCTAGCGGAAACCCATCCACGAGTCACGGCTAAATTACCAATCCCTAATTTCAAAGGTGATTCGCCGAAGCTCAAGGCTTCGTTTAAGGCAAAAATTGCCGAATTCTTGGCTAACCACCCAACTCTCACCGAGTTCACCTGCACCGGTTTTACAGCAGGTAAGCCGGTTTTGAAGAGTGACCGCAAGCTAGCCAAAACCCGTGCTTTGAATGTGTGCAACTACATAAAGAAGTTGCTTCCGAACGCACTGGTAACGGTAATTGGCAAAACCCCTGGGCTTCCGTTTGGCCCGAAGTACCGCAAGGTGCTGATTGTTGGGTTTGAGCCTGCCAGCTAGAGCAAATCTATTCAGAGTACCCACTTTCGCTTAGGCGAGGGTGGGTTTTCTCTTAGGCTTAGTTAGTGAAATCAGTAAGAGTTAGGGCGATTGCCGTAATCGGCATCCCGCTGGTTTTTGCACTGGTTTTGCTTTTGGTTGGCTTGAGTGTTGGTGGCTCGCTAGCCCAGAAACTTCTTGTGGATGCCGGCTCGTTTGTGCGCGTGGCCCAGCCGGTTGCGCGGGTTCTGTTCGACGTTTCGATGGCAACAACTGTTGGCACCCTGGTGTTGGCGGCATGGGGTTTGCCGGCAAAACAACTTGGGCGTGCATTAGATATAGCGGCTGCGAGTGCTTTGGTTTGGGCTTTGAGTGGTGCCTTCAGTTTGCTTTGGAGCTACCTGGTAATTGCCGGTGTTGGCTTCTCAACCGATAACTTTTTTGGTGCCGGGCTGTGGATGTTCATAACCCAGATTCAGCTTGGTCAACTGCTTGGATACAACATTTTGGCCGCCATGGCGTTGACCATTTTGCCGCTCGCGGTGCGATCTCAAATTGGCACCGGTGTTATGGCCGGGTTGTCGTTATTTGCCTTGCTGCCGATTGCGCTTTCTGGTCACGCTTCTGGAACTGCCGGGCACGCCATGGCGGTGAATGCCATGGGACTGCACCTGGTTTCGGTGTCGATCTGGGTGGGTGGCCTGATTGCGCTGTTGTTGTTTCGGGTTTTTGGCCTGAGCTCACTCGAGCTGGTGAAGCGTTATTCCACGCTTGCTCTGGTGGGTTTCGGTTTGATGGCCGTTTCTGGTGTCAGTTCGGCCACGCTTCGCATTCACACGCTGCCGCAACTGCTGAGCCCATACGGGATGCTGGTTTTGGCAAAGGTGGGGCTGCTGCTGGTGTTGGGTGCGATTGGCTTTTGGCATCGCCGCCGGCTGATTGCAGCCGGAGTTCAGGGCAGGTTCTGGCGGTTGGCGCTGGTTGAAGTTGCAGTCATGGGTGCGGCGATGGGAATTGCCACAGCGCTTTCAAAGACTGCCCCACCGGTTAGCCAAAACCTCAACGAGAACCCCAGCCCGGCTCAAATTTTGACCGGGGAACCGCTGCCGCCAGAGTTCACGCCCATGCATTGGTTTATTGATTTCAAACCAGACCTGCTTTGGCTTGCTGTTGCGGCTCTTGGAATCAGCGGTTACCTGTTTGGTGTGCGCAGGCTCACTAAGCGCGGCGACAGTTGGTCGATGTTGCGCACAGCCAGCTGGGTTACCGGAATGCTGCTGCTGGCCTACATCACCAGCGGTGCGCTAAATGTTTACGAAGAATATCTATTTAGCACCCACATGATTGCGCACATGATGCTCACCATGGGTGTGCCACTGTTTTTGGTGCCAGCAGCACCGGTTACCTTGCTGCTGCGTGCAAGCGCCAAGCGCCTCGACGGTTCGATGGGGCTTCGCGAGTGGGTGTTCTGGGCTGTGGAAACCCGCTGGGCACGATTCGTATCTCACCCACTCACCGCCGCGACGCTTTTCGCCAGTTCGCTCGTGGTGTTTTATTTCACGCCGCTGATTAGCTGGTCGGTGCACGATCACGTTGGTCACGAGTGGATGATCATTCACTTCTTGATAACCGGCTATCTGTTTGTGCAGGCGCTGATTGGCATTGACCCAGGGCCAGCCAAGGTTGGCTACCCGATTCGATTGATGCTTCTGATTGGCACTCTTACCTTTCACGCCTTCTTCGGCTTGGCGCTCATGACCGGCAACGGGTTGATTCTTGCCGATTGGTATGGTGCCATGGGTCGCAGCTGGGGTCAAAACCCACTGGATGACCAACAAACCGGCGGCGCCATCGCGTGGGGAATCGGCGAATTGCCGGCAGCAGCCCTTACTCTTATTGTTTCGATTCAATGGGCGCGGGCCGACAAGAAAGATGCCGTTCGGCTTGACCGCGCCTCGGATCGCGGGGGAAACAAAGATCTTGAGGAGTACAACGCCATGTTTGAACAATTGGCTAATCGTGAGGAGCGCCGCCGTTGAAACCGGTAACGCTCTCAGACCAACAACAACGGCTCTTCGAATACATTGAGCAGTCTTCTAACAACATTTTCGTCACCGGTCGCGCCGGCACTGGCAAGAGCACACTGCTTACTCACCTGGTAGAACACACCGACAAAAAGTTCGCTATTTGCGCGCCAACCGGTGTTGCAGCTTTGAATGTTGGTGGGTCAACAATCCATTCGCTTTTCGGATTCCATAGCGGCCTTCTTGGCGACTATGACATTGCCCGCCACATGAACCGTCGCATACGCGAAATGCTGGGCGTAATCGACATGCTTGTGGTTGACGAAGTTTCCATGGTGAGCGCAGATCTGCTCGATGCCATGAGCCGGGCCATGGGCATTGCTCGAGGCCGCCGCCGCCTACCTTTCGGCGGTGCTCAGGTGGTTATGTTCGGCGACCCATACCAACTTGCGCCGGTGGTTAGCGGGGTTGAAGAGAAGAAGTATTTTGCCGAAACCTACGCCTCGCCATGGTTTTTTGATGCCAAGGTTTTTCAAGAAACTGCGCTCGAAAGTTTTGAGCTAAGTGAGATTTTTAGGCAGCACGACGAAGGTTTTAAGAACATTCTGAATGCCATTCGAGTTGGCGAAGCCACCCAAGAAATGCTGGATGTTGTAACTGAGGCCGGCCGCCGCTTTCCGCCTCATGAAAACGTGATTCGCCTTGCCAGCCGAAACGATATTGTCGATGGCATTAATGTGGCTCGCCTCAACAAGATTGAGAATCCGGCCAAGGTGTTCAAGGCGGTGTTTTCAGAAACCGACGCGAAGGCCTTCGGCAAGAACATTCCTGCCGAACCAGAAATCACCTTGAAGGTTGGCGCGCAGGTGATGTTCATTAAAAATGACGACGCCAGCACCAAGCGGCTATCAGACGGTACCATGGCCAAGCGCTGGGTAAACGGAACCATTGGCACCGTTATTGAACTGCCAAGCTCAGGTGGCGTGCGGGTTGAAGTTGGCGACGAGCAGTTTGACGTTGGCCCAACCACCTGGCAAAAAATTAAATACGAAATCAGTAGCGAGTTTGAAGAAGCAACCGGAAAGTTCAAAGAGGTGCTCACCCCGGTTCCAGTTGCCGAATACCGTCAGATTCCGCTGCGCCTGGCATGGGCGGTCACCATTCATAAATCGCAGGGTCAAACCTATGAAGAAGTGGTTATCGACCTCAGCCAGGGTGCCTTCAGCCCCGGCCAAACCTACGTTGCTCTCAGCCGCGTGCGCTCGCTTGAGGGTCTCTACCTAACAGCGCCGATTCGACTGCGCGACGTAATGATCGACCCGCACGTGGTGCGATTCATGAGTGGTGCCAAGTCAATCGCCCCAGATGCAATTTTCTAGAAAGCAGAACTCAATGAAACCAATCGCCAATTTCGTCGTGAAGCACAGCAAGTTTGCCCTCTTCGGGTTGGTCTTGTTGATTGCAGGTTCAAGCATTCTAGGCTTTCAGGTTTTCGGAAACCTCAAAGCCGGTGGCTATGAAGATAACGGCAGCGAATCTGCGCGAGTGAGTCGCTTGCTACAGCACCAGTTTGCCGAAAACCCAGCCGACGCCATTATTGTTGCCGATTTTAAAAATGTGGTGGATGACCCAGCAAGCGAAGCCATCGGCAAGGTTCTAGTTTCAGACCTTCGTGCGGTTACCGGTGTTAAAAAGGTCACCAGCTATTACTCACTTGGCCGCCCCGCGTCGCTAAAGTCAGCCGACTCGCATGCCACCTATTTCTTTATTAACTTCGACAGCAAGCTGGCGCCCGGCCCGATCGCGTCTGATTTGCAAACCAAGTTCAGCAAGTTCTATCACGGGGCCAGGCTCTATGTTGCCGGTTGGCAGCCAATTTCTTCTTCTATCAACCACCGCATAACCACCGACCTAACCCTCGCCGAATCAATCGCGGTGCCCCTTACGGTGTTGCTGTTGACCTTTGTGTTTGGCTCTCTGGTAGCAGCCGGTTTGCCGCTGCTGGTTGCCGGTATCTCTATTTTGGGAACCTTCACCGTGCTTTGGGTGGCGAGTCAGCTTAGCGATACATCGGTTTTCGGAATCAACTTAGCCACCGGCATGGGGCTTGGTCTTGGCATTGATTATGCGCTACTAATGGTGAATCGTTTTCGTGAGGAACGAGCCGCTGGGGTAGCTGTGCCAGATGCGGTTCGCACCACCGTTCTAACTGCTGGGCGCACCGTGTTTTTCTCTGGTCTCACCGTGGCAGTGGTTTTGCTTTCGCTCGAGTTCTTTCCGCAGTACTTTTTGAAAACCTTCGCGGTTGCCGGTGTTTCTGCCGTTGTGCTTGCGGTGATTGGTGCGCTGATTGCGCTGCCGGCATTGCTCAACATTTTGGGTGATCGGGTGAATCGCCTCAAGGTGATTCGCGGCGACCTCAAGCCGAAAGACCACGGCCTTTGGTATCGAGTTTCACGTTTTGTAATGCGACGCCCGCTGCAGGTAATGGCCGTGGTGCTTATCGGCTTGGCTGGCATCATGAGCCTCTCGAACGGGGTGGCCTTCGGCCTGGTTGACGATCGCGTGCTGCCGAAAACCGATGCGGCCGCGGTGGCCAGCAACGTGATTCGCGACCGCTTCGATGGCCGCGAGGGCAGCCCCATGCAAATCTTGGTGCAGCACGCCACCCAGGCTCAGGTGGTGGAATACAGCGTCAAGTTGAGTCAAACCAAGCACGTGGTGCGGGTTGAGTCAACCGCAGGCATTGCCCAAAACGGCAATCTGGATGATGGTTATGCCCCTTACCTGACCGGCTTGAAACACGGTGGTTGGCAAGAGATCAAAGCCGTGATTGATGTTGAGCCCCGCAGCGCCGATGGAATGGCTATCACCAAGGCGATTCGCGACCAGAGTTCACCGTTTGCCACGCGACTGATTGGTGGTTCAGCCGCCAGCTACACCGACTCGATGAACGGAATTTCGAACCAGCTCGGCAACGTGGCGCTCTGGATCATTCTTTCGACGCTGATTTTGCTGTTCTTGTTCACCGGCAGCGTGCTTTTGCCAATCAAGGCGGTCATTCTCAACGTGCTTTCGCTCGGCGCCACCATGGGCTTTCTCACCTGGGTGTTTATTAGCGGCAACCTCAAGTGGCTGATTGGCGACTTCACGGTTACCGGCACGGTTGATGCGTCATCCATGGTTCTTATTGCCGTGATTGCTTTCGGCCTTTCAATGGACTACGAGCTGTTTTTGCTAAGCCGCATCAAAGAGCAGCACGACGCCGGTCTTTCCACCACCGAGGCGGTTTCGATTGGTCTGCAGCGTTCCGGCCGCATCATCACGGCAGCAGCGCTGGTGCTCGCTGTGAGTTTCATTGCTTTTGCAACCAGCGGGGTTACCATCATGAAGATGCTTGGTCTTGGCATTGCGTTCGCCATTTTGCTTGATGCCACGGTGGTGCGCGCGCTGCTGGTTCCAGCGCTCATGAAGTTACTCGCCGATGCCAACTGGTGGGCTCCAAAATGGCTCAAGTGGGTTCATCGCCGTCTTGGCCTCGACCACTAGTAACCTATTCACATGCTTATGTCAGACCGCGATATTCGCGCGCAAATTGAACAGGGCCGCATTGGCCTCGACCCGCTCGACATGGGGCTGCTGCAGCCTTCGAGCATGGATGTTCGGCTCGACCGATTCTTTCGCCTGTTCGATAACCACAAGTACCCGTTTATTGACCCGGCCGAGAATCAGGATGACCTGACCCGCTTCATTGAAGTTGAACCGAACGAGCCGTTCATTTTGCATCCTGGCGAGTTTGTTCTTGGTTCAACCTTTGAGTTCGTTTCGCTTCCAGACGACATTGCTGCTCGCCTAGAAGGCAAGAGCTCGCTCGGTCGTCTTGGCCTGCTCACTCACTCAACCGCTGGTTTCATCGACCCTGGCTTCAACGGGCACGTAACGCTTGAGCTTTCAAACGTTGCCACGCTGCCGATCAAGCTTTGGCCAGGCATGAAAATCGGGCAGCTGTGTTACTTTCAGCTCTCAAGCCCGGCCGAGAACCCATATGGTTCGGCGAAGTACAACTCGCGCTATCAGGGGCAGCGTGGCCCAACGGCTTCGCGCAGCTACTTGAACTTTTACCGCGCTGAAGTTGGCAACGAGCCTTTACAACAAAACGATTAAGCACTCGCTTTTTACTAGCACGAGCAAGTAAAGTTGTTTCGTTCGTAGAAGAAGGGCGAGACACATGTCTGAGTTAAGAATTGCAGTTGTAGGCGCAGGCCTAATGGGCGCTGATCACGTTATTCGCATTGAAAGCCGCATTGTTGGTGCACACGTTTCTGCAATTGTTGAGCCAGATGAAGGTCGTGCCAAAACCGCACTCGCCACCGCCCCAAACGCTACCTGGTACCCGAACATTGAAGCCGCCATTGCCGCCAATGCCATGGATGCCGTGCTGATTGCCACCCCCGGACAGTTTCACGAGCCGGTTCTACTGCCAGCCATTGCTGCTGGTCTGCCGATTCTTTGCGAGAAGCCACTTACCCCAGACGCCGCGTCGAGCTTCAAAATTGTTGAAGCCGAGGTTGCCGGCGGCACGCAACTTATTCAGGTTGGCTTCATGCGCCGCTTCGATGCCGGCTACGTTCAGCTGCGCGAACTAATCGCCAGCGGCAAGCAGGGTGAACTTCTCGGTTTGCACTGTGCACATCGAAACCCATCAGTGCCAGACACCTATCACAACGACATGTTGATCTTCGACTCAGTGGTTCACGAAATCGATGTGGTTCGCTTCTTGACTGATTCACCAATCAAGAGCATTCAGGTTCGCCACATGAAGCGCAACAAGCTGAGCCCCGAAAAGTTGAACGAACCAATTTTGGTTCTGCTCGAAACCGAGAACGATGTTCTTGCCACCGTTGAAATGAACGTTTCGGTTCAGTTCGGCTACCAGGTGAAAACCGAAGCCGTGTTCCAAAAGGGAATCGCCGAAATTGGCCGCACAGCCGGCATGACAACCTGGGCAGACGCGCAGATTGCCACCGAAGAGCATGTGAGTTTCAAGACCCGCTTCGCTGCCGCCTATGACTCGCAAATTCAGCGCTGGGTAAACGCCACCAAAGCTGGCAAGATCGATGGCCCAAGTGCCTGGGATGGCTACCTGGCAGCAGCAGCGGTTGACACCGGAGTGAGGGCTTTGCGCGAAGGCGGTCAGTTGACCGTTGAATACGCTGCCAAGCCGGCGTTCTACAATTAACCACGCCTAAACTTTAGAAATGGCAAAAAACCAAGGCCCCGAGAAATCTGAACTACGTCAACCCACAATGTCTGACGTAGCAAAAAAAGTCGGTGTCTCAAGGCAACTGGTTGGCTTAGTTTTTAGAGACGCGCCAGGCGTAGGTGCCGAAACAGCAGCCAAAATTCGGGCAGTCGCAAAAGATCTTGGGTACCGTCCAAACATGGCGGCGCAGTCACTTCGTCGGGATGCGTCAAAATACATCGGATTCATCTTTCACAGCGACCACTCATCAATGCAAGAAATTCTGCCGGCCATGTATAAGTACGTTAAGGCAGCCGGATACAACCTTTTGGTAAGCGCAGTTTCTTCTTCTCATTCCGAGAGCGAATCCCTGGATGAGGTTTTGGGGCACCGTTGTGCTGGTTTAGTTCTTTCAAGCTCAGAGATGTCACACAGTCGAATTCAAAAACTTGCTCGTGAAATTCCATTGGTTAGCTTGGGTCGACGTCTCGATAATGTTCGAGCCGGTGTGGTTGCTTCAAAGGGTGAAGCTGGTGTTGCCGACATCACCAACTACCTAATCGGTCTTGGTCACAAAGATATTGCCTATGTCTTTGCAGAAAACATGCAAGATGGACAGTTTCGACTCGAGGGCTACAAATCGGCGATGAAGGCTCAAAAACTCAAAACCAGAATCTTCACGATTTCAGGCGATTTTGCTGAGCGAGGGGGCGCCGAAGCCGCCGAACTGATTCTCAAAGAGAATCTACCAACCGCAATTGTCTGCAATAACGACCAAAGTGCTTTTGGATTGACTCATCGTCTATTACAGGCTGGCATCAAGATTCCTGAACAAGTTTCAGTGGTTGGATACGACGACACTGTTGCTCAGTATCCATTTTTAGATTTGACTACTGTGCGGCAAGAACCTGATGAGTTGGCAAAATTTGCCGTTGAAGATCTCTTGGCGCGAATTAAAGGCGAAAAGTACCTTTCTGAGACCTATTTGACTTCAACCACCCTGGTGATTCGCTCTAGCACGAGCAAACCGCGCCAAGAGAGTATTTTGCGAGCATAACGCCTAGGCAAAAGGCATTTATCGCTGGCACGAGCAAGTAAGAAATGAGTAATTGTTTATCAAAGCGTTATCTAAAATTTCCCAAATTCTATTGGCACGAGCAAGTAACTCGGTTAGTTTAGTTGCAGAGGTAAGTTGCCTCTCGTCGGATTTATCGCTCGGGTTAAACCCCCGGGCGATAAGTCTTTAAGCGCCAATCACTGCTGGGCGCGGGTGAACCCGAAGCAGCATGAATAGGCCAACGGCCAGAATCAGAATGATGCCAAGAATGCCGAAGATGGCGGTGTGCAGCAGCCCAGCACCAGCGGCGATGGCAGTTGCGATTCCCCAAAGAGTTGGGCTCAAGAAGCTCGCTGCCCGGCCGGTGGTTTGGTAGAGCCCAAAGACTTCGCCCTCGCGACCGTGAGGTGTAAACCTTGCCACGAAGGTGCGGCTTGAGGCCTGCGCCGGCCCAACGAATAGCGTGAGGGCAAGGCCGCCAACCCAATAGGTAATCGGGCCGACACCGGCGAAGATGAAGATTGCGCTACCGAAAATAATCAAACCTATTAGCGAAATGGCAATGGTTCTGCGGGTGCCAATGCGGTCGTCGAAGATGCCGCCGAGTGCGGCACCGATTCCAGCCACAATGTTGGCGGCAATGCCGTAGAAGATGACTTCGGTCTTGGTGAAGCCAAAGGCCACGGTTCCCAAGATGGCACCGAATGTGAAGATGCCGGCAAGGCCGTCGCGGTAAATGGCCGATGCAATCAGAAACTTGAGGGTTTCGGGTGCTTCGGCGCGAAGGGTTTTCAGCTGACTCCAGAGTGCACGGTAGCTGGCTAGAACTCCTTCTCGTTTGCGATTGGCCTTCGCCGGGGTTTCTGGCACCCAGAGTGCTAGCGGAATCGTGAAGATCAGCATCCAAATGGCTGAAAACAGAAACATCACTCGAATGTTGGCGGCGTTTGCCGTTCCAACCCCAAACCAAGGGGTGACAGGCAGGTAGAACCCAACCAGCGAGAACAACAGCAGCACGATGCCGCCAACATAACCAAGACCCCAGGCAAACCCAGAAATTCGGCCCATGTTGCTTTCGTTACTCACCTGCTTCAACATCGAGTAGTAGTTAATGAAAGCGGATTCTTGAACAACGCTGCCAATCGCATAGAGCGCGATGCCGGCGATGAAGAAGGCGGGGTTTGGTTCAATGAAGTAAGACGCCGCCATGATGGCAATCAAAATGCCACTGTTGATCAAGAGCCAACGCTTACGGCGCCCGGCCTCATCTGATCGACGCCCGAACACCGGCGAGATGATGGCAACGGCTATACCTGCGATGGCGCCCGCCCATGCCAGCGTCTGGGTGTTGGCATCTGGGTTACCAAACGAGCTCGACACAATGTAGGTGGCAAAGATGAAAGTTTGAAAGATGGTTGGGTAGGGCTGTTCGGCCCAATCCCAAAGTGACCAAGCGAAAACTGCCCGGCGAGATGTTTTAGCAACGGCTGC
>CANFOX010000023.1 GCA_947448845.1 Microbacteriaceae bacterium | reverse complement strand
GTTTGGATCAACACCCACATTCCACTGGCTGCTGAAATGCCTCACGGTGGATTCCGCCACTCCGGCTACGGCAAAGACTTGTCGCAGTACGGCTTCGAAGACTACACGCGCATCAAGCACGTGATGAGTTACATAGGCGAGTAGTTCTCAACAGCTAAGTGCCTTGACTTACTTTGCCATCATCTGGCGGTAGATGCTTGAGCCATGGCACTTGCATGGTTGGCACCCACGTTGATTGCCGGAGTCGTGTTGGCGCTGGTAACCCACAGTTGGGTTTTTCTAGTGCTTTCTATGGTCACCGCACTTACCGGTTGGATGACGCAATCACTTCGTGGCGGCAGCAAACTCGAAGGGCCGGTTCGCATTAGCGGCGCCGGAGTCGCGATTGGAAATCGGGTGCTTCCGAGAAGCACAGCATTTTGGCGGGCCGAATGGAAGGCCACGGTTTTTGAGGCAGTGCAAGTTCAACTGGCCCAGCAAAGCGGGGAAGTCGCCCTAAACGAGTTGGTGCAAAACGATTTTCAACTGAGCGATGCCGAACCAATCGAGGGGCTGGTTGGCTTTACAAATCAGGGCCAGTTGCGCTTCAGCTTGGCCCTCGATGGGCCACACCTGTTTATTGTTGGGCCGACCGGCTCAGGAAAAAGCCGGTGGCTCGAACTTTATTTGTCTTCGCTGATAAATTCACATCAAGAACTTGATTTTTGGTACGCCGACTTCAAAGGTGGAGCCACGCTCGGTAGGTTCGCCAACCATTCCAGTTGCGCAGCCTTTACCACCGACCTTGAACCGAGCGAAGAGTTTTGGGCAAAACTAAATGAATTTTTGCACCAGCGTGAGACGCAGTTTGCTGAACTTAAAGTGGCAAGAATCGAGCAGGGGTCATTTCGGCGTCAAATTGTCGTGGTAGATGAATTGGTGCCAGCACTTCGCAGTAGTCATCAGGCAGCGGCAGTCATTGAAGCAATAGCCACAAGGGGCAGATCGCTAGGCATTCACCTCATTTCAAGCAGCCAGGGAACCAGCGGCGTTGGGCGAGTGCTTCTTACTAACCTGAGGGCAAAATTGGTGCTTGCTGGCACAGATGCGGTTGATTTGGCGCAACTTGGCATAACGCAGCGGCTAAATGGCGAAGTTGCAAAAGGGCAAGCCAGTGGCTTGCTGGTAACTGCAAGTCAGACCAGCTGGTTTAGCTTTCCGCTGTTGTTTAGGCCAGCAAACTTGCCAATGGCGTCACGTCGAGGGCGTGGGCGGCGCCAACTGGAGCACTAACCAGTTTGCCCTGGTGAGTGTTGACACCCAGAGCAAGAGCGGCGTCGTCTTTTACCGCTGCAATCCAGTCTTTGGCCAGTGACTTTGCGTATGGCAGCGTTGCGTTTGTGAGCGCGTAGGTAGAAGTGTGTGGAACCGCCCCTGGCATGTTGGCAACGCAGTAGAAGATGGTCTGGTGCACGCTGAAGGTGGGGTCTTGATGAGTAGTTGCGTGACTGTCTTCAAAGCATCCGCCCTGATCGATTGCAATGTCAACCAGCACACTTCCAGGCTTCATTTCGCGAACAAGCTCATTGGTAACCAATTTTGGGGCCTTGGCGCCAGGAATCAGCACTGAGCCAATAACGAGATCGGCTTCTCTCACATTTCTCGAAACTTCGAACTTGTTGCTCGCAATGGTTTTTAGTCGACCTGCATAAATTGCATCTAATTCGCGAAGTCGGTTCAAGTTGGTGTCGAGCACTGTGACATCGGCTCCCATTCCTACCGCCATGGCAATGGCGTTGGTGCCAGCCACACCGCCGCCGAGAACGGTTACCTTGGCTGGGCTGGTGCCGGGAACTCCAGCCAGAAGGCGACCGCTGCCACCGTTTTGCGCCAGGAGGGTATTCGCCCCAACCTGAACCGAAAGGCGGCCAGCCACCTCACTCATTGGGGCGAGAAGTGGAAGTTGGCGATTTGGAAGTTGCACGGTCTCGTAGGCGATGGAAGTGGTTCCGGCAGAAAGTAGCGCTTTGGTGAGTTCTAAATCGGCGGCGAGGTGCAGGTAGGTGAACAAGATCAGGTCGGGGCGAAGGTAGCCATATTCACTTTTAATTGGCTCTTTAACCTTCATGACCATTTCGGCCTTTGCCCAGGTTTCGGCGGCGCTTCCAAAAATCTTGGCCCCAGCTTCGATGTATTCAGAATCTGGAATAGCAGACCCGAGTCCAGCGTTAGTTTCTATGAAGACCTCATGCCCCGAAGCAACTAGCTCGTGAACGCCAGCGGGGGTCGCGGCAACGCGAAACTCGTTGTTTTTGATTTCCTTTGGAATTCCAATGCGCATTACAAATCCTCATGTTCTAGATACGACAAGAACACAATACCGCCGTAAAAGCCCAATTTCGGTGCCGATTTCGTTGCGAATTGATAAAAGTTATGCGAAATCAGCAGGACTTTTTGAATACTCAAACCATTTTCGATTTTTTCGGTTCTCGAGCACCTTGATTGGGGCTAGGATTTTTCACAGACGCCTTGGCGTTCCTTGATTTCACACTTGATCTAGGAGTCGAAGAAGATGAACGACCAGATTGCCAACGACCCAATGTTCCAGCAGGTTCTGGCCCAGGCGAAAAAAGCACAGGCCACGCGACGAGCGGTTCTTGCCGGGTCTGGAGCCACGGCACTTGCACTAGCTCTGGCGGCCTGCGCTAAGCCAGGTGGCGCCACCAAAAAACTCACCCCAGCGAAAGACCTGTCGGGCTCAGAAAAAGTAGTGGTTTGGGATAACTGGCCCTATTACATGGACGGCGAAACGGATCAGTCATTTCCATCGGTAAAGGCCTTTGAAAAAGCCACCGGAATCAAGTGCGACTACAACATTGTTATCAACGACAACAACGAGTATTTCGCCAAGATCAAGAACTCATTGGCTTCTGGAACCGACACCGGTGCCGACACTTTTTGTTTGACCGACTGGATGGCCGGGCGACTAATCACTTCCGGTTACGTTCAGCCGTTGCAGTACGACTTGCTTCCGAATGTGACAGCAAACTTGAACGGCAGCTTCAAGACTACTTTCGGAACTTTTGACCCAGGGCGCAAATACTCTCTCACCTGGAAGGGCATTGTTGGTGCTATCGGCTACCACAAGTCGAACTACAAGAAGCTCACCGGCAAAGCAGCCCCAACATCCATTGAAGATCTTTGGAACCCTGCACTCAAGGGCAAGATCAGCATGCTCTCTGAGATGAGAGACACCCTCGGTATTTTGATGATGGCTGACGGCGTGAAAATTGATTCGTTTACCAAAAACGATTTCGAGAAGGCGCTCAACACTTTTAGTAAATATGTTGGCAACGGTCAGATTCGTCAGATCAACGGAAACGATTACACCCAGCTCTTTACTAACGGTGACGTGGTTGCCGGCGTGGTTTGGGCCGGGGACATCGTCTCGATGCAGGCAGATAACCCTGAATTGGATGTTGTTCTGCTCGAATCGGGAAGCACCTTTGCCTGCGACAACTATCTGATTCCGATGGGTGCGCCACACGCAAAGAATGCCCACGAACTAATCAACTTCTTCTATGAGCCAGAAGTGGCTGCGGCTCTTGCTTTGCACGGTGTTTACTACACAACTCCGGTAAACGGAGCACAGGCCATTGCCGCCAAAACAGACCCGAAACTGGCAGCCAACGAGTTGATTTTCCCAACTGACCAAACTTTTGCCACCAAACTTCAGCAATTTAGAGACCTAACCCCTCAAGAAGATAACGAATTCTCAAAGGCCTGGTCTGACGCCTCAAAGGGCGTGGTCTAGTGGCGAACTCTTTGGCTAATACCGGTGCCGATCTCGAACTTCGCGGCATTCGCAAAGAGTTTCCAGGATTCACAGCAATTGAAGAACTTGACCTTAAGGTTCCAGCGGGGCAGTTTTTTGCCCTGCTCGGCCCATCGGGTTGCGGTAAAACCACAACGTTACGCATCGTGGCTGGTTTGGAGCAGCCAAGTTCCGGAAGCGTCTTTCTTGGCGGAAAAGATATCACCGCTACCAAGCCTCACGAACGAGCCGTAAACACAGTTTTTCAAAGCTATGCGCTGTTTCCACACATGACGGTGCTTGAAAATGTTGCCTTCGGTTTGCGCCAGCGAAAAATCGATTCGCCGCTGGAAAAAGCCGGCGAAGCGCTAAAACTGGTGGAACTTCAACATCTTGCTGAGAGGCGCCCACAGCAGCTTTCCGGTGGGCAGCAACAACGCGTTGCCCTGGCTCGCGCATTGGTGAACCGACCATCCCTGTTGCTTTTAGATGAGCCGCTCGGTGCGCTTGACCTCAAGTTGCGGCGCCAGATGCAAATCGAATTGAAGGCCATTCAAATGGAAGTTGGCCTCACCTTTTTGCACGTTACCCACGACCAAGAAGAAGCTATGGACATGGCCGACGTGGTTGCCGTAATGAACAAGGGTCGAATCGAGCAGATGGGCGCGCCTGAGGTGCTCTATGACCGACCAAAGACGGTTTTCGTTTCGAAGTTCCTCGGCCAATCCAACTTGTTTATCGGTGATGTAGTTGAGGAAAACGGCAACGCGCTCAGCATTAATGTTGCAGGTAGCAAAATCACTGTGCCTAAGGCTCGCGCCGAAAAGCACAGCGGCAAGATCGCCATCGGTGTTCGCCCAGAGAAGGCAGATTTTCACGAGGATGTTGCGCCAAACGTTGGTGCAGACACCAACCTGATTGGCCCGGGCGAGATTATCGACATTCGCTTTACCGGGGTGAGTAACCAGTACCTCATCGAGATTCCAAACATTGGTCAGGTTACCGTTTTTGCTCAGAACATTGGAAAAAGCCCAGAGACTCAGCTCGGCGCCAAGGTTTGGGTTACCTGGAAGGTTGAACACGCCTTCGGCCTAGCCGACCTACCTGCTGGCTCAGGGGAGTAGCGGTGGCATTCGCCGCCTTCGGCCCTTCTCAACCGGTTGTTGCCGGTGCCGGCAAGAAATCAAGCCCTATTGTTCTGGCGCTTTTGCTACCAGGCATTATTTATCTCGGGTTATTCTTTCTAACCCCGCTGATTTCCCTGATAATTACCGCGGTTGAGGTTCCAGACGCATCAGGCGCAATCGGTGCCTATAACTACGGATTCGATATTTCGAATTTCGGTTATGTTGCGACCCATTATTTTCAGCAAATTCTGCGCTCGTTTCTTTACGCCACCATAGCTACCGTTTTAGCGCTGCTGATTTCTTACCCGCTGGCCTACTTCATTGGCGTCAGAATGCGTCGATTCGCAGTTTTGCAACGCATTCTGGTGACCCTGGTGATTGCCCCGTTCTTCATTTCGTTCCTACTTCGCACCCTGGCTTGGAAGCAGCTGCTGGCCGACAACTCGTGGGCCATTGAAACCTTGAAAGCCCTGCACCTCATGGGCGCCAACGACTACTTCATCGGAACGCCAGGCTCGGTGATTTTCGGATTGACCTACAACTTCATTCCATTCATGACTCTGCCGCTTTACACCACGTTGGAACGTTTGGATTTACGGCTTCTCGAAGCCGGAAGTGACCTTTACGCCAATTCCCGTCACGTTTTCACCCGAGTTACGCTACCGATTACCCTGCCGGGCATCATCTCGGGAACCCTACTCACCTTCATTCCAATTTCGGGTGACTATGTGAACGCCAGCGCCAACTATCTTGGGTCTTCTAAAACATCCATGATTGGAAACATGGTCGAGGCAGATTTCTTGCAGAATCTGCAATACCCATCGGCTGCGGCACTGAGTGTTTTGTTTATGGCTGTGATTCTGGTGCTGGTATGGGTCTATGTGAAAAAGAGCGGAACAGAGGATCTGCTGTGAGGCGTTTTACATTTGGCAAACTGGCGCTACCGATCTATTCGCTTTTGGCCTTCGCCTTTCTGATGGTTCCGATTTTCTACACGATTCTGTTCTCGTTTAACGACGCCCCGGCACCGAACACCACCTGGAAAGGCTTCACTCTTAGCCACTGGCTCGGCGTTTGCACCAACGAAACACTTTGCACTGCGCTAACCAACTCGGTAGTCATTGGCGTTGTCTCTACGCTAATTGCCACAATTTTGGGAACAGCCATGGCCATTGCTTTGGTTCGCTACTCATTCAAGGGGCGCGGGGCGGCATCGCTCTCGCTGTTCTTGCCAATGGCCACGCCAGAGGTTGTGCTCGGTGCTGGCTTGGCTGCATTCTTCTTCAACATCGGCTTTCAGGCTGGCATGCTCACCATCATCATTGCTCACGTAGTTTTCTGTCTGAGTTTTGTGGTGGTTACAGTAAAAGCTCGAGTTCAAACTCTCGACCCGGTGCTCGAAGAAGCCGGCCGCGACCTTTATGCGAACCCACGCCAAGTTTTTTGGAAGATCACGTTCCCGCTATTACTACCCGGAATTATGGCGGCGGCCTTGCTCTCGTTTGCTCTGAGTTTCGACGACTTCATCATCACCTACTTCAACTCTGGTGCCGTTGACACATTCCCGAAGTACATCTATGTGGTGTCTCGCCGTGGTGTTCCCGCAGAGGCTAACGTGATTGCGTCAGCGGTGTTCCTGCTCGCAATTGTTTCGGTGGTTGCCAGTCAACTGGTTAGCGCTCTCAAGCGCAAACGCCTCGGCCTTTAGCGAAGAAGCGGCTGGAGCAGCAGCGAAGCCAAGCCAAAGGTGCCAAGCAGCGACGCAAGAATCAACACGGCGGCAGCAGTTTGAAGGCTTGTTTTTAGTTTCGGGTAAAGAAGTCGACCAACGAAGGCTACTGGCGAAGAAACCATTAGAGCCATTCCAATAATCATTCCCCAAATACCCGTCTTGTAGCCAGCCGCAAAGCCCAAGGCTGCGAACGCGAATCCAACGCCAAAGAGCACCAAAAGGTATGCAAGGGCTGCAGGAAGTGCCCGCATGTTTCGCCTGGCGAATCGCTTCTCTAACGGGCGGGCAATCAGCAAAATGGCTACCGCAGCAAACAGAGCCACCATGAAAACGGTTCCCCCAATTGCCACCACGGCTTGGTTGGGGTGCTGCAAGATTCCAGGGCTTGAGAGTGACACCGGAATTACCCAAAACATTCCAAGCAGCAGGCTGATAGACCATGCCAGCCAAAACTCGCC
Organism: Microbacteriaceae bacterium; assembly: GCA_947448845.1. Lineage (GTDB taxonomy): Bacteria > Actinomycetota > Actinomycetes > Actinomycetales > Microbacteriaceae > Rhodoluna. The sequence continues at coordinate 10,583 of CANFOX010000023.1, read as the reverse complement.
GCGTTTGGTGCCGAGCGTGCGCTCGATGAAAGCAGTAAAACGCAAGTTATTGCTGACTGGCGAGGGCCGAATCGAGCACGTTTAGGGCGTCGTTTAGTAGCTCATCGGTAATCACTAGCGGTGGCAGGAAGCGAATCACGTTGTTGTAAGTGCCGGCATTTAGCACCACCACGCCGTTTTGGTTGCAGAACTTGATAGCCGCGTCTACGACTGCCGAGTTCGGATTCAAGGTGCCCGGCTCAACAAATTCAACCGCAATCATGGCACCGCGACCGCGAATGTCGCCAATCACCGAATATTTGTTCTTCATTTCGTTGAGGCGAGAAACCAATATGTTTTCGATGCGCTTGGCGTCTTCAAACGGCTGGCCGGTTTCAATCTGCTTCAACACCGAGACGGCGGCTGCGGCGGCAACTGGGTTACCACCGAAGGTGCCACCGATTCCGCCTGGATGCGAGGAATCCATGATTTCGGCTCTACCGGTAACCGCCGAAATCGGCATGCCGCCGGCGATACCCTTTGCAATGGTGATTAGGTCTGGTTCGAAACCAGCTTCATATTCGCTCGCAAACCACTGGCCAGTGCGAGCGATTCCAGACTGAACTTCGTCGGCAATCACAACAATGCCGTTCTTTCGTGCCCAAGAGGTAAGTGTGGTCAAGAAGCCCGGTGCCGGAACAATGAAGCCACCCTCACCCTGAACCGGCTCGATAACGATGGCTGCAAGGTTCTCGGCTCCGACGCGCTTTTCGGCATACAAAATGGCGCGCTGAGCTGCCTGCTCGCCAGTTAGACCGGCTGGGTCGCGGAACGGATAAGACATTGGCAGGTGGTTCACACCGGGGGCAAACGGGCCGAAGCCAGATGCGTATGGATGAGCCTTGAAGTTCATTGCCATGGTTAGGTTGGTGCGGCCGTGGTAGGCATGATCAAAAACGGCGATTTCGCCGCGACCGGTGAACTTGCGAGCTAACTTGATGGCATTTTCAACGGCTTCGGCACCAGAGTTGAATAGTGCAGAGCGCTTTTCAAAGTTGCCTGGCGTGTGCTTGTTTAGCAGTTCTGCAACCTCTACATAACCTTCGTATGGCGTCACAGTGAAGAGTGTGTGAGTCACCTGATTTACTTGGTGAGAGACCGCGTCAATCACACCAGGGTTGGTGTGACCGATTGTAGTAACTCCAATGCCGCAACCGAGGTCGATGAAGTGGTTGCCGTCGATGTCGACCAAAATGGCGCCATTTGCTTTTTCAATGTAAACCGGCAACGCCGCGCCAACTCCGTGAGACACCGCCTTGAGGCGTCGAGCCTGCATTTCTTGGGATTTTGGCCCAGGAATAGCGGTGATTACTTTACGTTCTTGAGCGATTGTGAACTCAGCCATGGGTTAAGTCTATGCCTCGCTCTGGCAAGATTGAACCGTGCGTCGCGTAATAGTTCTTGGGTCAACAGGTTCTATTGGCACGCAAGCCCTAGAGGTGATTGCCGAGAACCCAGACCGCTTTGAGCTGGTTGGCATTTCGGCCGGAACCAACACCCAGCTTGCCAATGCTCAAGCCGCAAACTTTCGGTTGCCAGGCGAGAAGGTTGTGTTCGGCGCTGAGGCGGCATCGCGTTTGGTAAGCGAAACCGAGGCGGATGTTGTGGTGAACGGCATCACCGGTTCGGTTGGACTGGCGCCAACCTTGGCAACGCTGGCGAGCGGAAAAACTCTTGCGCTTGCCAACAAGGAATCACTAATAGTTGGCGGCAAACTGGTGACCGATGCCGCGCTGCCGGGGCAAATCGTTCCGGTTGACTCAGAGCATTCGGCGATAGCGCAGGCACTTCGCTCGGGAACCGATGCCGAGGTAGCCAAGCTAGTGCTTACGGCATCTGGCGGGCCTTTTCGGGGTTTCACCAAAACTCAACTCGAGGCGGTAACTCCGGCTCAGGCGTTGGCGCACCCAACCTGGAATATGGGAAAGGTGGTTACCACCAATTCGGCCAGCTTGGTGAACAAGGGCCTCGAGATCATTGAGGCGCACCTGCTTTTTGGCATTGAGTTTGACCGTATTGCTGTGACCGTGCACCCGCAATCGATTGTGCACTCAATGGTCGAGTTCATCGATGGTTCGGTTATAGCGCAGGCATCGCCACCAAACATGAAACTGCCAATTGCGCTCGGAATGAGCTGGCCAGATCGGGTGCCCGCGGTTGTGGCGCCCTGCGACTTCAGCAAGGCAAGCACCTGGCAGTTTGAACCGCTAGATGAAAACGTGTTCACCTCGGTGCGCTTGGCAAGACGGGTTGGTGAGGCCGGCCTGACTTACCCGGCGGTTTTTAACGCAGCCAACGAGATTGCTGTTGAAGCCTTCCACGCGGGTCGCCTGCGGTTCGATCAAATCGTTGAGCTCATTGAACGAGTGGTTGACGCGCATCAGCCAGAAGCAACGCTTACCTTAGATGGCGTGCTTGCCGCCGAACGCTGGGCTCGCGATCGAGCCACCGCCCAAATAGCCACCGCCTGCTAGTTTTCTGGGCAACCTTTCAGTCTTTTTAGAACCAGGCTGGCTTAGTCTTGAATGGTGAGTGAATTTTTGAGTTATCTTCTCGGCATCCTGTTTATTGCCGTCGGCATTGGCGCATCGATTGCCATTCACGAGTTTGGCCACCTGTTTCCCGCCAAGAAGTTTGGCGTGAAAGTCACCAAATATATGATTGGATTCGGCCCAACCCTGTTTTCTAGAAAACGTGGCGAAACCGAGTACGGCTTGAAGGCCATTCCGCTTGGCGGCTACATTGCCATGATTGGCATGTACCCACCGGCTAAGGCTGGGCGTAAAGACACCGGTCGATGGGCGAGCACCATTAGCGCTGCTCGAACCGCCCACCTAGAAAACCTGCAACCGGGCGATGAGAACCGAATGTTCTATCAACTGGCGGTGTTCAAGCGCATCATCATCATGCTTGGCGGCCCTGTAATGAACTTAGTTTTCGGAACCGTGCTAATGCTGGTTGTGCTGGTTGGCATCGGAGTGGTGCAGCCAAACACGCAAATTGACTCGGTAGCAACCTGTTTTGTGAATGATCAGCCAAGTGAAACCTGTGGCACCGGGTCGGTCACTTCGCCGGCAACGGCCGCGGGTCTAAGAGCCAAAGACCAGATAGTTTCGGTGAACGGTCAAAAGATTGCCTCTTGGCGCGAAGCTCAAGTTATTTTGCAGGCAAACCCAACCCAGAAGCTGCAACTGGGCGTGAAGCGCGACGGTAGGGTGATTTCACTTAGTGTGGTGCCGCTTATTACTCAGCGAAACGTGATTGACCCGGCCACCGGCAACTACAAAGTAGACGCCAACGGAAAGCCGATTTTGGCACCAACCCCAACCCTCGGAGTGGTTCTTGGTTCATCTAGACAGCCAGTAGCCTTGGGAACTGCTCTCAGCGGAGTTGGTCAGGCGCTCGGTCAGGTTGGGCAAATGATTGTCAATTTGCCACAACAGCTAACAAAAGTGGCAGAGGTTACTTTCGCGGGTGGCAGCAGAAGCACCTCTGGCCCAATTTCGATTGTTGGTGTCGGAAGCATTGCCGGTCAAATTGCCTCGAATAATCAGGTTCAGTGGCAAGACAAACTTTCCAGTGGGCTTTTGATGCTCTCTTCGTTGAACTTTGCCCTTTTCGTTTTCAACCTTATTCCGCTGCTGCCGCTCGATGGCGGTCACGTGGCCGGTGGTATTTACGAGGCCATCAAGCGAGGCCTATTCAAGTTAGCTCGGCGCTTAGACCCCGGGCCTGCCGACACCGCCCGACTCATGCCGCTTACCTACGTGGTTTGGGTGTTGCTGATGGCATCGAGTTTGCTTTTGATAGTTGCCGACCTAGTGAATCCAATCAAGTTCTTTTAGCCATTTATGCTTAAGGCACACGTCTGCTCGAACAGAGGAATGAAATGCCAGCGGTAAACCTCGGTCTTCCGAAATCGCCACCACCAGTTTTGGCACCAAGACGTAAAACTCGCCAAATTATGGTTGGCAAGGTAGCCGTTGGCGGTGACGCTCCAATCAGCGTGCAGTCGATGACCACCACCAAAACTACCGATATCAACGGAACCTTGCAGCAGATTGCTGAGTTGACCGCAAGTGGTTGCGACATTGTTCGAGTTGCTTGCCCCAGCCAAGACGATGCGGATGTGCTTCGAATCATTGCCAAGAAGTCACAGATTCCAGTGATTGCCGACATTCACTTTCAGCCAAAATATGTTTTTCAGGCGATTGAAGCTGGGTGCGGTGCGGTGCGAGTGAACCCAGGAAACATTCGTCAGTTCGACGACCAGGTTGGTGCCATTGCCAAAGCGGCTAAAGACGCCGGTGTTTCCATTCGAATCGGAGTAAATGCCGGTTCGCTAGACCCACGTTTGCTGCAAAAGTATGGCAAGGCAACCCCAGAGGCTCTGGTTGAATCTGCCGTCTGGGAAGCTAGCCTGTTTGAAGAGCACGACTTTCACGATTTCAAAATCTCGGTAAAACACAACGACCCGGTGGTTATGGTGCGCGCCTACGAACTGCTGGCTGAACGTGGCGACTGGCCACTGCACCTCGGTGTTACCGAAGCTGGCCCTGAGTTTCAGGGAACCATCAAATCTTCTGTGGCATTTGGTGCACTTTTAGCCAAGGGCATCGGTGACACCATTCGAGTTTCCCTTTCTGCTCCGCCTGCGCAAGAAATCAAAGTTGGCTCGCAGATTCTTGAGTCGCTGAACCTTCGCCCACGCAAGCTAGAAATTGTGAGCTGCCCAAGCTGTGGTCGCGCTCAGGTTGACGTTTATCAACTCGCGAACGACGTCACCGCTGGGCTCGAGAAGATGACCGTACCGCTTCGTGTTGCCGTAATGGGTTGTGTTGTGAATGGCCCGGGTGAGGCCCGTGAGGCTGATCTTGGCGTTGCCAGCGGTAACGGAAAGGGTCAGATTTTCGTGAAGGGTGAGGTAATTAAGACCGTTCCTGAGAGCGAAATTGTTGCCACCCTGATTGAAGAAGCCAACCGTTTGGCTGCCGACATGGACCCAGCCTTGGTTGGGTCACCGCAGGTAGTGGTCGCCGAAAAGTAAAGCCCTTCGGTAGCATAGAGCGCATGCCCATAAGACTTTCTAGCCTGTTCCTGCGCACCTTGCGCGAAGACCCAGCCGACGCCGAGGTAGACAGCCATCGCCTCTTGGTTCGGGCCGGTTACATTCGCCGAGCTGCCCCAGGCGTTTACACCTGGCTGCCGCTTGGGCTTGCCGTAAAAGCCAAAATCGAACAGGTGGTTCGTGAAGAAATGAATGCTGCCGGAGCCCAAGAGGTGTTCTTTCCGGCTCTTCTACCAAGGGAACCATTCGAAAAGACTAATCGCTGGACAGAGTATGGCGACAACCTATTTCGCCTGCAAGACCGCAAAAAAGCCGATTACCTGCTTGCGCCGACGCACGAAGAGATGTTCACCCTACTTGTGAAAGACCTCTACTCGTCTTACAAAGATTTGCCGCTAACGCTCTACCAGATTCAAAACAAGTATCGCGATGAAGCTAGGCCTCGCGCCGGCTTGCTGCGTGGTCGAGAATTCGTCATGAAAGATGCCTACAGCTTTGACGTGACAGACGAGGCGCTCGCGGTTTCATACCGCGCGCAGCGCGATGCCTACGAGCGAATCTTTACGAGACTGGGCGTCGAATACGTGATCGTAAAAGCCGATGCCGGCGCCATGGGTGGTTCAGCATCCGAGGAATTTTTATCGCCTTCGCCGATTGGCGAAGACACCTTTGTGCGCTCAAGCGGTGGCTTTGCTGCCAACGTTGAAGCGGTTGCCATCGCCAGCCCCCCGGCGCAAGATACTGCCAATCAGCCGGCTGCGGTGGTGCACGATTCCCCGAACACTCCAACCATCAAAACCTTGGTTGACTTGGCAAATTCCACAGTTAAGCGTGCCGACGGTCGCGAATGGGTTGCCGCCGACACTTTGAAGAATGTGGTTTTGGCGCTCACCGACCAGAAGGGCAAGCGCTCGCTCGTTGTTGTTGGTATTCCAGGAGATCGCGAAGTTGACGCGAAGCGTGCCGAGGTAGCTTTTGCACCAAATGACGTCGAGCCTGCCAATGATGAAGATTTTGCAAAGAACCCTGGGTTGGTCAAGGGTTACATTGGACCGGTTGCCTTCGATGGAATCAGGGTTGCCGGCGCCCAACTTGGCAAAGATTCTGCCACCAAGATTCCTTACCTTGTAGACCCGCGCGTGGTTGCGGGAACCGCTTGGATTACCGGCGCAAACTTGGCTGAAAAGCATGTTTTCGATCTGGTAGCCGGCCGTGATTTTGAAGCCGATGGCTTTGCCGATATCGCCGAACTGCGCGCCGGTGACCCGGCACCAGACGGCTCTGGCCCATTAGAACTAGCCCGCGGCATCGAAATCGGGCATGTTTTTCAACTCGGTCGTAAATATGCCGAGGCGCTTGACCTCAAAGTTCTCGACGAAAACGGCAAGCTCGTAACCGTAACGATGGGTTCCTACGGAATCGGTGTGACCCGCCTTGTTGCAGTTCTAGCCGAGGCTAATCACGACGAAAAGGGTCTAATTTGGCCGGCCGCAGTTTCACCGGCTGATGTTTACGTTGTAGCCACCGGTAAAGACGAAGCGGTTTACGAAGCTGCCGAAAAACTTGCGGCAGAACTTGAAGCCAAAGGCAAAACAGTAATTCTAGATGACCGCGCCAAGGTCAGCCCGGGCGTTAAATTCTCTGACGCCGAACTCATCGGGGTTCCTCAAATCATCATTGTGGGCAAGGGCCTTGAGCAGGGTGAGGTTGAGTTCTGGAACCGAGCCACAGCGGAACGTCGCTCTGTCGGGTTAGAATCTGCTGTATCACTAATCGAATAGCGAAAGGTCGGCCATGGATATCGATCTAGCGCTGTTACGCGAAGTAGAAACCGCAAAAGAGATTCCGTTCAATGAACTCATTGAAATTGTTGAGGCTGCGGTTCTAGCCGCCTATCAACGAAACAGCGGAAACCGCGAAGACGGTGCACGGGCTGAAGTCAATCGCCAAACCGGTAACGTGCACATCTACACCCCTGAACTGGATGAAGAAGGCAAACGCACCGGTGAAACCGATGTCACGCCAGAAGACTTTGGCCGCATCGCGGCGAACTCAGCCAAGCAGGTTATTGCCAAGAGACTTCGTGACATTTCAGACGAAGGGTTACTGGGGGAGTTCAAGGGCAAAGAGGGCGACATTGTCACCGGTCAAATTCAACAGGGTTTTCGCCCTGATGTTGTTTACCTAAACCTCGGCCCAATCGAGGCCGAGATGCCAGCTTCCGAACAGGTTCCAGGCGAAGATTATTCGCACGGTCGCCGCATCCGTGTGTTTATTGCCAAGGTTGAGCGCACCATGCGCGGGCCAAAAATTGTGGTTTCACGAACTCACCCAGGTTTGGTTTTGAAGCTTTTTGCACTTGAGGTTCCTGAAATTGAAAGCGGCGTCGTTGAGATCGTTCGAATCGCCCGCGAAGCTGGGCACCGCACCAAGATTGCAGTTCGAGCCGTCGACCCAAGCATCAACGCCAAGGGTTCCTGCATCGGCGAGCTTGGGCAGCGAGTTCGTGCAGTTCAAGCAGAGCTCAACGAAGAGAAGATTGACATCGTAGATTACTCAGACAATCTCACCGAGTTCGTGGCACATGCGCTCTCGCCTGCCAAGGTTTCCAGTTGCTTCGTAATCGATGCAAACTCACCAGAGAAGAAAGTTCGCGCCCTCGTGCCCGACTTTCAGCTTTCACTCGCCATCGGCAAAGAGGGCCAAAACGTTCGCCTAGCCCACAAGCTAACCGGAGCCAAGATCGACGTTCAGCCCGACAGCGTAATGGAAGAAGACTAGGCAACAGGCAGAGTCTGGGCTAGAATGAATCCCGTTAGAACCTGCGTTGGCTGTCGTCAACGCCTCACGCAAAGTGAAATGTTTCGAATCGTAAATCGAGCGGGCAAGTTAGTGGCCGATTTTGATAGAGACCAATCTGGGCGAGGGGCATGGCTGCATAGGCAACGTGAGTGTCTCGACCTAGCGATACAGCGAAGGGCATTTGCCCGAGCGTTTCGTGTCTCGGGGCAGTTCGACACCATTGAACTAGAAGAACAGGCAGAAAAGATGTTGGCAAAATGAGTCGCTCGAAATGAGTACCCACCAGCTATAACGGCCTAACCTGACTGGGGTTCGGCCCCAGACAGGAGACAAACTAAAGTGGCAGCATTACCACGCGTATACGATTTGGCCAAAGAGCTTGGCATTGAAACCAATGAAGCCTTGGCAAAACTTAAAGAACTTGGCGAATACGTCAAGGGTGGCTCATCAACAGTGGCCCCGCCGGTAGCTAAGAAGCTGCGCGACGCTTATCCAAACGCAAAGCCAAAGGTTGAAGAACCGAAAGCCGCGCCAAAAGCAGCGCCGACGGCACCTGATGTAGCTTCACCCGCCGAAGCTTCGGCTAAGCCGGCTTCACCAGCAGCGCCGGCAGCAAGCACTCCAGCGACTCCGGCAGCCCCAAGCGCGCCAGCTGCTGCTCCACCTTCAGCTCCAGCGACACCGGCTGCATCGGCCGCTCCTGGAATTCCGCGACCTGGAAACAACCCATTTGCTTCTAGCCAGGGCATGGGAATTCCTCGCCCAATGGCAAGACCCGGAAACAATCCTTTCGCGCCGAACCAGGGAATGGGCCGCCCGGGCGCCCCACGCCCTAATTCCCCTCGCCCTGGCGGCCCACGTCCGGCAGGTGCCGGTGCTCCTGGCTCACGCCCTGGCGGCCCACGCCCGGCAGGTGCGGGCGGTGGCGCAGCTCGCCCTGGCTTTGGTGCCGGTGGCGGTGCTCCAGGCTTTGGTGCACCAAGACCAGGCGGTGGCGGCCCTGGTGGTCGCGGCCGCGGTGCCGGAACTGCCGGAGCCTTCGGTAAGGGCGGTGGCCGCAACGCCAGCAAGGCTCGCAAGTCAAAGCGTGCGAAACGCGAAGAGTTTGAACAGCGCACCGCACCGAGCCTTGGTGGCGCAGTTGTGCCACGTGGCGATGGAAACACCATTCTTCGACTACGTCGTGGCGCCAGCATTCAAGATTTTGCAGACAAGATTGATGCCAATGCCGGTCAGCTAATAACCGTGCTCTTTCACCTTGGCCAGATGGCAACTGCCACCGCTTCGCTCGATGAAGAAACCTTTCAAATTCTTGGTGAAGAACTTGGCTACAAGATCGAAATCGTTTCTCCAGACGACGAAGAGCGCGAGTTATTCGAAGGCTTTGGTCTCGACATTTCGACCGATTACGACGACGAAGAAGAAGACCTAGTTGCGCGCCCACCGGTGGTAACAGTTATGGGTCACGTTGACCACGGTAAGACCCGCTTGCTTGACTCGATTCGAAACTCGAATGTTCAGGCTGGCGAAGCTGGTGGAATCACCCAGCACATTGGTGCCTACCAGGTTCACGCCGTTCACGACGGCATCGATCGCCCGATTACCTTCATTGACACCCCGGGTCACGAGGCGTTTACCGCCATGCGTGCTCGTGGTGCTCAGGTAACCGACATCGCAATCCTTGTGGTAGCCGCCGACGACGGTGTTATGCCTCAGACCATTGAAGCCTTGAATCACGCGCAATCTGCCGGTGTGCCTATTGTGGTCGCGGTGAACAAGGTCGATAAAGAAGGCGCCAACCCTGACAAGATTCGTCAGCAACTTACCGAATTCAACTTGGTTGCTGAAGAATACGGTGGCGACGTCATGTTCGTTAACGTTTCCGCGTTAACAGGTAAGGGCATTCCAGAGCTTCTTGACGCCGTCTTGCTAACAGCGGATGCTGCGCTAGACATGCGAGCCAACCCAGATAAAGACGCTCGTGGTGTTGCCATCGAGGCCAACCTTGACAAGGGTCGCGGCTCGGTTGCAACCGTGCTCATTCAGTCTGGAACCCTGCACGTCGGAGACTCGATTGTTGCCGGTGCTGCACACGGTCGTGTGCGGGCCATGTTCGACGAGAACGGCACTGCCGTTACCGCCGCAACTCCAAGCCGCCCGGTTCAGGTGCTTGGTTTGCAATCGGTACCTCGCGCTGGTGACACCTTTGTGGTTACCGAAGATGAACGTCAGGCTCGTCAGATCGCCGAAAAACGTGAAGCCGCAGACCGCAACGCCTTGCTGGCCAAGACTCGCAAGCGCGTTAGCCTCGAAGACTTCACCAAGGCACTCGAAGACGGCAAGGTCGAATCTCTCAACCTCGTTATCAAGGGTGACGTTTCTGGTGCGGTTGAAGCCCTAGAAGACTCGTTACTCAAGATCGAGGTCGACGATTCGGTTCAGTTGCGCATTATTCACCGCGGTGTTGGTGCTATTACTGAAAGCGACGTCAACCTCGCTACCGTCGATAACGCCATCATCATTGGATTCAACGTTCGCCCAGATAACAAGGCTAAAGAACGTGCCGATCGCGAAGGCGTCGACATTCGCTTCTACTCGGTTATCTATGCCGCACTCGACGACATCGAACAGGCTCTAAAGGGCATGCTCAAGCCAGAGTTCGAAGAAGTTCAAC
>CANFOX010000022.1 GCA_947448845.1 Microbacteriaceae bacterium | reverse complement strand
GTAGGTTTGCTAGCTGCCGATGAAGACGTTCGTCTAGGTCGCGCCCAGCTTTTAGATTCTTTTCGCGATTTTCAAGTAGTTTTCGAAGACGGCGATGGGCAATCGGCACTAGCTCGACTTGCAGATGCAACCGTGGATCTGCTGGTTGTGAATCATCGACTAAAAACCATTGATGGCCTTAGTCTGGTTCAACAGTTGGTTGAAAGTCACGAAAACGCAGCCAAAATCGTGGTTACCGGCCCTTTTGCAAACGATGAACTTTCAGTAGACGCTGCGAAAGTTGGAGCCTTGGCAACGGTCACAATGGATGAAGGGGCAAAGGAATTTGTTGCCACACTTCGTCGGGTGCGCGATTTTGACGACCAAAAAGAGCTTCTCAAGTTGATTGCCGCTGCCAAGCGCTATAAAAACAGTGGCGGTCAAATAGGCATCGGAAATAGAGATTTCGCCGCGTTGAGTGATAAGCAAAAGCTCATCATTGAGCTCTATTCAAAAGGCTTCACCGATGAGCAGGCAAACGTCAAGTTAAGAATCAAACCAGAAACACAAAACAAATATTTGCATTCCACATTTCAAACACTTGGACTTCACACGCGAAGCCAATTAGTGATAGCCGCATTTCAAATGGGGTTGGTTTAGTTGAACGGCAAAGGCACAGTGCTCAGTACCTCTATTGGGGTGGGGTTTGCGGTTGGGCTCTATGGCATTTCTTTCGGCGCACTCTCAGTGGCAGCCGGACTTGATTTTTGGCAAACTCAAGTGCTCAGTTTGCTCATGTTCTCAGGTGGATCTCAGTTCGCATTTATTGGAGTGATTGCTGCCGGGGGAGTCGCCTCGGCTGTTCCTGCGATTCTTTCGGCTTGGCTCATTGGAGTTAGAAATGGTTTTTATGCCATTCGACTTAACTCACTAATCGGGGTAACCGGTTTGACGAAGTTACTTTCTGCCCAATTAACCATCGACGAATCAACTGCGGTGGCAACCAGCCAGAATGAACCCAAGAATCAAAAGTTGGGTTTTTGGTTGACCGGAGCAGCGGTGTTCTTGTTTTGGAATTCGTTCACGGCATTGGGTGCATTGCTTGGCACGGCCGTTGGAGACCCAAGTCGATTTGGCTTAGATGCCGCGGCCGCGGTTGCATTCTTGGCGCTGGTTTGGCCTCAACTTAGAACCATGCAGGCAAATGTTGTAGCCGGGCTCGCGTTTTTAGTTGCCGTTGTGCTCAGCCCCGTCTTAGCGGCAGGGCTACCGGTAATCGCCGCGGGATTAGTTGGTGTTGTTTTCGGGTGGAGAAATTGGCTTGGAGTCACTGAGGTGAATAAATGACACTTTGGCTTGGTGTTCTGCTAGCGAGCGTTGCCGTTTATTCTTGGAAGATATTTGGCTATCTGGTGCCAGAGCGAGTGCTGCACAGCAGCATGATGTCTCGAATTGCCACGCTTCTTACCGTTGCTCTTCTATCTGGTTTAGTTGGAATACAAGCCCTGGTTTCCAATCAACACATTGGTCTTGACGCTCGAATACCAGCATTGGTGGTTGCAGTTATTTTGCTTAGGTTCAAGCAACCGTTCATCGTGGTGGTATGCGTTGGTGCAGCAGTTGCCGCAATGATTCGACTCTTTTAACCTTCGAGGTTGTCTCGACCGGGCAACCAACTAAGAGTTGGCTTGCCCCATCCCTCTTCTGAAATAACCAGATTTGCAACTTCTTTCCATTTTTCGGCTAACCGATCAACATAGAGAGTTCCGTTAAGGTGATCGAATTCATGTTGAAAAATTCTGGCGAACCAACCTTCCGCTTCAATGAGTACGGGTTTTTGGTCTAGGTCATAACCGGTTAACACGGCTTTTTGAGCTCGCTGCAAGGGGAAACGTTCGCCAGGCACAGAGAGGCAACCTTCGCTGTCGAGGTCTTCGTCAGCGGGTTCCGTCGAAACCGAACCTATTTCAAGCACTGGATTGATGATTTCACCGCGCCTTGGGTTGCCATCTTCATCGGCATAGTCATAAACAAAAACCCTTAGCCCAACGCCGATTTGCGGCGCGGCCAAGCCAACTCCCGGCGCAGCATCCATAGTTTCATACATGTCAGAAACAAGTTGCCTAAGTTCATCGTTGAATTCGGTAACTTCAGCGGCACGACTATGCAAGACGGGCTCTCCGGTTATGAAAATGGGGCGAATAGGCATTTCTCAAAGATACCCGCAACCTAAGTTTTTCGCTTACTCGCACTAGGCTCGAACTAGTTCTTTGGAGTTTGATGCTTAGTACCGAATCCACCAGGTTTCTGGCCATTTCACTGGCAGTAGTGGCAGCTTTGGCCCTCTCGCTTGGAGCCCAGTTTCAAAAGGGCGCAGTGAGCGATCACCAAAAACTGAAGCTTTCTCTCAGCGGCGGGCTGAATCTAAAGCAATTGATGCAAGTACTGGCTAGACCGAAGTGGCTATCTGGCCTAGGTTTTATGGTGGTTGGAATTGTTTTTCAGCTAGCGGCCCTAACGTTTGCCCCGCTAATTGTTGTGCAGCCAATTGGTGCGGTTGCTCTGGTTTTTACCGCAATCATCAATGCTCGGGTAACTAGGGCAGTGCCGAATAAGGCAACAATCGTAGCTATCGCCTTTTGCGTTGGTGGAATCGGGCTTTTCGTTAGCTTGGCGTCAACGGTGGCACATGAAGTGCCGATTGACGACACCAAATTGATTCAGGTTCTCATTACTCTGGGCAGTATCCTCACACTTTTCGGCGCACTTTTTCTGTTTCTAAAAAAGAAGCATGGTGCCCTTAGTTACATAATCGGAGCCGGGGTTCTCTACGGCTTTGTTGCGACCCTGGCCAAAGTTGTCATTCAACGCATCGAACAGCAGCAGTTTGAATGGTTGACACTTGGCTGTCTCGTTGCACTAGCCGCAGCAGTATCGCTCGGAAGTTGGTTCGTGCAGAACGCATACTCATCTGGGCCACCAGATCTCGTGGTTGCTGGTCTCACGGTGCTTGACCCAATAGTTGCCGTTCTCATCGCCGTGGTTATCTTGAACGAGGCACACGCAGCAAGCTTGTGGGTTGAAATGGGATTTGCATTGAGTGCGGTTATTGCAATCGTGGGCGTTTATCTGCTGTCTCGAGTGCACCCTGAAATGATTCGAGAGTTATAGTCAAAGCACCCCTGCGGTAAACTCGAGTAGTTAGTTTTCTGAGGATATTCATTGACCAAAGATTCGCCCAAACAGCCACTGAAAATCGTGATTGGCTGCGACACCTTTCCGCCAGACATAAATGGCGCGGCCCGATTTGCGGAACGTCTCGCCGGTGGATTGGTGCGACGCGGCCACGATGTGCACATCGTCGCGCCTGCTTACTCATCGAAACACGGCACATTCACAGAGGTTCACGACGAAGTGAAAATGACCGTTCATAGAGTTCAAAGCCTGAAGGTGCTTAGCCACAAAACCCTAAGGTTCATTTGGCCATACACGTTAAAGCGCAAAATCGACAAGCTTCTCGATGAGATTCAACCGGATGCCGTTCACATTCAGTCGCATCTTATCGTTGGTCGCTACCTTGTTAAAAGCGCCAAGGAGCGAGGCGTGCGCACCATTGCCACGAACCACATAATGCCAGAGAATCTAATCAAGTACTCGGTCATCATCCCCCCATTTTTGCAACCGTGGGCCATGAGAATGGCTTGGAAAGACGCCGGCAGGGTGCTTCGGTCGGTTGACGCGGTAACGACGCCAACTAGGCGTGCCGCAGACCTTCTCGAGGCTGCTGGCGGTGTTTCTGGTGTGCTTCCAATCTCCTGCGGTATTGATGCCAGCCGATTCGCCAATGAGACACCAACATCCAATGAAGTTCCTCGGGTTCTATTTCTTGGCCGCTTAGATTTCGAAAAACACATTCACAATCTGCTAAAAGCAGTGGCCAAGCTGCCAGCCAGCCTAAACACTCAGGTTGAAATCGTTGGCGATGGCGGAGAACGTAAGCATCTAAACCAGTTAGCCGAAACGCTTGGAATCGCCGATCAAGTTAAATTTCTCGGTCACATTTCAGAAGAAGAGTTGCCGAAGGTTTACGAACGTGCCACCGTGTTCGCCATGCCTTCGATTGCCGAACTTCAGAGCATTGCAACGATGGAAGCAATGGCGTCGGGTCGCCCAGTGGTCGCAGCCGATGCTATGGCACTTCCGCACCTAGTGCACGATGGTGACAACGGCTATCTATTTCCACCAGACGATGTAGACGCTTTTGCCGATCGACTTCTTAGGGTTCTAACTGCCGACGCCGATGAATTGGAACGCCTCAGTGAAAACTCACTGCACCTGATTCAGTCGCATGACATCAATCGAACGCTGACGATTTTCGAGGGGCTGTACCGCGGCGATCAAGCTGCCGACAAGACCAGCGATGACAACCGAACTGAATACGCTCAGCCAATCGGGCGCCTCAATAAGTCGATGCACACCAGGGTTCAAAGGCTTCGTCACCGCGCCTACGAGGTTCGCCAGGAGTTCTTGGCTCTGCGCGATAGGGCAGAAGACCTGGGTGAAGACGCCCGCGAACGCCTCGAAGATTTGCGCGACGACATGGTGCGCGTTGCCAAACGTGGGCGAGCTAAGGTTCGCAAACAAATTCGTCAGGCTACCGAAATCATTCGAAAGGATGACGAGTAGGCTATACGGGTTGCTGGGGGAGTTAGCTCAGCCGGTTAGAGCAGCGGACTCATAATCCGTCGGTCACGGGTTCAAGTCCCGTACTCCCCACCAAGATTCAATCGAACGGGACTTACGCACTCGCTTGGTCGCGAGCGCGCATACTCCCCACCAAGATTCAATCGAACGGGACTTACGCACTCGCTTGGTCGCGAGCGCGCATACTCCCGACTCTCGGAGCATTACTATTTAGAAATCAGAACTATTTAGGTAGGCATGAGCGAAAATCAAACGAACAGCGACAAAATTGTTGCGATTCCACTCAAACACCCCTGGCGTTGGGTCTCTGCCGCACTGATTGTTTTATTTCTGGCCCTATTTATTTACTCGCTAGTGGCATCGCCGAATGTCAATCACGACATCATCAGCCAATTTTTGTTCAACCCAAAAATTATTCAGGCAGCCGGTTTAACAGTTCTGCTTACCGTAATTTCAATGACCATCGGTGCCGCACTAGCAACACTTTTGGCCATTATGAAGCTATCTGCTAATCCAGTGCTCAAAATGGTAGCTACTGCTTACATAGGCTTCTTCAGAGGAACCCCATTGCTTCTGCAAATAGTTTTCTGGGGTTACCTCGGAATCATTTATCCGACTCTCGGTTTAGGCGTTCCTTTTACCGACATAGTTTGGTTCTCGGCACCAACTTCGGCCGTGCTTACCTCAACCGTGGCCGGTGTTATTGCTCTTTCCATGAACGAGGCTGCCTATGCCGCCGAAATTGTGCGTGCGGGCATTTTGTCGGTGGATGATGGTCAGACCGAAGCCGCTAAATCACTTGGCATGAGCAATGGTTACACCTTGCGTCGCATTGTGTTACCTCAAGCCATGCGGGTGATTATTCCGCCCATGGGAAACGAGTTCATCTCTATGCTGAAAAACACCTCATTGCTTCAGGTATTGGCAGTCATGGAGCTTTATGCCAGAACTTCACAGATTTCGGCTCAAAACCTGGCACAGGTCGAACTTCTCGTAGTTGCCGGCTTCTGGTACCTCGTGATGACCTCGATATTGTCTTGGCCACAAAGCTATCTCGAGCGTAAGTACGGTCGAGGTTTCAGCGCAACCAGTGAGCGCAAACGTTGGCTTTCAATGGGTTCTAAGGCAAGCGCATGATTCCAATGCTCGAGGCAAAGGGGGTTCAAAAACGCTTTGGTTCTAACCACGTTCTGAAGGGCATCGATCTCACCATTCAGGCGGGTCAGGTGCTTTGCCTACTGGGGCCATCCGGATCTGGTAAATCAACATTCTTACGCTGCATCAACCACCTTGAAGTTATTAACGCTGGTCGAATTTCTGTAGATGGTGAACTGATGGGCTTTCGGCAGCACGGCGACAAACTCTACGAAATGAAGCCAAGTGCAATTGCGGCTCAACGTGGCGAAATTGGCATGGTTTTTCAGAGATTCAACCTGTTTCCGAATCTCACGGCTATTGAAAACATCATCGAGGCCCCAGTCGGAATCAAGAAAATCAATAAAAATCAGGCCATAGAACGTGCCAAAGAACTGCTAGCGAGTGTCGGTCTGAGCGATAAGGCCGATCACTACCCATCTCAGCTTTCAGGCGGGCAGCAGCAGCGGGTGGCTATCGCTCGAGCGCTTGCAATGGACCCAAAGCTCATGCTTTTCGATGAGCCAACCAGTGCGTTAGACCCGGAATTGGTTGGCGACGTTCTCGAAGTGATGCGTAACCTAGCCAAAAGCGGCATGACCATGATTGTGGTTACTCATGAAATTGGTTTTGCGCGCGAGGTAGCCGATCAGGTTGTTTTTATGGATGACGGATTAGTTGTTGAGTCGGGCACTCCGGCTGAGGTTATCGATAATCCGCGAAATGCGCGCACCAAGGCTTTTATCGAAAGCGTTTTGTAAAGGATTGATTACAAAGCCGCTAAAAGTGGCTAAGTTCAGCCTCGCTCAACTAGGCTCAAAATACTCATTAGCAAAAGGAGATAGCTTTGCCAAGTTTTAAAACCGCATCCCTAGTAGCCCTCGCTGCTTTCAGCTTGCTAGCCGTTTCGGCCTGTTCAAGCACGGTTCAAGACCCAGCCCCTTCGGAAAGTGCCAATGTCGTAGCAGTCGATAAGGCTGCCGCCGCTCTCGTGCCAGCCGATTTCAAGACTGGCGTAAGCGTTGCTTCCGACATTCCTTATGCCCCCATGGAGCTTTTCGATGCCAACGACAAGCCAACCGGATTCGATTATGACCTATCGCAGGCAATTGGCGCGAAATTAGATGTTCCATTCAAGTTTGAAGATCAGGATTGGGACAGCATCATTCCTTCGCTGCAGTCAGGAACTCATGATGTGATCATGTCGGGAATGAACGACACTTTAGAGCGTCAGAAGGTTCTCGACTTCGTCGATTACTTCAACGCCGGCTTTGCAATCGTGGTGCCTAAGGGCAACCCAGGCAAGATTGCTAAATTTGCAGACCTTTGTGGCCAAACCGTTGCAATTCAAACCGCAACCGCGCAGATTGATCTAATCAATGCGGTGAACCCAAGCTGCTCAAAAAAGATAGCCATACTCGAGTTCAAGACCGACAGCGATGCTCAGAACGCTATTCGCGCTGGTAAGGCTGTTGCTGGTGTGAACGACGGTCAGGTTGCTGCTTACACCGCTCAAACTGCCGGCGGTGGAAAATACTTCGAAATTGTTGCGGCTACCGATGCGCCCGAGGGTTACACCTCGGCTCTTACTGGCGTTGGTGTGTTGAAGAAGAACACCGGGCTTACCAAGGCCATTCAAGCTGCCATTGCTTCGTTGATAGCAGACGGAACCTACCAAAAGTTGCTTGAAAAGTGGAACCTCAGTGCTTTTGCAGTGAATGAGGCCACCATCAACGGTACAAAGTAGTTACAACTTCGATTGCGAGGGTGCGATTTCGCGCCCTCGCTTTCTATTTGAGAGGATTGATCGGTGAACCACCACATTCTTCAGGTCGATTCAGTCTCATCTGCCACCAAAGTGGCAGAGTTCTTGAAATCCGTGTGGAAAGACGGCGGCGAAGTAGTTCCGCTAGACCTGATTCTGGCAAGCCAGCACCTTGGCGGCTACTGTGCGTTCATCGAAGTTGATGGCGACATCCAGGCGGCTTCTTTTGGTTTTCGGGGTAACTTTCAAGGTGAAGACGTGCTGCACTCGCACGTTACGGCTTCGAACATCAGCGGTTTGGGTTACCAACTAAAGCTTCATCAAAGAAATTGGGCTAAAGAGCAGAAAATTGAAGCCATCACCTGGACATTTGATCCACTTGTTCGTCGAAACGCCGTTTTCAATTTCAGCAAACTCGGTGCAGTTGCCTTGGAATATCTGCCTAATTTTTATGGCAACATGACCGATTCCATAAATTCTGGCGATCAGAGCGATCGACTTTTGGCCTATTGGTCGGTTATCGAACAGCCGTTTACCCCAAAGGTAACTGGCGAATCAACCTGGGTGGAACTTCCGGTCGACATCGAAAAGCTTCGCCAGACAAACCTAGAAACCGCAACAAATTGGCGTTCCAGGGTGCGAAGTCAACTTATGCCGATGTTTGAAACTGGCGCTGTGATAAGAACCATGAACCCCGAGCGCACAGCTTTATTAGTCGAAGGAATCACAAAATGAAACTAGAAGCAGTTGAACTTATTCGACTAAACGTTCCACTAAAGTCGGCGTTTCGAACTTCGTTTAGCTCGGTAAATCTTCATCAGGTGGTTTGGGTTCACGCGATTACCGATGTTGGCGAAGGTTGGGCCGAGTGTGGTGCCAATGAACGCCCCGATTATTCTTCCGAATATCACACTGGTGCCATGGCGGTAATGAAGGAATTCATTTTGCCCGAAATGTTTGAGCTTGGCGATGACCTTACGGCTGAATCGATTGGCCCGAAGCTGCATTGGATGAAACAGCATCGAATGGCGAAAGCGGCCGTCGAAACTGCAATTCTCGACGCTCAACTGCGAGCCGAGGAAAAATCGCTAGCTAGTTATTTGGGTGCTACAAAATCTCGTGTACCAGCAGGGGTTTCGGTTGGCATTATGAATTCGCTGGAAGAACTCATGGGGTATGTGGAAAGTTATTTGGCAGAGGGTTACCTGAGAATAAAGCTGAAGATCGAACCGGGGTGGGATTACGAACCGGTCAAACTGGTGCGCGAATCCTTCGGCAATGATCTACTGCTTCAGGTAGATGCCAATACTGCATACACTCGAAACGATTTCGACCTTCTAAAAAGGTTGGATGAGTTCAACTTGCTGCTCATTGAACAACCAATTGACGAAGAAGACATGCTCGGGCACGCCAAGTTAGCCGCTTACATAGACACACCCGTTTGCCTAGATGAAAGCATTGTTTCAGCTGACATTGCGCGTGACGCCATCGAACTTGGTGCTGCCGAAATCATCAACATCAAACCTTCACGAGTTGGTGGCTATTTGGAGTCCAAACGCATCCATGATGTTTCACTGAAGAACAACATTCCAGTGTGGTGTGGTGGAATGCTTGAAACCGGCATCGGTCGCGCCGCCAATTTGGCTTTAGCTGCCCTGCCAGGATTCACTTTGCCTGGTGACACTTCGGCGTCGTCACGCTATTTCGAAACCGATCTAACTATTCCGTTTGAATTGCAAAACGGTTACATTGATGTTCCAACCCGTCCAGGAATCGGCGTAGACCCGATTCCAGAGATTGTTGAAAGATTTACAGTTTCAAAAGATTGGATTCGCTCTAACTAATTTTTGACATTGGAAGCGGTTACCGCCTAATCTGATTGTCTGCCCACGACTAATGGACATAAGGGAAGATGCCCAGTAGTCGAAAGGTGCGGTCAAGTGAATAACTATTCTGGCGTGCTCTTTCTTCACGCCATCAGTAAGGCGTCGGCCGACGATCTCGGCTCTTTGCTCGCGCATTTTCAAATACGAACCAAAGCGCACGAGTGGCAGTTGCAACCACTGGTAGTTGGCACAGTCAAGAGCGTAATAGATTGGTCGTCTGCCGCTGATGTGGCACCACAATTGGTTACTGAGCTAGCACTTCTAGGCAACATCCGATTTGAAGTTACCCTAAACCAAACTAGGCATCAGATCGGTAGGCGCTGGTCGTTTTCGCCCGGTCTTGGTATTTTTGCAGCTGCCATTGATGAGGCTGGCAACGTTCTGATCGCCGAAAATCAGGTACGCAATGCACTTTATGGTTCGGGAAACGATCTATTGAAAACTCAGTCAGCCCTTCGTCGCTTGCTTGGCACCGCGTGGGATGACGATTTAGAGCGCTTTAGGGCGCAGAGTTACGAGGTTGAGAAGACCTGGTTGATTGGGCTTGGTTAGGCTTCGTAAGACTTGAAAACAATTACTGCGTTGTGACCCCCGAAACCAAACGAATTACTTACGGCAACAAGTTGACCGGCCGGAAGTTCACGAGGCTTAGTTACCACGTCAAGCGGAATCTCTGGGTCTTGATTATCGAGGTTGATGGTTGGTGGCGCTTTGCGGTGGTGTAGGGCCAACAAGGTGAAGATGGCTTCAATAGCACCTGCTCCGCCTAGTAAGTGCCCAGTGGCGGCTTTTGTGGCAGAAATAGGGATGCTGCCGAGCTTGTCGCCAAACACTCGAAGAAGTGCGTGATATTCCGCGATGTCGCCTACCGGGGTGCTGGTGGCGTGAGCGTTAATGTGCGCAACATCATCGATAGTTGCGTTGGCCTGTTTTAGCGCCTTCAAAACGGCGCGGGCCGCTGCGGTGCCCTCTGGGTCAGGTGCGGT
Organism: Microbacteriaceae bacterium; assembly: GCA_947448845.1. GTDB lineage: Bacteria > Actinomycetota > Actinomycetes > Actinomycetales > Microbacteriaceae > Rhodoluna. The sequence continues at coordinate 7,370 of CANFOX010000022.1, read as the reverse complement.
GATGTGGTGAGCGTCTGAAGTCACTGCACCGCCGGCTAGTTCCGCATAAATCTTGGCTCCACGAGCCAGGGCGTGCTCTTCGGTTTCGAGAACCAGAGCACCCGCCCCTTCGCCCATCACGAAGCCATCACGGTTTACGTCATAAGGCCTTGATGCGGCTTTAGGGTTATCGTTTCGGCGCGAAAGAGCGTGCATAGAAGCAAAGGCGGCAATCGGCATTGGGTGAATAGCAGCCTCACAGCCACCGGCAACAACCACATCCACCTCGCCTGATTGAAGTAAAGCAATTGAGTTTGCGATGGCTTCGGTTCCTGACGCGCAAGCAGATACTGCGGTGCGAACGCCAGCACGAGCGGCAATCTCCATGCCGATAGCTGCAGCAGGCCCGTTAGGCATAAGCATCGGCACGGTCATCGGAAGTACCCGACGAGGGCCTTTTTCTCTCAGGGTGTCATAGGCGTCAAGCAGAGTCCAGACGCCACCAATACCGGTTGCGTATTCAACCGCTAGGCGAATCGGGTCGACTTCTGGCGAACCTGCGTCGGCCCAAGCTTCTCGGGCTGCAATTAGGGCGAACTGACTAGAAGGATCTAGTCGCTTGGCTTCTTGCGGAGTGAGCACCTCACTGGCGGGCACTTTTGCTTGACCAGCAAAAGTTACCGGTATTTCATATTTGGCAATCCACTCTTTTTCAAGAGTAGATATGCCAGATTCGCCGGCTAGTAATGCCTGCCAAGTTGAGGGCACGTCGCCACCGAGCGGCGTGGTTGCGCCAACTCCGGTGACAACGATTTTTTTAGTCAAGATTAGATTTAGGCGTTTGCCGAAACGATGAAGTTCACAGCGTCACCAACGGTGATGAGGTTCTTTACCTCTTCGTCTGGAATCTTTACGCCGAACTTGTCTTCTGCGTTTACCACGATGGTCATCATCGAGATTGAGTCGATGTCAAGGTCGTCACTGAATGACTTGTCTAGCTGAACATCACCAGTTGAAATACCGGTTTCTTCGTTTACGAGTTCTGCCAAACCTGATAGAACTTCGGCCTGTGATAGTGCCATAGGGGTGTACTCCTTCTTAGTGAATTTGCTCGAACAATATTTTACGGCAGAACGACTACTTGAGCGCCGAAGGCAAGGCCGGCGCCGAAGCCAATTTCTAATGCCAGCCCGCCACTTTTCACTTCGCCAGATTCCAAAAGTGCATGCATTGCCAATGGAATACTCGCAGCCGAGGTGTTTCCGGTGGTGACGATGTCTCTAGCGACAACCACTGATTCCGGAAGTTTGAGTTGCTTTGCAAGTTCATCGATAATTCGAATGTTGGCCTGGTGGGTGACTAAAGCAGAGAGGTCTTCGGCTTTCACACCGGCTACTTCAAGAGCCTGCTGGGCAACTTTGGCCATTTCCCAAACTGCCCATCGAAACACAGTTTGACCTTCCTGGCGAAGCGTTGGCCACTGCGCTGAACCGTCACGAAGTTCGAGCAGAGAGGCACTCATGCCAACTGCGTCCCAGTGTGAGCCATCGCTGCCCCAAACGGTTGGTGAAATGCCTGGTTCGCCACTTGGGCCAACAATCGCAGCACCTGCGCCGTCACCAAGTAGAAATGAGATCGTTCTATCGGTTGGATCAATGAAGTCGGAAAGTTTCTCTCCGCCCACTACCAGAACATACTTTGCCACTCCAGCGCGAACCAGGGCATCGGCTTGAGCAATTCCGTAGCAATAGCCGGCACAAGCCGCCGAAATGTCGTAAGCGGGTGCGGGGTTGGCTCCGACTAAATCTGCCAAGAGTGCTGCAGCTGACGGGGTTTGGTGTGGGTGAGTGATGGTGCTAAAGATAACCGCACCAATTTCTTTAGGGTCAATACCAGCTTTTTTGATGGCCTCATTGGATGCCTCAACGGCCATATCCATTAGTGACACCGATGCGCTGGCACGGCGACGGGTAATAATGCCGGTGCGTTGGCGAATCCATTCGTCGCTCGAATCGATAGGCCCCGCCACATCATCGTTGGTAACAGTTAGGTCGCCTCGGGCAGCGCCTAGCGAATAAATGCGTGAATAGGCCACTGGCAGGCTTTGATTCAACTTTGCGTGAGCCACATGTCCTCTATCTACTTGGTGCAATAAATCTACTGGTGGTTGGAAATCAAAGTGCGAGCAGCATCAATGTTTTCGGGGCTCTTGAGAGCCAAGATTTCTATGCCAGGCATGGACCGCTTGGCTAAACCAGCCAGGGTGCCTGCTGGGGCAACTTCAATAATCGCAGTAACACCGGTTTCAACCATTGCCTTCATGCACAAATCCCAGCGAACCGAGGAAGATACTTGGCTAATCAAACTTCCTAGAAAGTCAGCTCCACTTTGAACCAAATTGCCGGAGGCATTGCTCCAGAGTTTGATTTCGGCATCTTTGACCTTGAGCGTATTGGCAAAACTGGTGAGTTCGGCTACGGCTGGTTTCATAAACCTGGTGTGAAAAGCCCCAGCAACCTGAAGAGGAATTACTCGTGAACCGACAGGGGGGGTTGCCTGAAGCGCCGAAATACCTTCTACCGAACCGGCCGCAACAATCTGACCTGAGCCGTTGTAGTTAGCTGGTTCCAATCCCAGCTGGGCAAGGTTAGCTTCAACTTCCGTTTGCTCGCCGCCTAGGATGGCGACCATCGAAGTGGTTTCTAGAGCTGCCGCTTTCGCCATTGCATTTCCACGTTCCTTAACAAACGAAATGCCCTGCTCAACGTTGAACACACCGCTAATTACTGCGGCGGCAATTTCGCCAACTGAGTGACCCGCCACGCCCTGAATGCCTGAATCTTTGGCAGATTTGCCCCCGGTTACTGCAAATAGAGATGCCACCGAGGCACTAACAATAAGCGGTTGAGCTATGGCCGTGTCTCGAATTGTGTCTGCATCACTTTGGGTTCCGTGCTCGATGAGATCGATTCCGCTAACCGAGCTCATGACATCAATCACCGACTTGAAATCAGTTATTTCGAGCCAGGGTGTGAAAAACCCCGCGGTTTGTGAACCTTGGCCTGGGCAGACTACCGCTATCACGCCTAAGCCTCTCCGCCAGCAGAACCAGAAGTTCCAGCTGACACATCGTGCAGTTTGTACTTTTCGATTGCTGAAGCCGGAATCGAGGAATCGATTTGACCAAGTTCAACCAATTGCTCAAGCACACGAACCGCAATCGATGGTCCGTCAATCTTGAAGAATCGGCGAGCGGCGGCTCGGGTGTCAGAGAAGCCGAAGCCATCTGCACCCAAAGTTGCATAGTTTCCGGGAACCCAGTTGCGAATCTGATCTTGCACTGCATGCATGAAGTCGCTTACGCCAAGGAACGGCCCCTTGGCGTTTTCAAGTTTGCGAGTTAGGTATGGTGCTTCGTGTTTTTCGTTAGGGTTCAAGAACTTGTGCTCGTCAAAGCGAAGTCCATCGCGACGAAGTTCGGTCCATGAGGTTACCGACCAGATGTCGGCCGAAACGCCCCAGTCTTTTTCTAGCAGACCCTGAGCTTCGTAAGCCCATGGTAGAGCCACGCCTGATGCCAAGATTTGAGCCTTGTGGCCGTTGGCAGAATTTTCGCTAACGCGGTGTATTCCGCGAACAATTCCATCAACATCCACATTTTCAGGTTCCGCTGGTTGTAGGTATGGCTCGTTATATACCGTCAGATAGAAAATCACATTAGGGTCAATCGAATCTTTGCCATACATGCGTTCGATACCGGCTTGAATGATGTGCGCAATTTCGTATGAATAAGCCGGGTCGAAACTGATTACCCCCGTGTTGGTAGAGGCTAGCAGCGGTGAATGACCGTCTGCGTGCTGCAAGCCCTCACCGGTAAGGGTGGTTCTACCAGCGGTGGCACCAATCATGAAACCGCGCGAAAGTTGGTCGGTGGCAGCCCAAATGGCATCCGCCGTGCGTTGGAAGCCAAACATTGAATAAAACACATAGAACGGAATGGTTGGCTGCCCGTGAGTGGCATATGAAGTTGCGGCTGCCGTGAAACCTGCCACCGAACCGGCCTCATTGATTCCAGTGTGAAGAATCTGACCCGATGCACTTTCTTTGTAAGAAAGCAGCAACTCGCGGTCTACCGAAATGTAGTGCTGGCCGTTTGGATTGTAAATTTTCGCGGTAGGAAAGAAGGCATCCATTCCGAAAGTTCGCGCCTCATCTGGAATGATCGGCACGATTCTTTCACCAATTCCAGGGGCGCGAAGCAGGTCTTTAAGAAGTCGAACAAAGCCCATGGTGGTTGCAACTTCTTGGTTTCCAGAACCTGCCTTGGCAATCTTGTAGGCATCTGGTTCTGGCAGCGCAAAATCAACATATTTGCTTCGACGCTCAGGCAAGAATCCGCCCAGTTCCCGCCTTCTTTCGAGCATGTATTGAATTTCAGGTGCTGATTCCCCTGGGTTGTAATAAGGCGGCTGGTATGGGTCTGCCTCAAGTTGAGCATCAGTTATCGGAATCTTAACTTCGTCACGGAAAGCCTTGAGGTTCTCAAGCGTTAACTTCTTCATCTGATGGGTAGCGTTGCGACCCTCAAATGATTTACCAAGGGTGTAGCCCTTGATGGTTTTTGCCAAAATCACGGTTGGTTGACCCTTGTGCTTCATGGCCGAGTCATAAGCGGCGTAAACCTTGCGGTAGTCATGCCCACCACGTTTCAGTCCCCAAATTTGATCGTCGCTCATTGATTCGACAAGTTTTAGGGTGCGCGGATCGCGACCGAAGAAGTTTTCGCGCACAAACGCGCCATCCTCGGTTTTGTAAGTTTGGAAGTCGCCATCCGGTGTGGTGTTCATCAAATCAACAAGGGCACCATCGGCGTCTGATGAAAGCAGTGGATCCCATTCACGACCCCAAATAACCTTGATGACGTTCCAACCGGCACCGCGGAAGAAGCTCTCAAGTTCCTGAATAATTTTTCCATTGCCGCGAACCGGACCGTCTAGGCGCTGCAGGTTGCAGTTGACTACGAAGGTTAGGTTGTCAAGTTGGTCATTGGCCGCAAGTTGGAGGGCACCTCGTGATTCAACTTCATCGAGCTCACCATCGCCAAGAAAGGCCCACACGTGCTGCTCGGCGGTTTCTTTCAAACCGCGGCCTTCAAGGTAGCGGTTGTATTGAGCCTGATAAATAGCGTTGATTGGACCGATTCCCATGGAAACGGTCGGGAATTGCCAAAAATCGGGCATCAAGCGTGGGTGCGGATAAGAGCTCAAGCCACCACCAGCGTGAGATTTCTCTTGGCGGAATCCGTCAAGTTGTTCCGCCGATAGTCGACCTTCAAGAAACGCTCGTGCGTATGGACCTGGCGAGGCATGACCTTGGATGAAGATCTGGTCGCCACCACCCGGGTGGTCTTGCCCCCTAAAGAAATGGTTAAATCCAACTTCATAGAGTGAAGCCGATGAGGCGAATGTAGAGATGTGCCCACCAACACCAATACCAGGTCGCTGAGCCCGGTGCACCAGCATCGCTGCGTTCCAGCGCATCCACGCACGGTAAGTGCGTTCAATTTGCTCATCGCCTGGGAATGCAACCTCATTTTCGGGAGCAATAGTGTTGATGTAATCAGTGGTTGGAACGATTGGCACGTTCAGTTGAAGTTCGTGTGACCTGCGAAGCAAGTTCAACATTATTTCTCGAGCTCGACCACGACCGTGAACTCTGGCAACGGCATCGAGAGATTCGAGCCATTCTGAGGTTTCTTGTGGGTCTTGGTCTGGGTTATTAACCGCGTATGCGTCGTTGTTGTTGTATGACAACAGAACTCACTTTCTGCAAGCGTTCTGGTGTGTTGAACGCAAAAGAATATAAAGTGGCCGTGGGGTAGTAGGCCACCTAAAGATTATGCCCGCATTGGGAACAAAGTTGTTACTTTGAAAGTTACCTGATTCAACCTAGGAGGATAAATGTCGATTCTTATCGGAGACCACGCACCAGATTTTGAATTGGTGAACCAGTTCGGTGAAAACGTTAAATTGAGTGATTTTCGCGGAAAAAAGCCAGTTGTGATGGTTTTTTACCCGCTTTCATTCTCTGGTATTTGCACGGGCGAACTCTGTGAACTGCGCGACAATTTTGCAGATTTTGATAACAAGGATGTCGAGCTACTTGCAATTTCAGTAGATTCCAAGTTCGTTCAGAAACAATTCGCAGACACCGAAGGTTACAAGTTCTCGGTTCTCGCAGACTTCTGGCCACATGGTGCAGTTGCAAAGCTTTATGACGTTTTTCTTGAAGAGGCCGGCATCTCAAATCGGGCAACTTTCGTGATTGATAAAGATGGCATTTTGATTGCCAAGTTCGTTACGGCACCAGGCCAGGCGCGTTCACTTGACGAATACCGCAAAGCCTTAAGCTTGGTCGGTTAGGTATTCTTGCAAAAAATGCGCTAGCATAACGCAAGTTGCATTTTGCACGAAGGGGCCTTTAGCTCAGTTGGTAGAGCGCCACGCTTACACCGTGGATGTCATCGGTTCGAGCCCGGTAGGGCCCACTCGTAGCGCGTGATTCGAGCGATTGGATTTTCCAGTGGAACCGAATGACCTCACGCCTCCTCAACGAAAATCCATGTCAGACGATGAGCTCGCTGAATTGGTCAACACCTCCCAGTCAGATGAAGCTGGCCTCTTGCGTGCCATGGAGCTTTTAGGAGATCAGGCAAAACTTCGCGAAGAAGATGACAGTGCCTTCGCTACCTGGGTTGAAAAAGTTGAAGCCATTGGCACCCCTGAAGCACAGCTTGCCGTTGAGAACGCCAAGCGTGCGCTAAAAGGAGAATCCGCGCTTGAAGCAGAGTCAACCGAAGTTGAACCGAAAGAAGTTGCGTCTGAGTCCATTCCCTCACCGAAGGTTGCTAGTGAAGAAATTCGCCCAATGTCGGCTCTGGTTGAAATCGGCATAGCGCAAAACGAGGTTGCACTCGCTGAATCAAAACTTGAACATGACATGATTCAAGACTCAGAAGAAGTCTTTGATGTTGAAGTTGATCTGAGCACGGGTGTTGCGGTGTCAGATTTTGACGCCATTTTGAACCGACACGAAATTGACGATGAAGTTTCTTTCGAGCCTGAAAATTTCAGTGAACTGCAACCGTCCGCACAATCGACAATGTCTGCTGCAGCCAAGGCAAATCCCGTTTCACAGCTTTGGCCTTGGTTGGGCCTGATGTCTGGGGTTTTGCCAATCGGTTTGGGTTTTCTGCTGGGCCAACTTGGGCTGCACCAGCTTCAGGCTTTTCTCGCGCTCGCGCTAGGAGTCTTGGCTTCAGGGGTAGTAGTAGCTGTTGGCGCCGTTGCAGGAAAGCGCTCTGGCTTGCCGACGCTAACGCTTTCACGCGC
>CANFOX010000021.1 GCA_947448845.1 Microbacteriaceae bacterium | reverse complement strand
GGTTGAGCCAAACATGAATGCGCTCGATAGTAAGTGAAACAGCGCCGAATAGGCCAATCAGACCGGTAACAATCATTACCCAAGCCAGCTTTAGAGTCGGCTCTACTTTCTCGGCGACGGCGTTTTGCGAGGTCATTTATTCAGTATCCCACGGCTTTGCCTAATGACTTTTGGCCCTCATGGTGAGATAATGGTGTGGTGCCAATCGACCCACGCTCGATTTGGCTAAAGATTTGGCGAAGATAGCAATCGCTCGAGCGTAAGACCTAAAGGCAGCGAGATTGTGAGAACCACCGTTGGTTCGTGAATCGCATAGGTTTTGGTTCGCAAGTTGCGAGCCTTGAAGAATTAAGCCGAGTGGCTTCTGAGCGTGGCTGAAGTTGCCGGCGGCATGGAGTACACCTAATGGTGCAAAAAAAAGACGCTTCGGCTACCGAAGTAAAAACAACTACCAAGGCAAAATCGACGGCTAAAAAGCCAACCAAGGATGCCGCGAAACCAGAAACTAAACCAGCCGCCAAAGCGCCTGCTAAGACACCTGCTAAGGCGCAGCCAGCAGCAAAGGCTGCTACTAAAGCCCCGGCGAAAACCAAGGTTGCAGTCGAGGCAAAAGCTACGGCAGTTGCTGCAGCAACGCTCTCGAGCACCTCACTGATCTTTCAAGCCCCAGATCTTCCGACCCCAATCGTTGACCCAAAGTCGGGCAAACTTAAGAACGAGTCAGGCGACGATTCTCACCTGCGCCGTCGCTCACGGGTTCGTGCCGGCGAGAGCGCACCTTCGGTAGACGAGAAAACAGTTGTCAAAGTTCGAACTCCGCGTGAACCAAAAGAGCCAAGTAACGAACCTCAGCGCGTAAAGGGTTCAACCCGCCTAGAGGCCAAGAAGCAACGCCGTCGCGATAGCCGCGATTCAGGTCGTCGCCGCTCGGTTATTACCGAATCCGAGTTTTTGGCCCGTCGCGAAGCCGTTGACCGAGCTATGTTGGTTCGCAGTAAAGACGGAAAGATTCAAATTTGCGTGCTTGAAGACGGAGTTTTGGTTGAGCACTATGTTGCTAAGGCGCAAGATGCGTCGCTCATTGGCAACGTATACCTGGGTAAAGTGCAAAACGTTTTGCCATCGATGGAGGCAGCATTCGTTGACATTGGCAGAGGCCGCAACGCCGTTCTTTATTCAGGTGAAGTCAACTGGGATGCCGCTGAAATGGAAAATCAGCCTCGAAAGATTGAACTTGCACTGAAAACCGGTGATCAGGTTTTGGTGCAGGTTACTAAAGACCCGGTCGGTCAAAAGGGCGCCCGCCTCACATCGCAAGTTTCGCTACCTGGTCGCTATCTGGTTTATGTGCCAAATGGCTCAACCAACGGCATCTCGCGCAAGCTTCCAGATGGCGAACGAGCTCGACTAAAAAAGGTTCTCAAAGAAATTCTTCCGGATGACGCCTGCGTGATTGTGCGCACCGCGGCAGAGGGTGCCTCTGAAGAGCAACTGACTCTTGATGTTGAGCGGTTGCAAAACCAGTGGACTGCCATGAGCAAGAAGATTGCCAAGAGCCAGGCTCCACTACTGGTGCACTCAGAGCCAGACCTTTTGGTGAAGATCGTTCGCGATGTTTTCAATGAAGATTTTCAAAAGATGATCATTGCCGGTGAAGACGCAGCGGGAACCATCAAGGAATATCTAAGTTTGGTTGCGCCAGACCTGCTCGAGCGCATCGAAACCTTCGAAGGCAACCAAGACATCTTCGAGAAGTTCCGAGTGAACGAACAGATTTCTAAGGCACTCGACCGTAAGGTTTATTTGCCATCGGGTGGTTCGCTGGTAATTGACCGCACCGAAGCCATGACAGTGGTTGACGTGAACACCGGAAAGTTTGTGGGTTCCGGTGGAAACCTGGAAGAGACCGTTACCAAGAACAACCTTGAGGCGGCAGAAGAAATCGTGCGTCAGCTTCGACTTCGCGACATCGGCGGCATCATCGTTATTGACTTCATCGACATGGTGCTCGAGTCGAACCGCGATTTGGTCCAACGCCGCCTGATTGAGTGTCTCAGCCGCGATCGCACCAAGCACCAGGTTGCCGAGGTAACATCGCTCGGTCTCGTGCAAATGACCCGCAAAAAGCTGGGTATTGGCCTACTTGAAGCGTTCAGTGAACCCTGTGAAGCCTGTGCCTCAAGAGGTGTAATCGTTCACCACGAGCCAATCTTGCGAACCAAGCACCTAACCGATGGCGCCGGCGATGGCTCGCGGCAGGAACGTTCGCGCCGCGGCAGAGGTTCTGGCGGATCTAACCGTCAAGAAACCGCCAAGGTGGTAACGCCTGAGCGTGCTTCAGAGATTAACTCAGTGGTTGCCAAGATCGCGGCAAGCACTGTGGCGGCTCACGAAGCCGCCGGTGAACCTTCGCCGATTGTGCTTTCACCGGTCGTTGACGGGCCAAAGGTTTCTGGCGCAGTGAAGTCAAAGTCTTCAGAAGCCCAGCCAGAAGTAACCAGCAAGCTAGAAGCCGTTCTAGAATCACTGCCAGAACCAAAGGCCGCGGGTCAGGGCCGACGACGACCTCGGCGTGCATCTAGTGGCGGAAACGTAACAACCGCTGGCTCAGACCAGCAGTAAAAAGGTTGCGCGCTAGTTGACCGCTAGCGCTGTCGACTGTAAGATTGTCTGGTTGCGCTTAGTTTGTCGCAACCAATAAGACTTTGAACAAAGGGTAGAACCGTGGTTTACGCAGTTGTACGTGCCGGTGGCCGTCAAGAAAAGGTGTCAGTTGGCACCATCGTTACTCTTGACCGCATCAAGAATGACGGCACCGGAAAGATCAACCTTCCAGCTCTACTTTTGGTAGACGGCGACAAGGTAACCACCGACGCTGCTGTGTTGGCGAAGGTTAAGGTAACCGCCGAGGTTCTTGGCGACCTACGTGGCCCAAAGATCATCATTCAGAAATACAAGAACAAGACTGGTTACAAGAAGCGCCAGGGTCACCGTTCCGAGTTGACCCGCGTTAAAGTAACTGAAATCAAGTAAGGAACACTACAAATGGCTTCCAAAAAAGGTGTTAGCTCCACTAGAAACGGCCGCGATTCAAACGCACAGCGTTTGGGTGTAAAGCGCTACGCAGGTCAAGACGTCAACGCGGGCGAAATTCTCGTTCGTCAGCGCGGAACCCACTTTCACCCAGGTGCCAACGTTGGCAAGGGTAAAGACGACACCCTGTTTGCTCTTGCAGCTGGCATCGTTGAGTTCGGCACCAAGGGTGGCCGTCGAGTTGTAAACATCGTAGAGGCCGCCTAGTCGGTCAAAGTTTTCAACAGTTTGGGCGAGCCGAGTGCTCGCCTTTGCTGTTTTTTAGGCATCAAATAGATTGGAGTAATTGTGGTCAGTTTCATTGATCAAGTGACTCTTCATCTGCACGCTGGCGATGGCGGAGACGGTTGTGTTTCAGTAAAGCGAGAAAAGTTCAAGCCGCTCGGCGGGCCTGACGGCGGTGACGGTGGCAAGGGTGGCAGCATCACCCTGGTGGCGGCTAGCGACGTCACGACTCTGCTCGAATACCATTACTCGCCCCACCGCAAGGCCGAAAGCGGCGCTGACGGTGCCGGCGATTTTCGTAACGGTGCCCACGGTGGCGATCTTGTGTTACAGGTTCCGGTGGGAACCGTGGTTAAGTCGGCACAGGGCAAACTAATAGCGGATCTAAACGAACCGGGCATGGAACTTCTGGTTGCCGAAGGCGGCATGGGTGGCCTCGGAAACGCTGGCCTTGCTAGCGCAAAGCGCAAGGCTCCCGGTTTCGCACTGCTTGGCGTTCCAGGCTGGACGGGCGATGTTCAACTTGAACTCAAAACCGTCGCCGACATAGCCTTGGTTGGGTTTCCTTCAGCCGGTAAATCCAGCTTGATTGCTGCAATTTCGGCAGCTCGCCCAAAGATTGCCGACTACCCATTCACGACCCTGCACCCAAACCTGGGTGTGGTTGAAGCTGGTTCCACTAGATTCACCGTCGCCGATGTTCCCGGGCTCATTGAAGGGGCATCCGAAGGAAAAGGTCTTGGCCTCGAATTCTTGCGCCACGTGGAGCGCTGTGCAGCACTGCTGCATGTGCTTGACTGTGCAACTCTTGAACCCAATCGTGACCCGCTTAGCGACCTCGACAAAATTTTGAAAGAACTCGAAGCCTATGAGGTGCCTGAGGGTCAGCTTCCGCTAACGCAGCGCCCACAACTTGTGGCGCTCAACAAGGTTGATGTTCCCGACGGCCGCGAGCTTGCTGATTTTGTGCGTGCCGATCTTGAAGCACGTGGCTACCGCGTGTTTGAAATTTCTGCGGTTAGTCACGAGGGTTTACGCGAACTTAAGTTTGCGCTTGCCGAATTGGTGAACCAGGCGCGGGCCGAAGCTGCGCTTATTCCGGCTTCCCCAAGAATCACATTGATGCAAACTAAACGCGACAGCAGCACCTTCTCGATTCGCCGCGAAATGTATGGCGACGAAGAGATGTTTCGCATTATTGGCCCTAAGCCTGAGCGATGGGTGGCACAAACCAACTTCGCTAACGAAGAAGCGGTTGGTTACCTTGCCGATCGTTTGGCGAAAATCGGAATCGAAGATCAACTCTTCAAGGCTGGCGCAAAGGCGGGTTCAACGGTGGTGATTGGCGAAGGCGATCGCGCTGTTGTGTTCGACTGGGAACCAACTATTACTTCGGCCGGTGAACTAATCGCTGGCCCTAGAGGCACAGATGCCCGTTTTGATTCACGCGAACGTCGCACCACCGACGAACGCCGTCAAGGCTACAAAGAACGCATGGATGCCAAGGCAGCCGCTCGTGAAGAATTGCAGAAAGAGAAGGAAGCTGGTTTCTGGACCAGCTCTGACAAAGACAACTCGGAGGAATAGTGGTTCTCACCGATCGCTCACAATTGCCGACTGCTCGCCGCTTGGTGGTGAAGGTTGGTTCTTCTTCAATTTCGGGTTCTAATGTTGGGCAAATCGACCAACTGGTAGAAAACCTTGCTAAGGCCCATCAGCGCGGAACTCAGGTGATTTTGGTGACCTCTGGCGCTATTGCCACCGGTATGCCTCTTTTGAACCTTGAAGCCAAGCCAGAAGACCTACCAACCTCGCAGGCTCTTGCCTCGGTTGGTCAATCCCGTTTAATGTATCGCTACCAACAGAGTCTCGAGCGTTTCGGGTTGCTTGCCGGTCAAATTTTGCTCACCTCAGAAGACATTACGAATGAGGCGACTCGCAACAATGCACGTCGGGCTATCGACCGGGTTCTTGAACTCAAGGTCATTCCAATAGTTAACGAGAACGACACCACAGCCACGGCCGAAATTCGATTTGGTGATAACGACAAGTTGGCCGCACTGGTTGCCATTTTGGTCGAGGCCGATGGCTTGGTGCTGCTGAGTGACGTGGATGCCCTTTACGACGCACCGCCCAGCCGCCCCGGCGCAGAACGCATTTCATGGGTAGACGATTTTGCTCAACTTGAGAGCGCTGACATTGGCGGCACCAGCACCGGCGTTGGTTCTGGTGGGGCAGTAACCAAAGTAAGTGCGGCCAAGTTGGCGGCAGAAGCTGGGGTTAGCGTTTTGCTCACCAGCACCGGCCAGGTTGGCGATGCCCTTGAGGGTAAAGCCGTTGGAACCTGGTTTCAGGCAACCAGTTAGGCTTAATTTATGTCAAGCGCAATCGAGCTAATAAAACTCGCCAAATCGGCTGCTGGTTCGCTGGCTCAAGCGAGCACACAGCAAAAGAACAACGCACTCGAATCCATCGCACGGCTGCTGCCAGAGCGGGCAAACGAGATCATTGCCGCAAACCAGCTTGACTTGCAAAGAGCCGTTTCCGAAGGTTTGGCGCAGGGGCTTCAAGACCGACTCAAGCTCGATGAAAAGCGACTCAACGCACTCGCCGACGCCATCCGTTTGGTTGTTGGCTTGCCAGACCCGGTTGGTGAACTGGTTCGCGGTTTTACGTTGCCAAACGGTCTAAAAGTTTCAGAAACCAGAGTGCCGTTTGGCGTAATCGGCGCCATTTACGAGGCTCGCCCGAACGTCACCATCGACATTGCCAGCTTGGCACTCAAGAGTGGAAACGCCATTGTGTTGCGCGGAGGATCGGCTGCTGAAAACACCAACCGAGTTTTGGTGAGGTTACTTCAAGATGGTTTGGCAAGCGCCGCGATAGATTCCAATGTCGTTCAAACCGTAGATGAATTCGGTCGTGATGGTGCCAATGAAATGATGAACGCGCTTGGCCTGATAGATGTTTTGATTCCGCGCGGAGGCCCAGGTTTGATTCAATCGGTGGTTCAAAACTCCAAGGTTCCCGTGATTCAAACTGGCGATGGAGTGGTTCACCTGTTCATTGACGAAACCGCCAGGGTGGATTGGGCGGTTGCCATTGCGTTGAATTCAAAGGTGCAGCGCCCTAGCGTATGCAATGCCCTCGAAACCTTGCTGGTGCACGAGAAGGCAGCTGCCACGGTGATGCCTGCAATTCTGGATGCCCTCACCCAAGCTGGCGTGACTATTCACGGCGACGAAAAGGTGGCGGCATCGCGCAGCGGGGTCGTACCAGCAGAAGAGGCCGACTGGCACACCGAGCACTACAGTCTCGACATATCGGTGAAGGTTGTAAGCAGCCTAGACGAGGCGCTTGAGCACATCGCCAAGTATTCAACTCACCACACCGAGTCGATCGTTACCGAGAACCTGGCAAACGCGGAACGATTCTTAGCCGAAGTAGATTCTGCCGTGGTGATGGTAAACGCTTCAACTCGTTTCACCGACGGTGGTGAGTTCGGCTTCGGTGCCGAGGTTGGCATCTCAACTCAGAAACTTCACGCCCGCGGCCCAATGGGCTTGCCAGAACTTACCAGCACCAAATGGGTGGTTCGCGGCACCGGTCAAGTGCGTGCCTAGGCTAGGCTTTTAGGGTTGTTAGGAGCAAAAATGACTCAGTTTTACTTTGCAGAAGAAGCTGCGGCTGCGGCGCCTGCCGTTCCAGGTTTCGTGTTCGGCGCCATTGCGTTCGCAGTGTTTCTGCTACTCGGTTTTGTTACCTGGACATACCGCGACGTAGCCAACCGCCACGAGCACAAATCTGGCAAGGGCAGCCACTAACCCCTAACGGGGATTTTTGCCTATGACCAAGATGCGCCTGGGTGTAATGGGTGGCACTTTCGACCCCATTCACAATGGTCACTTGGTTGCTGCCAGCGAGGTGGCATCAGCTCTCAACCTCGACGAGGTCATTTTCGTGCCAACCGGAACCCCTTGGCAAAAAACCACAGTTACCCCGCGTGAACACCGCTATCTAATGACCGTTATTGCCACGGCGTCTAACCCACGCTTCAAAGTAAGTCGCGCCGATATTGATCGCGAAGGCACTACCTATACGGTCGACACTCTTCGCGACATGCAGTCTCAATACCCGAACGCCGAACTGTTCTTTATTTCTGGTGCCGACGCCATTGCCCAGATTATGGCCTGGAAAGATGTCGACAAGGTTTGGGCACTGGCTCACTTTGTGGCGGTTAGCCGGCCTGGGCACCAATTGAAGCTGCCAGAGGCACCTAAAGGCGCCATCTCAAGTCTTGAAATTCCAGCCCTTTCCATTTCTTCTACCGATGTTCGCGCTCGAGTTTCAGACGAAAAACCAGTGTGGTACTTGGTTCCAGATGGTGTGGTGCAATACATTGCTAAACACAGACTGTATCGAGGTGACAAATGACCGAAGACGGCAACTCAGGTAAGCCGCTAACACGTCGTGAAATGCGTGCCGTTCAGCGTCGTCAAGCCGCCGGTGAAGACCCGATCGTAGCAAGTTCAAACACTGCCAGCACCAGTAATGCAAGCGCTGAACCAGCGCAGGTTTTTGTGCAACCTGAACAGCCCCGCGAAGTTCGCTACACACCAGGCTCAGCACCCCGCGAAACCCTTTACTACGGAGATGTTCCAAAGTTCGTGGCAAGTTCACAACCGGTCGAGACAGATTCGCACGAGGTTGATGAGAGTTCGGTCGATCTAGGTGCAGACCTTCCAAAGTTTGAGGTTCCACGAAGCAGCTTTCTCGATTCACTGCTAAATGGCACCTTTAGGGCCGAATCGCTTCTAAATGATTCTGAGCTGACCGAATCACTCATAAAAGAGACCCTCGGTGAAGAAGAATTTGAGCCTGTTGTGGTGCCAGAACCAGAGGTTAAACTGGAACCAGAGGTCTCGCCCACGGCGGTAGTTGAGCCAGCGGTGGAACCCGAACCCGAGGCGCCAAGCTTTGAGCCCGTTCCCACCCCGGCCTCGAAGGTGCAAGAGCCACCGGTTCAAAGCCAGCCGGCCTCAACGTCTGTTGCCGAGCCTGTCAGCGAACCTGAGACGCGAAAACGTTCCCGAACAGATGCCGATGAAGGCCTGTTCTCTATTCCAACCAGCCTCACCGGTGACGTGGCAACGGCATCCATTGTTATTGAGAACGCAACTAACCCACTAGATATCATTGCGAACCCGGCAACCGCAAGCATTCCACTTCGCACCGGGTCAATTGACATTCAGTTGCCAGAGTCGCGAACCAAAGTGCAGGCGCCAAAAACCGACCCGATTCGCGCCCAGGTGTCAGCCGACACCGGAAACATTTCTCAAATCATCACGCCACTCAAGTCGCAAACCATTGCCCTCACGGGTGAACTTGGTCACGCTCGCGGTGTGAACTTCAAACCAATCGACACCCAAAAATATTGGGTTCTCGGAACCGGGCTTCTCATGGTTGTGGTTGGCGTTGCTACGCTGGTCAGTTTCCTAATGGGCTATTTGCACTAAGGAATATATGACCGCATCAGCTAGAGCCATCGAACTAGCCAACATTTTGGCGCAAGAGGCGTCAGAAAAACTTGCCGAAAACCTAGTGGCACTCGATGTCACCAGCGTGAACCCACTGGCCGATGCCGTGCTCATTGCATCTGGCCGAAACGAACGGCAAGTAAACGCCATAGCCGATGCTCTCGAAGAGAAGATGCTCGAACTTGGCCAGAAGATGCTTCGCCGTGAGGGAAAGTCTCTTGGTCGTTGGGTGTTGCTCGACTTTGGCGACATTTGGGTGCACGTTATGCACGAAGAACATCGAATGTTCTATGGCCTAGAGCGCCTTTGGAAAGACTGCCCACTCATCAAATTGGATGTCGCCGAAACCGCCTAGTTGGTTGTTGTAAGATAATCAGGTTGTCTTTACGGGCCTGTGGCGCAGCTGGTAGCGCACCTGCATGGCATGCAGGGGGTCAGGGGTTCAAATCCCCTCAGGTCCACAACTAGAAACCGCCTTCGTTGATCGGAGGCGGTTTTCATTTAGATGAGTCCGGCGTTTTTTGCCGCAATAATCGCGCTTTCTCTGGTCGTTACGCCAAAGGCACGAAATATTAGTGAAGCGTCGCCCTTAATCGTTGATTCGCTGTATTTCAGAGTGCTGGCAATCTGCCAGTTGGTTTTGCCCTCCGCCATGAGTCTGAGTACCAGAAGGGCGCGCTCGGGAAGTTCATGGGGAAGCATTTTTTTACCCCGCACCGGGCCTTCTGAGATTGCATCCCGTGATTCAGCAACGTTGAACCAAGCCGGTGAAACATAAACTTCACCAATGAGCTGGATGGTCTCCCACAGTAACTGGTTGAACTGAGATTCCTTCACGTAGCTTCCGAAGGCAATCCCGATTCCGCCGGCCGGAAAGCCTTCACGTGAAAAAGGCACTGAGATGAATGCCTTTCCTGGGCTCGCTCGATTGGCTTGCTGCGGGTAGATGACCTTGTAGTCCTCCCATCCGTTGAAGACCAGAATGCGAGATTCTCGAATCGAGTCGGTAATTCCCATGCGATCAAAAATGGATACCTTGACATCTTTTCTCACCCGCTCGGGCGGGTAACCGTAACTTCCCATCATTTGCAGCATGCCGTCGCTGTCTGCTCGGCAAATAAAGGCAGCAATGGCGTCATGGTCATTTAGAACTTTATGAACCAGACTTCTGCAGAAATCATCCGGAGCGGCAGATTGAACCAGAGTTGAAAGCAGCTGCTTGGTTAGGGTGAAGGCAGCGAGTGACTCAGCCCCCGTGTCATTCATGTATCAACTGTAATCAATCATTGACCGGTCAATAGCCAGTCAATGAACTTAGAAGTTGGCCGTCTAAGCAACCTTGCTGTTATGAATATAGAAGGCTACAGCAGTTTCATCAGAAAAATATGAGGGGTTCTCCATTGAAAAGATTAGTTCTTCTAGTTCGATCGATATTAGTTCTTGCCTTGGTTGCCTCTGGACAATTGTTTACCCCAATATTCACTTCTTCTGCTGCGGCAACTGGACTTTCTGCGGTTTCACAGATGGTTCCTGGTTGCGCCCTTTTGTCGAGCGGAAACATGGATTGTTGGGGAAATTACAGCAACTACGGTTTTGAAAAAACTCAACCTTACCTTTTTGATGGTGGTGTTTTGAGGCCCAAAGCTGTTGGGGACCCAATAAGTCAAATTGCTGATAGTTGCTTCATCATGAGTTCGGACTCAAGCGTTGACTGCGCGAACAATGAAGGCCTCGTACCCATTGGCCTACAGGGAGCCGTAAATATCAGTAAATCGACTGAAAGCGAACTTTTTGGCAAGGCTTGTGCAGTTCTCGTTGACGGCAAAATTTACTGTTGGAACGGAGTGGAAGCTTCATCTTCATTCTCGACGCCTTCCCAGTTCTCAGATGTAACCAACGCCACTCAGGTAGCAATCGGAAACGATGGCGGATGTGTGCTTCTCGGCGATAAGTCTGTGAGCTGCTGGGGAAATCTAACCTCAGGCAACTCTGCATCACCAGTTGCCATGAATCTTGGAGTGACCGTAAAACAAATTGCAGTTTCCTGGTTATCGGCTTGTGCCTTGACAGAGTCCGGAGATGTTTGGTGCTGGGGCGATAATTCCCGAGGGCAGCTTGGGCGGACGATTAACCCCAGTTCTCTGAATTCCAGCATCTTCGAGTCGCCATCCAGGGTAAGCGGAGTAGCTTCAGTATCAACGATTGCTATGGGAGACTCACTTGACCAAGGTGCTTCAAATCGATGGAGTCGAGAAACTACCTCGTGTGCGGTGACCTCGTATGGATCACTCAGCTGCTGGGGTTCGAATAGATTCAGTGCAGTCGGTGACGGGACAAGCTCAGACGCTTCAACACCAAAGTTAATTACGATGCCTGGAGGTTCACTTGTTCAACTTGTCGAAACCAACGGTATGCAGACTTGCGCTTCAACGACAGAAGGAAGCCTTTACTGCTGGGGATCGCTAGTTGGGCCTGTTTGCTGGAACTGGAATTCCTGCACAACACCACATCTACTCAGACTCTTCGCAGACTTACCTGATGTGCCGCTGGCTCCTAGTTTGACTTCTGCAAGTGCCGCCGGAGGTCAAATAACCGCCACCTGGACCCCTCCAACGGGCAACACCGCAACTATTTCGTCTTACCAGGTGACGGCAAGGTTTACTGAAGCATCCTCATCCATCATTGACCTATCAAGCAATAATCGATCGCATTGTGCCTTGCTAAGCGACAAAAAAGTAGCTTGTTGGGGATCCGACCTAGATTTGTGGTGGGACGGAACGACATCTTCTTTTTTTGCTCAAGGTGCCGGGCGTTTTGCCTCATCGGGAGCATGGACTGGAGATACGCCAACAGTTGTAAATGGAGTAAATGACGCCAAGCAGGTCGCTGTTGGCACTAACTTCGCCTGTGCCCTCTTGGAAAACGCGAGCGTTGAGTGCTGGGGTCTAAACAATTCCGGTCAACTTGGTAACGGAAGCTCTGATGGAGCGCTGTCTCGGCCATACCCAACCCATGGCCTTACTCCAGTAATCGGTCTAAGTGAACCAATAGTGCAGGTCGAATCGGGGAATGTTCAAGGTTCAGCCAAAATATGTGCTTTGGGGGCTTCCGGTTCAATCTATTGTTGGGGTGACGGATTTGGTTCTGCGCCGGTGAAGCAACAAGACATTGCGCATGCGACAAAAATCACAATCGGAGAATCAGTTACGTGCGCATTGATTTCTGACGGAACCGTTTCTTGCTGGGGTGACAATCACTACGGGCAACTTGGAAACGGAACTAATGTCAATTCAAGTTCACCGGTTCAAGTTTCTTCGTTATCGGATGCGGTCGATGTTGCGGCAGAAAGCAATGGCGCCTGCGCGCTTGAGGCCGATGGTCAAACTGTTTGCTGGGGTTCGAACGACGATAACGGCGGAGCTCTTGGAAACGGCACTTTCAACGATGCATGGACACCTGTTCCAGTCTCAGGTGTGCCGAAAGCAGTAAAACTTGCCACAACAGCCGGGGGCGCTTGCGCCATAACCGTCGATGAGAAAGCCTTCTGCTGGGGAACCGCCCAACAGCCTCCTCATCAATACGACAGGGATTTCATAAAGACCGCCAAAGAGGTCACGGATTTGTCTGGATCTATTGAAATCTCTGGTGGATATCTGATGATGTGTGGCGTCCACCATCTTGACACCAGTTCGGCAAAAGGAAACGTTACCTGTTGGGGCCAGAACACATTTGGCGAGCTTGGTGTGGGCGACTATCGCAACACCACCGTTTCGCCTTCGGAAGCCATGACAACCGACCTTGAGGTAACTTGCCAGTCCGCTTTGACTTCCTGCAGCTTGCAGATTCCAGCCGGCGCACTATCGGCTCGGGTTCAGGTTCAGGCGTTCAACAACTCAGGTTTATCTGTTGCTTCGAACAGTCTGGTTATAGACGATTTGTCTGGCCAATCCGGCCCGCTAACCCAAATAGCCAATACTAGTCTTTCCGGTTCAGTGATTTCGGGAATTTCTCTGGTTGCAGTCAACACCGATGCCTCGGCTGGTGTTACTTTTTCGGTAGATTCCTCAAACCCCAACTGCTCACTTGGCGTAAGTCAAACTTTGAATTCCAGTTCGGTGGGCATCTGTGATGTTGTTGCCACAACTTCATCACCAAATCCAGCTTCTGGGATCCCTGCAAATCCACCTGGGCAAAAGCGCCAGAGTCCAACAGTCCAAGTTCAGTCACGTTCGTCAACGGTTCGCTATTTGTTTGTCGGACAACCGCAATCCACATCGCTGGCAATAGCAAACTCAAACTTGTCTATAAATGGTTCACAAGTGTCTCTAGTTACCAGTGGAGGTACGGGAAACGGGGCAATTAGTTTTTATTCGACCGATGCGAAATGCCTCGTTAGAGGGTCGACTCTAATTTCGACCGACACTACAACAGTTACAGTCTGCAAGGTAACAGCCAGAAAAAGCGAGGACGCTATTTATGACTCGACCGTTTCATCACCGGTAACATTCACATTCACACCTACTCCGACAGCACCAGTAGCCGTTACTAGTCAAGCCACTTCGGCAAGCTCAGGATTCAGTTTTTCAATCACAAACTACAGTGCGACATCAAGTTATGCACTGAGTGTTAGCCAGGGAAAGGTTGCCATGGGTACCGTAAAAGGTGGCTCATTGCCGGTCACAGTCACCGGTTTGACTGCAGGTCAATTGGCAAAGGTGACCGTCATTACCTCAAAAACTGGATTTCTAAACTCAAATGCCAGTGTGGTTGGCTGGGCGCAAGCTCCTACGTTTAAGGCTGCTAAACCGACACTAACTGCCACCGGATTTACCATTGCGCTCTCGGCCTTGAGTGCCAACTACAACTATGTGCCAGTTATTGCGGGCGGAGACGGCGTTGCTACGATTAGTTCCACCTCAGCCTCTACGGCAAACGTGACAGTCTCGAACGCAACACTCGGAGGCGCCAGTGTTCGCATCTCGCAGGTTGCAAAATCAAGCGACATGGTGAACGGTGCCGGTTACGTTTCAGACCCAACCAAGGCTCAAACAATCTCGAGTGCCGTAAAGCCTTCAATCAGTTTTTACGAACTGGGTTCAACTCAGGCCAATACATCCACCGCGGCAGTTGGAGATCTTGTTTATGTTAGGGGCGCAAATCTTTGGGGTGCAACGGCTGTGAAGGTAGGTGGCGTGGCAGCCACCAAGTATTCGGTATTGGCCGGCGGCACTATTGCTGTTGGAATTTCGGCAACCATGAAAAGTGGTGCGGTGCAGGTAACTACCCCTGCCGGCACTGCAACTGGCGGTGTTTTGACCATTACTAAGACAAAATTATTGCCAAGTTCTTTGGTTTTTTCAAAGACAACGGGCGGTGCCGGCACTGCAGTGCAACTTGAGGGGGTTAATCTAGGTGGTGCAACGTCGGTAAAACTCGGCGGAGTTAGCCTGAGTTTTCAACTTTTGACATCAACAAACCTTGAGGTTGCCATTAGTGCTTCGGTAAAGACGGGTAGCTACCCATTTGTGGTTACCACATCTGCCGGTACAACTACATCCATAGCCACATTCACAGTTTCCGGCGCCCAAGCGATCGGGTCTGTGGGTATTAACAATGGGGGTAATCTTCCTGGAACATCGGTGCTGTTTACTGGCACAAATTTAGCCGCAGTGAAGTCTGTAACCGTAAATGGATTGAACGTTACCTGGGCTGCATATTCACCTGACCTTCTGCTGTTGGTATTGCCAATCTCCATTGCTTCTGGTTCAGTGCCGACAATCAAATTTGTGACTGATGGTGGGAATGTAACTTTCAGCGGATTAACGGTTGGTTCCCCTTAGGTTTTAGTCGTCAACGCTCACGCGCTTGATGCGCGACGTGAAGCCCGATTCAATGGTGATTTTCGATTTACTTACCCCGAAGTGGGCGGCCAAGGTGGCAATCAGGCCTTCGTTGGCAGCGCCATCCACGGCTCGTTCTTTGATGAAAGCCGTGAACTCGCCGGCTTCTTCAACCACCAGGGGGCCTTTTTTCGACCCCGGCTTTACCCTCACGGTGATGCGCATGCATCAAATCTAGCCCTGCCAAACCTAGACTTGGCGCATGAGCTACCGCCTATTCACCTTGCCACAACTTGCTAGTTACCTAGACCATTCCGTTTTGAAGCCAACGGCAACCCTGCAGGATGTTCTCAACGGGGCAGAGGTGGCGTTACGGTTCGGTGTGGCCGCTTATTGCGTTCGGCCCATTGATGTTGCGCTTTCTGCCAAATTACTAGCCGGCTCGAACGTCTCGGTGGCAACGGTGATTGGTTTTCCGCACGGAACTAGCACCACCGCTTCAAAGGTTTTTGAGGCAAGAGACGCCATGGTTTCCGGTGCTCGCGAACTTGACATGGTTATCAACCAGTCGGCCATGCAAAGTGCTGACTTTGATGCCGTGCAAGATGACATTGCAGCGGTGGTTGAATCGGCGCGGGACGTTGAGGCTGTGCTGGTCAAGGTGATTCTAGAAACCGCAAACCTAAGTGATGAGCAGATTGTTACCGCCTGCCACCTAAGCATGTTGGCGGGGGCTGATTTTGTGAAAACATCTACGGGGTTTGCCAACAGTGGGGCCAGCGTTGAAGCGGTTCGTCTGATGCGCGCCACAGTGGGTGAGTCTATGGGGGTGAAGGCATCCGGGGGTGTTTCGAGTCTCGATCAGGCTATCGATTTGATCGATGCAGGGGCAAGCCGCATCGGGCTTTCTAGCACCGAAAAACTTTTTGAGGAATATTCACAAAAGGTGCAATAAAAGTTAGTCAAGGGGTGTTTACTTAAATCATGAGTGAAACCACGTTACCCGCACTTTACCTTTCACACGGTGCCCCCATGCTGCTTGACGATGAACTTTGGGTGTCACAACTAGCCGGCTGGTCGGCCGATTTACCGAAGCCGAAAGCCATTTTGATTGTCTCTGCCCACTGGGAGAGCGCACCGCTGATGATTTCGGCAACAGCCGCTAACACTCCGCTAATTTATGACTTTGGCGGCTTTGCCCCCAAGTTCTACAACATGAAATATGAGACTCCTGATGCCTCGTGGCTTGGCGAAATGGTTGCCAAGCTCATGCCAGATAACGAACCGCTGCATCAGCACGCATCACGTGGGCTCGACCACGGGGCTTGGGTTCCGCTCAAGGTTATGTACCCTGATGCCGATATTCCCGTGGTGCAGCTCTCAATGCCAACGCTCGACCCGGTGAAGCTGATGGATCTTGGTCGTCGTCTTCGCCCGCTGCGCGATGAGGGCGTGCTGGTGATTGGTTCTGGTTTCATGACTCACGGCTTACCGTTCTTGCGCGATTGGCGCCCGGAAGCGGCTGCACCTGGTTGGTCGGCCGAGTTCGACGGCTGGGCCGCCGAGGCGCTTGCTCGCGGCGATGTTGACAGTCTCATCAACTACAAGTCGTTGGCACCCGGCATGCCTTACGCTCACCCAACCGTTGAGCACTTCACGCCGCTGTTTGTAACCCTCGGCGCCTCAGAGAACCCCGAGCAGGCGGCCGACACCAAGATCGACGGCTATTTCATGGGCTTGGCGAAGCGCTCGATTGAGCTGGTTTAGCTAGCCTTTTGTTTGGCCTGCCACTGTTGCCACAGCTCTTCTAGGCTCCAGGCGTTCTCTGCCATCAGCGAGACTCCGCGGGTTCCGGTGCGGCGGGTTCGGCCGCTAATCACTAGCAACCTTGTGTTGAAGAGGATGTGACTGCAACGCTGTTGGGCTTCGTCGAAGAATGTGGAATCACTACATCCGGTGCCGTCATCGAGGGTTACAAACACCACCCGCTTGCCAGATCGCATCGGGGGAGTCTGGGTGGCAACTCTCACCCCGGCCACCAGAACTTCGGTTTTGGTGCGAAGCCCAACCAACTCATCGGCGCGAATCACGCCCAGGTCGTCGAGCATGGGCCGATAGCTTTCGAGCACGTGCTGGGTTACGTCTAGTTTCAGCAGGCTCAACTCGGCCTGCACGCGCTCGGCGGAGCTCATCTCTGGGTTACCGGTGGGCATAACGTCGGCCACCTCGAAGTCGAGGTAAACCGCGTCGGCCGATGGTGCCGGGCGGCGCTTCTGGGCGTTTAGCTCTCGAATGCGCGCGGCTATGTCGCCTCGGGTGCCGGCCACCATCGAGTCGAAGGCTCCAACCGCAGCCAAACTCTCGGCGGTGCGCCGGTTGGGCCGGGCGCGCTCGTAAAAGTCGGGTAGGTCAATAAACGGTTGATTCTCGATGATGCGGTTCACTTCGGCATCGCTAATGCCCTGCACTTCGGCTAGCGAAAGCCTTACTCCGAAGCGATCGGCGTCGATTTTCTCAACTAAGAACTCGTTGGTTGAGCGGTTCACATCTAGCGGCAAAACTGGAACCCCAAGACGGCGAGCTTCGGCAAGCAGCAGTCTTCTCGGATACATTCCCGGGTCATGGGTGAATAGCCCGGCTAGAAACTCAACCGGGTAGTGGGTCTTCAGCCAGGCGCTCTGATAGGTGGGCATGGCGAAGGCCGCACCGTGCGCCTTGCAAAAACCAAAACTTCCGAAACCCTCAAGAATGCCCCAAACCCGTTCGATAACGCTCGCAGAATAGCCACGAGCGACAGCCTCTTTGCGAAAAAAGGCTTCAATCTTGGGCTTTGCCTTTGGCTTCTCGAGTTGTCGCCTTAGCTCATCAGCCTTGGCTAGGCCGCATCCGGTCATTTTGTGAAAGATGCGAAGCACCTGCTCGTGAAAAATCACCACGCCAAAGGTTGATTTCAAAATGGGCTCGAGGTCGCGGTGAATGAAATCGGGTTTGGCAAAGCCCTGACGACCGTTCAGGTAGGGCGCAATCATGTTGCCTTTCATTGGCCCCGGGCGAAACAGTGAGATCTGAATGGTTAGGTCGTTGAACTCGGTTGGCTGGTGCTTGCCGGTTAGTTCTCTTTGGCCCGGGCTCTCGATTTGAAAGATGCCGAGCGTGTTGGTGGTTCGAATCGCTTTGAAGGTTG
>CANFOX010000020.1 GCA_947448845.1 Microbacteriaceae bacterium | reverse complement strand
CCTGGTGAAAAGACTTGAATTACCTCGCTGTGCGAGCCTTTTATGTTGAGTATGTCTTCATTGAAAGTTATCGAAACGTCGAAGACACCCGCTGAAGCCGTTGAGCCATCGGCCGGGCTTGTGCTAACAACTTCATCGTGGGCCAAGGCTGCCGATGTTGAATTTAGGGTGGAACCAAAAGCTAGTGCCAGTGCGATAACAATTCGTGAAATCTTCATGCCTCAAGTTTGCCAGCCTCTGACCTTGCCCTCAACCAAGTAAAATCGAGGCATCGCACTATTGCTTGGAGTCGCACTTGTTTGAACGCATTAAGAATTTCGAATATTTGAAGCAGGTTGGCATTGGCCTTGCCTCTGGTGTTGTTGCACTCGCCTTACTTATCGCCGGTTTGAGCATTTCTGCTGGCCCAGTTATTCCAAGTTCAAACGGCTCGAACCAGGCGCAAAACTCTTCGCAACCAAGTTCCTCTGCAACGCCAACTGATAACCGCACCTGTTCGGTGGCTCAGGCAGCCGCCGACACCACGCTCGGCAGCATGCAGGCGGTGGTTGTGAATCAGGCCACCAACGAGGTACTTTTTGACCGCAATTCAGCGGTGCCTGGTGCAACTGCCTCAACCCTGAAGCTGCTCACCGCCACCGCCGCCTTGCAGGCCCTTGGCCCAAACTATCGCGTGAGCACTCGGGTTTACCAAGACGCCGCAGACCCTGGCACCATCTATGTTCTCGGAGGCGGCGACCCAACGCTTTCTCGCACCGGCCCAGGCAAACAGTCGGTTTACCCTGATGCCCCAAAGCTTTCCACTCTGGCGATTGCCGTAAATGCGGCGGTAAAAACCACGCCGATTACCAAAATCATTCTCGATTCATCCGTTTTTCAAGGTGCCAGTTGGGAACCATCGTGGGAGCGCACCGAACAAACCATCGGCTACATGTCTGAGGTGACAGCGCTTCAGGTTGATGGCGATCGCAACAACCCACAGCTCGAAACTTCGCCCCGAAGCACCACCCCGGTGATTCGCGCTGGCAACTGGTTTAGGCAGGCCCTTGGTGCATCTGCCGTAGGTGCAACAATCTCGCTTGGCAAGCTTCCCACCAGCGCCAATCAAATTGCTCAGGTTCAGTCGCAGCCAATTAGTAAGTGGATTCTTCACATGTTGCAGGTTTCTGACAATACCGAGGCTGAGGCTTTGGCGCGTTTGGTTTCGCTTGACGAAGGTTTTGATGGCTCGTTCACTTCGATCGACGCAGCAATAAAGAAGGCGCTAACCGATGCTGGTTTGAACACCACCGGGCTCAGCATCAAAGATGGCTCTGGGTTATCGGCGAACAACTCGGTGCCACCTGCATTCTTCATGCAGCTAATGCAAAAGATTTTTGCAGGCACCGACTATTTTTCGGTGATCAAGCAGGCTCTTCCGGTTGCTGGTGAATCTGGTTCGCTGGCAACTCGATTCAAAGGCAAGAATCTGGATGCCGCTGGCCACGTGTTCGCTAAAACTGGCTGGATTAAGCACGGCTACTCGCTGGTTGGCTACGCTAATGCTAAAGACGGAACAGTTCTGCTGTTTGCGGTTTACGCGCTCGGAAACGTGACCGATACAGCTAAAGACGCCATCGATAATTTGGTTGCCGGCTTTTATCGCTGTGGCGCGAACTTGAGCAATAAATAATGGCTAAGGCACTTTTCATTGTTGACGTTCAACGCGATTTTTGCGAAGGCGGTTCGCTTGGTGTTGACGGTGGGGCAGCGGTTGCCACCGCCATCACTGATTTTTTGAACGACAACGCCCAGAACTATGACATTGTTTTGGCTTCACGCGACTGGCACAATGCCGATGGCGATAACGGTGGCCACTTTGCCGCTGCTGGCAGTCAACCCGACTTTGTGCACAACTGGCCGGTTCACTGCGTCGCCGGCTCCGTGGGGGCGGAATATCATCCGAATTTAGATACCGACTTTGTGATGATTCACATTCAAAAGGGTCAAGGAAAGCCTGCCTACTCGCTCTTCGAGGGCTCTACGCCAGAAGGCAAGCCAATCGCCCAGGTTATTGAGCAATACGAAATAGACGACGTTGACGTGGTTGGCATCGCCACCGACTACTGCGTTTTGGCAAGCGCACTCGATGCCAAAAAAGCCGGAATGAAGGTTCGCGTGATCAGCGATCTAACGGCCGGAGTGGCCCCAAAAACCACAGAATCTGCAATCGATCAACTGGTAGATGCCGGCGTTGCTGTTATTGCCAGCGACCACGCTTGAGTTTTTAGATTTCTCGGTGTGCACCAGGCGCCGCCGAAACCGTGAAGATTTCTGGTTTGGTGTAACCAAGCGCTGCGAATTCGGCTTCAACGGCTAGGGTAACCTCGCCAATTTTCTCAACCGGCGTTAGGGCAATGGCAGCCCCGCCAAAACCGCCACCGGTCATGCGAGCACCAATCGCACCGTGGCGAAGGGCGGTTTCAACAGCCGTGTCGAGTTCATCTACCGAAATTTCAAAGTCATCGCGCATTGACTGATGTGATTTATAAAGCAGGTCGCCGATGGCTCGCGGGCCGGCCTCGCCAAGAATCTTTACGGTGTCGAGCACCCGCTGGTTTTCGGTAACCACGTGACGAACCCGGCGATAGGTGAGTTCGTCGAGCTTGGCTTCGGCGGCGGGTAAATCGGCAACGCTCAACTGCCTGAGGCTCGCCTTGCCCATGGCGGCGGCACCAGCTTCGCAGGCGGATCGGCGCGAGGCATAGCCGCCATCGGCATGGCGGTGTGCCACTTTGGTGTCGATGATCAGCAGCTCGAGCCCATTCTTGGCGAAACCAAGTTCAACCACCGAAGCGCTTAGGTCTTCGCAATCCAAAAACACCCCGTGGTCGAGTTCGCCAAGCAGCGATGCCGATTGATCCATGATTCCGGTCGGCGCGCCTACGATTTCGTTTTCCGCCAATTGCCCAACGCGAGCCAAGGTGCGCTTGTCTAATGCAATCGACCAGAGTTCATTGAGCGCCACCGCTATCGAACATTCGATGGCAGCAGAACTTGAAAGCCCCGCGCCAACTGGCACGTCAGACTCGAAATAACAGTCAAAGCCCGTGGCGTTTGCGTTGCCAAGTTGCTGCAGCGCCCAGGCCACGCCCAGCGGGTAGGCCGACCAATCTGTCACCGCATCCTTTGAGATTTCAGAGATTGGCAACTCAACCACCTCGGTTGTGAAACTTGAGGCAACCCTCGCAATGCCATCGGTGCGAAGGGCAACGGCTGCATAGGTGCGGCGGTTGATGGCAAACGGAAACACGAAGCCAAGGTTGTAGTCGGTGTGTTCGCCGATTAAATTCACCCGACCTGGTGCCGACCAAACGCCACTCGCGTCATAACCGAATTTGGCTTTGAAGCCGTTTTGAGTGGTGTTTGCATCAATTCGGGTGATGGTCATTTGTCATTCCAATTTGAAAGGTATCGGCACGGTTAGGCTAGATGCATGCACCCAGCCACAGGGCAACAGTTTAGCCTTTCACTCAACACCAACGCGGGTCAAATGACTGCGGTTGTCACCGAGGTTGGCGCTTCGCTGCGTTCGCTACGCCTCGGTGCAAAAGATTTGGTTCAAGGTTTCCCCGAGAACGCGATGCCCCCAAAGCGCGCCGGTGTCGTTATGGCACCATGGTCGAACCGCATCGAAGACGGCAAGTGGGTTCTCGAAGGCGGCGAACTTCAACTTCCAATCAACGAGGTTTCGCTAAACAACGCCATTCACGGCCTTCTGCTTACACAGCCCTACAAGGTTCTGGCTCAAACTGCGTCTTCCATTCGTTTGGGTGCAACTATTTTTCCGGTTGCCGGCTACCCATTCGTGGTCAGCACCGAGGTGGAATACAGTTTGCGTAACAATGGCCTGCTAGTAATGCATACAGCCGCCAACCGCAGTGATTTTCACGCACCGTTCGGGCTTGGCGTGCATCCGTATTTCAAATTCGGAGAAACACCTGTGGGCGATCTAACGCTCACCTCTAGCGCCAAGAGTGTCTTTATTACCAACGAACGCAGCATTCCCGTTGAACGCAAGGCGGTTGCCGGAACCGAGTTTGACCTCTCTAACGGTCGCCGCATTGACGCAGGCGTGCTCGACAACGATTACACCGACCTCGAGCGCGACAATTGGGGAATGGCTCACACCTACCTGCTCGATGAAAATGGTGAGGGGCTAGATATTTGGCAGGATGGCACCTTCAAGCATGTGCAATATTTCACACCAAATAACTTTCCCACTGAAAATGGCGAAGGTTGGGCGGTTGCGGTTGAACCCTGCACCGCTGGGCCAAATGCCTTCAACACCAAGGATGACCTGATCTGGATTGAACCAAATCGCGTTTGGAGTGGTCGTTGGGGGGTAGATCTGGTGAGCAATGAGTAAGCCGTTTGACGGTTCGCGTGATTACCTGGTTCGACTTATTCTTCCTTTTGCTTTGGCGGCATTAGCCACGATTCCGGCTGTCACCGATTACATTTGGCACTGGCACGGTTCCCCGGTTGTTGAAGCCATTATTTACGGGGTTGCAATTCTTAGCGCAGCCTTTGTGCTTGGCTGGGTCGGCGAGGCTGCCGAATTAGACCTAAGTGGCGGGCTAACGGTGGGGCTTCTCGCCTTGATAGCGATTCTTCCCGAATATGTGGTTGACTTCTATTTTGCGTTCGCAGCCGGAACCAAGCCCGAGTATGCGCAGTACGCATCGGCGAATCTAACCGGAGCCAACCGACTTTTACTTGGAATTGGCTGGCCAATGATGGCAATTCTGGGTTACCTGGCGGTTCGAAAAACGCGCACCAGCACTTCTTCGCGTAAAGGTCAATTTGGCGTGAAGCTCGATAGCGATTCACGCATCGACATGGCGTTTCTAATCATGGCCTCGACAATCGCAATCTTGATTCCAGTCATGAGGCAAATCAACCTTGTGGTTGCTATTGTGTTGATTCTGCTTTTCGTTGGTTACCTGTGGCGGCAGTCGAAAAACGAGAGAGAAGAACCTGAATTAGAAGGCGTCTCGGCTCTGGTTGGCGGTTTACCCACCAAGACTCGACGCGTGTTCATACTGGTCTCTGTGGTTATTGCCGCGACCTTGATTTTGATTAGTGCCGAACCGTTTGCCGAAGGCCTAGTAGCCGCCGGTCACGATTTGGGCATAAATGATTACTTTTTGGTGCAGTGGCTGGCGCCAATAGCATCAGAGGCCCCCGAGTTCATTTTGGCAGCCTTCTTCGCCTTCAAGGGGCGCCCTGGAATTGGCTTGGCGGTTTTGCTTTCTAGCAAGGTAAACCAGTGGACGGTGCTAACCGCTTCACTGCCGATTGGTTACATTCTCGGTGGTGGCCACGGGGCCGGCCTTCCTTTGGATTCTCGCCAGGTAGAAGAATTTGCCCTAACGAGCGCCCAGACTCTAATGGGTGTCGGTTTGCTTCTTGGTTTGAGATTAGGAATGCGCGGAGCGGTAACCCTGCTGGCGCTCTTTATTGCAAACTTTATGTTTCCGCAGCCAGAGATTCGGTGGATCATTATTGCCACCTACAGCGCAATTGCCATCGGCCTTTTCATCAAGCAACGAAAGCACCTCGGGGCAACGCTAAAGACACCGTTTCGGTAAACAAATCAAGTCAAAGGAGACATGATGAGCACTCTAAAACCACGCGCAGAAGACAAATTCACTTTCGGGCTCTGGACAATAGGCTGGCTTGGTGCCGACCCGTTTGGCTCAGCCACCCGCGCCAAGCTTGACACTGTTGAGGCGGTTGAGAAACTGGCCGAAATCGGCGCCTATGGCATGACCTTGCATGACGATGATCTGTTTGACTTTGGCTCAACCGACTCTCAGCGCCGACACGAAATCGATCGACTCAAAGGAGCTTTGGCCGCCACCGGCCTCAAGATGCCGATGATTACAACTAACTTGTTTTCGCATCCGGTCTTCAAAGACGGCGGCTTCACTTCAAACGATCGCGATGTGCGTCGATTCGCCATTCGCAAGGTTTTGCGAAACCTTGACCTTGCCAGCGAGCTTGGGGCTGAAACCTTCGTGATGTGGGGTGGGCGTGAGGGTGCCGAATATGATTCCGCGAAAAACATTCAGCATGCACTCGAGCGTTACCGCGAAGCTGTGAATTTTCTGGCCGACTATGTAATCGAAAAGGGTTACAAAATCAGGTTTGCCATCGAACCGAAGCCAAATGAACCGCGCGGAGACATTCTGCTTCCAACCGTGGGTCACGCTTTGGCCTTCATCGAAACCTTAGACCACCCCGAATTGGTAGGGGTGAACCCTGAGGTTGGGCACGAACAAATGGCCGGATTGAACTTCACGGCCGGAATCGCCCAGGCCTTGGATGCGGGGAAACTATTTCACATTGACCTGAATGGTCAACGAGGCATCAAATATGACCAAGATCTAGTGTTTGGTCACGGTGACCTTTCAAATGCGTTCTCACTGGTGCACCTGCTTGAGTTCAGTAACAATGGCGCCCCGGCTTATCACGGCCCTCGGCACTTCGACTACAAGCCAAGTCGCACCGAAGATTACACCGGGGTTTGGGAGTCTGCCAAGGCAAACATTCGCATGTACCTGCTGCTGAAGGAACGAGCCGCTGCCTTTGAGGCCGACCCAGAAGTTAAGGCTGCCAAAGAAGCGGCACGCTTGCACGAGTTGGCACAATCTACGCTCAACCCCGGTGAAACCCATGACGCTTTGATGGCTTCACCAGACGCTGCAAGCTTCAACCCAGATGCCTACTTCAACGGTAAGGGCTTCAACTTTGTGCGACTGAATCAGCTAGCCCTTGAGCACCTCATGGGCGCCCGCTAGACCGATAGCGGAATTCAAGTTGAACACTCGGCATTTGGTGGCTGGCGTAGATTCGTCTACGCAAAGTTGCAAGGTAGTGATTGTTGACCCTTCTACTTTTGAAATAGTGAGAGAAGGTCGCGCCAGGCACCCTGAAGGCACCTCGGTTGACCCTAATCACTGGTGGCAAGCGCTACTTGCTGCCATTGAGCATGCCGGTGGCCTATCTGACGTGAAGGCTATTTCGATTGCCGGCCAACAGCACGGTCTGGTAGCGCTTGATGCTGCGGGTGAAGTGGTTCGAGACGCCCTGCTTTGGAATGACACCAGAAGCGCGCCGCAGGCTAAAGAACTAGTGAATCACTTCGGTGCGGAATGGTTGGCGTCAAACACTGGGTCAATACCGGTTGCCTCATTTACCGCAACCAAGTTGCTTTGGGTTCGACAAAATGAGCCCGAGAATGCCAGGCGAATAGCGGCGGTTGCACTGCCTCACGATTGGCTAACTTGGAAACTAGCTGGGCAAGCGCCAGACATTAGCAAGCTGGTTACCGACCGTTCCGATGCATCTGGAACCGGGTATTTCAACTCAAAAACCAATGAGTATGTGTCTGAAATTGTGGAGTTCTGCATTGGTAAAGACATTCAGCTTCCGCGCGTTGCCGAATGGAATGAGACCGTGGGAGAGGTATCGCCCGAAATTGGTGGTGGTGAAGGCTGCAAAATAGGCGCTGGAATGGGTGACAATGCTGGCGCAGCTATGGGTCTGCAACTTGGTTCAGGCGAAATAGCAATCTCGATCGGAACCAGTGGAACGATTTTTGGTGTTGCCGATGAAAACTCTGCTGACCAAAGCGCATCAATCGCCGGCTTCGCAAGCGCGGATGGCAAGTTTCTTCCGTTAGTTTGCACCCTAAACGCGGCTCGCGTTCTGGAATGGGGAGCGCAAATTCTCGGGGTGAGCCTCGACGAATTCGGCTCACTCGCCTCGAATGGCACTGCCGGAGCCGGGGGTATTTCGCTAACGCCATATTTCGAAGGGGAACGTACCCCGAATCTGCCAGATGCAACCGCGTCTATGAACGGTCTAACTCTTGCCAACGGAACTCGAGAAAACTTTGCTCGCGCCTGCATCGAAGGCATGCTGCAAGGCCTTGAGGTTGGTCGACAACTGATTGTCAATCAAGGAACTGCAGTTACCGCAATAAGGCTGATTGGCGGGGCGGCAGCAAATTTGGGCGTTCGTGAAGTGGCAACCAACATTTTTGGCGACCTGGTGTCATTCCCGCCTTCTGCCGAATATGTGGCGCTTGGCGCGGCTCGCCAGGCAAACAGCTTGAGCGTCTAGAGAACTTCGCGAAGACGCCCTGCAACCGACTCAGGGGTTATGTCGCCAATGAAGGCCCCCATGGCGCTTTCTGAGCCTGCAAGGTATTTCAGCTTGTCGGCAGCGCGCCTCGGTGAAGTTATTTGCAACTGAAGTCGAACGTTCTTACCGGCATCCACAAGTGGGGCTTGGTGCCAAGCCGCAATATATGGCGTTGGGGTGTCGTAAATGCGGTCAACTGCGCCAAGCAGGCGGCTATAGATTCCAGCCAGTTCATCTTTTTCACCATCGTCAAGTTGGGTGAAATCGGCAACCTGTCGGTTTGGCAGCAGGTGAATCTCAATTGGCCAGCGGGCTGCGAATGGAACATAGGCTGTGAAGTTCTCGCCTGCAATCAGAACTCGGTCTGAAGTTCTTTCGAATTCAAGAGTTTCGGCAAATAAAGACGAGCCGAATTTGCCAACCGAATCAAGCAGTCTGTTGGTGCGCGGTGTCACATAGGGGTAGGCATAAATCTGGCCGTGTGGGTGGTGAAGGGTTACGCCAATGGCTTCACCGCGGTTTTCAAACGGAAACACCTGACGCACACCTGGTAGCGACTGCAGGTGAGCGGTGCGATCTGCCCAAGCCTCGATTACGGTGCGAACCCGGTTGACCGGCATGGCACCTAGTGAGCCAAGGTGCTCTGGGCTAAACACAACAACCTCGCAGCGACCGACACTCTCTTTTGAGGTGCCCAAATCAAGCTTAGAAACTACCGAGTAGCTCTGGTCATCGGTTGCCAAAAGGGTAGGGCCAAACGACGGGCTCTTATTTTCGAAAACTGCAACATCGAAGTTGTCTGGAACTTCGGATGGGTTCGTATCGTTCGTTGGGCACAGTGGGCACTGGCTGGCTGGCGGTAAGAATGCTCGGCCATTGCGGTGTGCGGCAATCGAAATCCATTCGCCGGTTAGCGAATCGAGGCGCATCGAAGCAGCTTCGGGGCGTTCTTGAACTGGGCGACTGTCTGGCTTACGCTCGGCGGGCAGGTTGGTATCGGCGTCATCGAAATAGAAAAGGTCGCGGCCGTCACTTAGTTTTGTTGAAATCTTGCGATTCACAAACGACCCCCTTTCTAGTGGCAGTAACAGTCATATTCGCACGAAATGAGAGCGAATTTGTTAAATAGTGAAAGAAAATGCGCTAGTTTGTTAACGTTTTGGTTTCATTTGCGAAACTTCTCGTGGCGTTAACTGCTGCCAACCAAACCCGGTAGTCACTAATCGATTGGCCACCAGGCTCAAAAACCCGGTCTAACGGCACCAATTGCTCGAGCTCGGCCACGCTGCCGAAGATGCCGGCCCCCAAGCCCGCCAACAGGGCTGCCCCAAAACCAGTGCTTTCAAGCATTTTGTTTCGCCGCACCGAAACCCCAAGGGTGTCGGCCTGCATCTGCAGCAGCAGGTCGTTCGCAGCCGCCCCACCGTCAACTCGAAGTTGTTGCAACTTTTGACCCGTGTCAGAACTTTGCGCATCGAAAACGGCACGAACCTCGAACGCGATGGCTTCTAGAGTGGCTCGAACCAGGTGCGCCCTGGTGGTTCCACGAGTGATGCCAAAGAAGCTACCCCTGGCATCTGGCTGCCAAAAGGGCGCACCAAGGCCGGTGAGGGCTGGAACGAAACTCACGCCATCGCTAGAAGCCACCGAACTGGCCAACTCGAAGGTTTCGGCAGCCGAGCCAATTAGCTTCAAGCCATCGCGAAGCCACTGCACAGCGGCACCCGCCACAAACACCGAACCTTCGAGGGCGTAAACCGCCTTGCCGTCAGCGCCTAACCAAGCAACGGTGGTTAGCAACCCGTTGTCGCTATAAACCGGCTCTGCACCGGTGTTTGACAAGATAAATGCTCCAGTTCCATAGGTGCACTTGGCATCGCCAGCCGAAAAACCCAGTTGACCAAACAGCGCCGATTGCTGATCTCCGATCATGGCGGTAATCGGCAGGGTTAATCCGTGAAATGCGCCAGCGTCTGTTACCGCAAGCTCGCCATAGTTGGGCACAATGCGGGGAAGAGCGGTGCGTGGAATTTGAAAAATTTCGAGCAGTTCGTCATCCCATTCAAGGGTTTTCAAGTTCATCAATTGAGTGCGAGAGGCGTTCGAGGCATCGGTTATGTG
Source organism: Microbacteriaceae bacterium (assembly GCA_947448845.1). Lineage (GTDB taxonomy): Bacteria > Actinomycetota > Actinomycetes > Actinomycetales > Microbacteriaceae > Rhodoluna. The sequence continues at coordinate 7,600 of CANFOX010000020.1, read as the reverse complement.
GGTTTTACCTGCGGTGAGACGGCTCACCAAGTAGCTGTCAACTGTGCCGATTAGGGTTTCGCCCGTTGCCACAGCGTTCCATATCTCTGGCTGATTTTGCGCAACCCACAAGAACTTGCTCGCCGAAAAATACGGGTCGAGGGTGAGGCCAGTTTTGGCGTAAATATTGGCACCCTTGCCCGAATTCAGAATGGGCTTCAAAACCTCTGAAGTTCGCCGATCTTGCCAAACTATCGCGCGGCGGGGAGCCTTAAGCGTAGAACGGTTCCAAAAGACAGCCGTCTCACGCTGGTTGGTGATTCCAATGGCAGTTGGTTTCAGGCTGCTGCCCGCTAAGGCCTGCGCACTTGAGGCGAGCACCGCCTGCCAAATTTGCTCTGGTTCGTGTTCGACCCAACCGGGTGCATCGAAGTGTTGAGCAAACTCTTGGTAGCCGCGCGAAACAATCGCGCCCTCATCACTAACTAAAAGTGTGGTCACGCCCGTGGTGCCAGCATCAATCGCAAGAATCGGCATTATTACCCCTTCAGGTAAGAGAATAGCCACCTCTGCCTCGTCGAACTAACAACTTTTGTGAACTAATGTTAGAAATTGTGGATGACTTTGATGTAGTCGTGATTGGCGCCGGAATTAATGGCTCGGTGTCGGCCGCTGCGTTGAGTGCGCGCGGGTTGCGAGTGCTAGTGGTTGACCGGGGCGATTTCGCCTCGTTCACCTCTCAAACCTCGAGCAACATGGTGTGGGGCGGAATCAAATATCTGCAAGATTACGAGTTTGGGTTGGTGTTCAAACTCTGCCGCTCAAGGGCTCGCCTAATGCGCAACTACCCAACTCAGATTCGAAGCATTGGCTTTCTAGCCTCGCTTGGCCCGAATGCACCGTTCAATCGCCCGATGGGCATTTTGGGTGCTTATCTCTATTGGGTCATCGGAATCTTCACCACGCCAAAGCCAAAACTTTTCAACAAGCGAGCGGCTCTAAAAGAAGAACCGCAGCTCAACCCAACTGGGCTTCGTGGCAGTCTGGAATATTTCGATGGTCTGCTGGTTGATAACGATTCAAGGTTTGTTTACGGGTTCATTCGCCGTGCCACCCAACTTGGTGCCGAAGCCCTCAACTATCACGAGGTAACCAAAGCCGAATTTTCAAAGAAACAGTGGCAAGTAACTTTGCGAGATTTGAATGGCGAAGATAGCCGCATGGTAACTACTCGGGCGATAGTGAATGCCACCGGGCCGTTTGCCAACCAGGTTCAGGGTTTGCTCGGCCAAGAAAGCAACACCAAGTTGGCGCTTTCGAAAGGCGTTCACCTCACGGTTCGGCGCATCACCAACGACGATCGAATTCTTGCCTTTTGGGATGAACAGGGCCGTTTGTTCTATGTGATTCCGCTTGCCGACAAGAGCATTATTGGCACCACAGACACTCGAGTTGATGCACCATTCACCGAGACCAACGATGAAGATCGCGAGTTTGTGCTTCGCCAAATAAACCAGCAGTTGAACCTGACAACTGCGCTTACTAAGGCAGACATTGTTGCCGAAAGAAGTGGCGTTCGCCCGTTGGTTATTGAAGGCGGTAAAAGTGAAGAGGTGGCCGACTGGCACCACCTCACTCGCAAGCACGTTATTGAGATTGACTCGGAAAAGCGTGTGGTTACCGTGTTCGGTGGCAAGCTAACCGATTGCTTGAACGTAGGGGCAGAGGTGGTGGCTGGCGTTGCCAAAGTTGGCGTGCGCGGCTTCAAGCGAAACCGTTGGTATGGCGAAGACCACTTTGCCGGTCTCGATGCCTTGCGACAACTAATTGACCGTCAAGTTACAAACGCCGAAGTTAGTGAACGACTGGCAACCGGGCTTTGGCGTCGCCACGGCAACCTGGCACTCACGCTAGTAGCCGATGCTACTGCTGCCGATCTGGTTGAGGTTTTTGATGGCCTTGGTGTTTGCCTTGCCGAACTAAGGCACATCGCAAAAACCGAACGTGTGGTTCGGTCAGAAGACCTGCTTCGCCGCCGCTTGCCAATTGCACTGGTTCGCTCGAAGGCCGAGTTGGCTGCAAACTCAACTTTGCAGTCGTTGCTCGCCGAGTTGCGCCTAAGTTAGTGCAAGACAAAACCCGCCAGGAGAACCTGACGGGTTTTGGCATGGTTTACTACTTCTTGGCGCGAACCGCTTCAATCTCAGAGGTGAGAGTGTCTAGCTCCTTGCCTCCGGCCATTGCCTTGGTTAGCTCCTCGATCTCAACATTGTGACGTTCAAATCGGTTGATGAGGCGACCTCGGTTCAGCAAATAAAAACGGTCACCAACCAAGAACGCATGGTTTGGGTTGTGAGTGATGAAAATAACCGCAACACCGCGATCTTTGGCGGCGAGCACATACTTCAGCACGATTCCAGATTGACGCACACCAAGAGCCGATGTTGGTTCATCCAAAATTAGAACCTTGGCACCAAAGTAAACGGCTCGAGCGATGGCAACTGCCTGACGCTCTCCGCCCGAAAGGGTTCCGATTGGTTGGTTAGTGTCGCGAAGATCGATGCCCATCTCAAGAAGCTGTTGCTTAGCAATTTCTTTCATCTTCTTCACATTGAGCATTTTGAACGGGCCAAAGCCAACTCGAATCTCGTTTCCGATAAAGAAGTTTCTCCAAACCGACATCAGCGGAATTGTGGCAAGGTCTTGAAACACGGTTGCGATTCCCATGGCGAGTGCGTCTCGGGGCGATTCGAATGAAACTGGTTTTCCTTCGAACAAGAACTCACCACTCGATGGCTTGTGCACACCGCTTAGGGTCTTGATCAGGGTAGATTTTCCGGCCCCGTTGTCTCCCAAAATGCAGGTGACTTTCGCCTCTTCAACCTCAACGCTTACACCCGAGAGCGCAATCACGGTTCCGAAACTTTTTTCCACGTTGCGAAGTTCTAGAGCGTTAGTCATTTCTTGCCTCCCTTGGCGCGACGACCGATGTAGGTGTTGATCATTACGGCTGAGAAAAGAATGATTCCCAGGAAGGTAGAGGTCCAGTCGCTATCCCATTGCGAGAATGGAATACCGATATAGGCCATACCCATGATTGCGGCTCCAATCGAGGCACCGATTGCTGATCCGGCTCCACCGGTAAGCAGGGTTCCTCCCACGGCTGCAGCAATGATGTAGTAGAACTCTTGACCAACACCTTGCCCGGCTTGCATGCCGGCAAGCCTAAGAACGTACATAACTCCAACGAGAGCAGATGCCAGCGAGGTGGTAACAAAGAGGATAATCTTTGTCTGCTTCACGGGAACACCGGCGTTTCGGGCCGCGTTGGCGTCACCACCGGCTGCGAAGATCCAGTTGCCAAAACGGGTTCGGGTAAGCATCCAGGTTGCGGCAATTGTGATGACGATCCACCAAACCAACGAGATTTGAAAACCGGATGTTCCGATGTTGAACTGTGAAGCGAAGATTTGGTAGGCATCTTTGTAGCCAGGAGCCAGGTCTGTGCCGCTTACTCGAACGGTTCCAAGCTGCATCTTCGTGTAGGCCATGTTTGCACCTTTGAGAACGAAGAACGTAGCGAGGGTCACAATGAACGATGGCAATTTGGTTGTTACCACCAGGTAGCCATTGATAAGTCCAACGATTGCCGCAAAAATCAAGGCAATCAAAATTGCTAACCAAATGTTCATGTTGAACTTTGTTACCAACATGCCAATGGTTAGGCCAGTAGTTCCAACCATCACACCTGATGAAAGGTCGAATTCGCCCGCGATCATAAGTAGCGAAACTGCGATTCCTACAATGCCAATCGGGGCTGCGATGTCTGTCCAGCCGGCAATTCCGCCAAGACCTGCAAAGTTGTGAGTTGTGTCTGTGCCTGCAAACAATAAGAAAATTGCAATGGCACCAAGGAATGCGCCAAACTCAGGGCGCCGAAGCGTTTTTGCAACGAGTGAGTCTTTTCTGACCCTTTCGTCGGTTGTCACCTTTGACATTTTTACTACTTTCTATTTCAAGATTTTGTCTAAGTAAAAAGTGGTGGTGGGCTGCTTTTGCAACCCACCACCGCTTGCATTACTGAGTTGAGACTAGCGAGTGCCGGCCTTTACAAGTGCCATTACCTTGTCAACGTTATCTTTGGTTACGAAGCCAGGACCCGAGTAAATCGGAGCTCCACCGCCAAGTTCGTTGCCGTTAGTAAGTGCTAGGTAAAGAAGTACAACTGACATGTAGCCCTGTGCGTACTGCTGCTGGTCGATTGCGAATTCCATCTTGCCGTCTTTGATAGCCTGAAGGGCTTCTGGCGACATGTCGACGGTACCAATCTTTAGGCTTAGACCTAGTGACTCAGCTGCAGGCAAGACAGCCTTGGCTGCGATGTCTGCGTTCAGTGCGAACACTGCGTCAATGCTCTTGTCTGCCTGAAGGGCAGCCTTGATCTTTGCGCTTGCTGCGGTTAGGTCTGCAAGACCACCGTCAAGGTTAAAGTTGGTTGCCTTGCCCTTGAAGGTCTTTGCAAGCCCTTCGCAACGCTGGGTTAGGCCAATGTTGGCGGCTTCTTGAATTGGGCAAAGAACGTGCTTCACGCCCATTGCGTTGAACTTCAAACCAGCCTGCTCACCAGCAACGATTTCGTCTTGACCAACGTGGGTGAATGCACCTAGGTCAGCGAAAACTGCCGAACCCGAGTTCATGGTCACAGTTGGAATGCCTGCATCGTGAGCCTTTAGCATTGCTGACTTGATTGCAGCTGGGTCTGGTGCAGAGGCAGCAATGCCCTTACATCCGGCAGCTACACCGGCTTCGATGGTGCTTGCCTGCTTGGCAGCATCATTGTTCGAACCCTGGTAGTCAAGAGTTACACCTAGGTCAGCTGCTGCTGCTTCGGCACCTTTTTGAGCAACGCTCCAGAAGGTTCCACCGTCACCGTGAGTGTAAACACAGATCTTGATGTCTTTGTGGTCGCTTGCTGCAGTGCTGCTTGAGTTAGAAGCCTGTGCACAGCCAGTTAGCGCCAATGCTGCAACCGCAGCAAGTGCGGCTACTTTCTTGAATGACATATTTCCCTCTCGTCTTCGAGTTTTGTGTGTTTCGGCCATACGCGGTTGCGAATGGCTTCACGCAAATAGTATGTCGTAACATACGGACATTTAGGACCGTTCCAAAGTGTTGTTATCAAACCGATACTTTTCTGCCCAGAATGGCGCTTGTTCGCTATTTGGACAACTTTGGACAGGTTCAGGTATGGTTATTGAATGCAAGAAAATCGTTCGCCTAGACGCCCAACTATCAGGGATGTCGCGGCTTTGGCAGGCGTTTCCAAGTCGCTCGTCTCGCTGGTGTTTTCAAGCCCAGACAAAGTGAGTGAACCCCGACGCCTCAGGGTTATCGAAGCCGCTGATCAACTTGGCTACACTCCAAATTTTCTGGCTAGGTCCCTTGCGGCCGAGGGTGGAACCTTTGTTGGAATCCTGGTGGAAGATCTTCACAACCCATTCATTGGGCAACTGGTGGATTATTGTCGAGCCTTTCTCGAGGCTCAAGGTGAATACGCCTTTGTCACATCCGCCATGCTCATGGATTCAAGTGGCAAGCAGGTCATCGACCGCCTTGCCGTTAATGCACTCATTGACCTGCGGCCTAAGGCAATAATCAGTGTCGGCTCTATACCTGAGGTTGAAAACCTGAAGCGAGTCGGCAAAACCATCCCCATTGTCTGTGCCAGCGATATTCCGATTGGAATCGAACGTGCATCTACGGTTCGAACCGATGACCTTGAGGGTATGCGCCTAACGGTGAATCACTTGGTTTCGCTCGGTCACGAGCGTATTTATAACATTGGTGGCCCCGGTGGGTCTATTACTGCTGCGCGGCAAGAAGCATATGAACGAGCCATGTTGGCAAACGGTCTTGAAAGATTTATTACCACTTCGCTGGTTCACGAACCGTCTGAAATTGGTGGTTATGAAGCTGCAAAAAAGCTACTACGAGTCAATCCAGCGCCAACGGCCATAACCGCCTATAACGACCTGATTGCCGTGGGAGCCCAGCAGGCGCTTATCGAACATGAAAAAGAAACCGGCTTGCGAATCGCCATCACTGGTTATGACAACACCTACCTGAGCCGGCTCAAGCAGATATCTCTCACCAGTGTTGAGCCTCAAAACGAGTTGATTGCAAAAGAGAGTGTGCGAATTCTGCTAGAAGATCTCAAGAAACTTCCCTCAAGCGGTCGCGAAATACTTCTGAAACCCCATCTGGTGGTGCGTGATTCAACTTTTGCACTTTGAGTTAGACGTCGACGTTTACGCTCTTGCCGGTTCGCGCGGACTCATCTGCTGCGTTAGCCAGCACTAGGGCGGCTCGGCCATCTTCGAAGCTAGGGTTGAGCTGTTTGCCGGTGCGAATTCCCTCAACAAACAGAGCTAACTCACGGCGGTAGGAAAACGCGTAGCGCTCCAGGAAAAACTCCATGTATGGCTCACTCGATTCAACTTCGTTAGCACCGAAGAATTTAACCGAGTTGGTTTGCACATTGCTGGCGTAGAGCATGCCCCTGTCGCCAAATGCCTCGACTCGCTGGTCGTAACCATAAGAAGCGTGACGAGAATTGGTAACTGAAATAAGTTCGTCGTTGGCCCCGCGCATGATTACCACTACGCTATCGAAGTCATTTTCATCCTTGATGTAGTCGCTGAAAGAGTTTGCACCGCGAGCGGTGACTTCAACAATTTTTGGAACAAAGAAGCGAGTCATATCGAAGTCGTGAATGGTCATGTCTCGAAAAATGCCGCCTGAAACTGCAATGTATGCCTGAGGAGCAGGAGCCGGGTCACGACTAATAATTGTGAGCTGCTCGAGTCGGCCAATTTCACCAGCATGAACGCGTTCGTGAAGGCGACTGAAGTTTTGATCGAAGCGTCGGTTGAAGCCAAGTGCAATGTTGACTTTTGCGCCGTTGGCTTTATCTCGCAGAGCGTCAACACGCTTTATGTCAAGGTCAATCGGCTTCTCACAAAGCACGTGCACGCCGGCATCAATCGCGGCGTTGATTAGGTCAATGTGAGTCGGAGTAGGTGATGCAATGACCACGGCATCCACCTCACCAGAGGCAAAGATGTCGGCTGGGTTGTCGGTGACTTTTCCGCCGTATTGAGCAGCGGTTTTTTCGGCACCCTCAATAAAAGTGTCTGCAATCCAGGTGATCTCGGCATCTCTCGAGTCGGCGATGCTCCCTGCGTGCACCTGACCAATGCGACCAGTTCCAATCAGGCCGATTCGTACCTTTTCGTTCGCCATTGTTTGCTCCGTTGCTAAAGTTGGACCGTTCCATAATAGTGAGTGACAGGAGCCCTTAGCAATGCGACAAATAAATAATTCGGCACTCTTTGCCGCCACCATTGGCCCAATTCAGGTGGTTGCCGGATGGGCAATTGCGGGAGCCCTTTGGCCAAGCTACGACCCTGTTGGCCAAACCATAAGCGATCTAGCGGCTGATGATTCTCCCGTCAAATGGGTGATGTCTAGCTTTTTTGTGCTTGGCGGAACCCTTGCCATTTTGGCTGCGATCGGTGCCAAGACCCTGGCGCTTCCTGGCCGCATCGCCATTTTCATTTCT
>CANFOX010000019.1 GCA_947448845.1 Microbacteriaceae bacterium | reverse complement strand
ATGGTGTAAACCTTCTGGCCGCCACCACACTCTTCGTGCTAACCGTTGGTAACGTTCGTGGCTTTGCTTACACCCTCGGAATCACAACCATCATTGACTTAGTGATTGTTACTTTATTCACGCATCCTATTTTGCAGCTATTAGCCAGAATCCCTTTCTTCTCTTCGGGCCATTCTTGGTCTGGGTTTGATTCAAGAGTTTTGAACGCAACCAGTTATGTTGGTCGCGGTCAATTCCGATTGGCAGAGAACTTGGCCTCAGGCCGCGGCGCACGTGCTTCGAAAGAAGCATCAAGACGTCAAACTATTGCTGAACGTAAAGCGCAAGCTGCTAATGAAGCTCTAACTGAGCAGTCTGGAGACAACTAACATGTCAAAGTTCTCGGATTTAGGTAACGCGCTCTACTCTGGCGACCGTTCCATTGACTTCATGGGTCGCCGCAAGGTTTGGTACACCATATCTATCGTTATAGTCACTCTTTCAATACTTTTGCCTGTCTTACGCGGTGGCTTCAATTTCGGTATCGAATTTAAAGGCGGGTCAGAATTTCGAATCTCTGGAGTAGCCGCTAATGTTGATCAAAATCTAGCCGTAAAAGCCGTTCAATCGGTAGTGCCTAAGGTTGAACCACTGGTTTCGCTTGTAGGCACCGATGCTCTTAGAGTTCAAACCGATCAGCTAACCGACGTTAAATCAGAAGCTGTTCGCGTTGCATTAGCTTCGGCCTTCAAGGTGCCAAGTGGTTCCGTAGCAAGTTCATTTATTGGGGCAAACTGGGGTCAAGACATCACCGGAAAAGCACTAAACGGTCTCATTGTTTTCCTAATATTGGCAGCTATCACAATGGCGCTTTACTTTAGAACTATAAAGATGTCCATTGCAGCCATTGCGGCACTAGCGCACGACCTGATAGTTACCGCCGGGGTTTACGGTGCCCTAGGTTTTGAAGTCACTCCGGCAGCTGTAATCGGATTTTTGACCATCCTTGGTTATTCGCTTTATGACACGGTTGTTGTATTCGACAAGATTCGTGAAAATACCTTTGAAGTTGAGTTCTCTGAAACAGCAACCTTCCGTGAGCGTGTGAATCTTGCAGTAAACCAAACCTTGGTTCGTTCAATCAACACATCTATTGTTGCTGTTTTGCCTGTTGCAAGCATTCTGTTCATTGGTGCGGTGCTACTAGGGGCGGGAACTCTTCGAGACATCGCCCTGGCATTGTTTATTGGAATCGTAATTGGTACCTACTCTACGATCTTCATCGCGGCTCCGATTTACTCGCAGCTTCGCGAGAAAGAGACTAAGTATGCAGATGCCAGCAAACGAGTTCTAGCCAGCCGATAGAGTCGAGTTATCGGCATGAGTGATGCAACTCCAACGGGGGCGATCTCAAGTCTGGTGAGCCGCTTACCGCGACTTTTCAAGTACACGGGGCCATACGCGGCCGAATTGAACGACATTCTTCGATTGGGCAAAGCCAATCACCCAAAAGACGATTTCTCGGTCGTTGAAAGAGCTTTTGCCGTTGCTGAAGAGGCACACAAGGGGCAGCTGCGAAAAAGCGGAGAGCCATACATAACTCACCCGCTAGCAGTTGCTCGAATTCTTGCTGATCTTGGCATTGGTTCTTCATCGTTGGCAGCAGCTTTACTTCATGACACCGTTGAAGATACTCCCGTTACCCTTTCTAGTTTGAAGGCTGATTTCGGCGAAGAAATCGCGATGCTTGTTGACGGTGTAACGAAACTAGACAAAGTTAAGTTTGGTGGTCACGCACAGGCTGAGACTGTTCGAAAAATGGTCGTGGCGATGTCGAAAGACATACGTGTTCTCGTTATCAAACTTGCCGATCGCCTTCACAATGCCCGAACCTGGCAGTTCGTGCCTGAAGAATCAGCCAAACGTAAAGCCCAAGAGACTCTTGAAATTTATGCCCCACTAGCGCATCGACTTGGAATAAATACCATCAAATGGGAACTCGAAGATATTTCCTTCGGTATTTTGTATCCGAAGGTTTACGAAGAAATCGTTAATTTGGTTCGTCAGAGAACTCCAAAGCGCGAAGAATTCATTGATCAGGTCATTCAAAACATTGATGAAGATCTGAGGTTATCTAAAATCAAAGGCAAGGTGGCCGGGCGACCTAAGCAGTATTACTCGATTTACCAAAAGATGGTTGTTCGAGGCCGCGAATTTGACGACATTTATGACCTAGTTGGAATCAGGGTTCTAGTTTCATCGGTTCGGGATTGCTACGCGGTTCTAGGTTCAATTCACGCTCGTTGGAGCCCAGTTCCCGGCCGTTTCAAAGATTACATTGCTATTCCCAAGTTCAATCTCTATCAGTCTCTTCACACAACGGTGATGGGTCCGGGCGGAAGGCCTGTAGAGATCCAAATCAGAACACATGAGATGCACCAGCGTGCTGAATACGGTGTTGCTGCGCATTGGAAGTACAAATCACAAGGCGCGAAAACCGAGATAAGCGCTGATGACGACCTTATTTGGCTGAAACACCTCTCTGATTGGCAAGCAGAAACCCAGGACCCGTCGGAATTTTTAGATGCTTTAAGGTTTGAGATCGGTGCAAAAGAAGTTTACGTTTTTACCCCGAAGGGCCGGGTTATTGGATTGTCAACTGGGGCTACACCAGTTGATTTCGCTTATGCCGTTCACACCGAGGTAGGCCATAGAACCATGGGCGCGAAAGTAAATGGGCGGCTTGTGCCCCTAGATACCAAGCTTCATTCTGGCGACGTAGTTGAAATATTTACATCAAAATCTATTGATGCAAGTCCGAGTCAAGATTGGCTAAATTTCGTAACGTCGGCCAGGGCCAAATCAAAAATACGCCAATGGATATCTCAGGGTAGACGCGAAGAAGCAATCGAAGCCGGAAAAGAACTTCTTGCCAAAGCAATGCGAAAACAAAACTTGCCGCTTCAAAGGTTGATGTCTAGCGACTCACTAATTCGCTTGGCAGCGGATATGCGTTATGAAGACGTCGAATCTTTGTATGCGGCGGTGGGGGAGAGCCAAACTTCCGCCCAATCTGTAATTGAGAAATTAGCCACATCTGTGTCATTTGATGATGATTCAGATGAAAATAACTTCGTACTTCCAAAGCCAAGGCCCATCAATCAACAAAGGTCTTCACAATCTGGAATATTGGTTCGCGGGGATTCAGATGTTTTAGTGAAACTTGCCCGCTGCTGCACCCCGGTTCCGGGAGATGAGATTGTTGGTTTTGTTACGCGAAATTCTGGCGTTTCAGTTCATCGAACCGATTGTAAAAACGTGTCTTCCCTTCGTCAACAAGAAGGGCGAATAATGGACGTTTCTTGGCAAACCACGGGAAAATCTCTCTTTTTGGTGCAGATCCAAATTGAAGCCTTAGACCGCGGTGGGTTGCTTTCAGATGTAACCAGAGTGTTAGCCGAACATCACGTAAACATTCTTTCGGCTAGCGTTTCAACACGCTCAGACAGAGTGGCATTGAGTCGATTTGTTTTTGAAATGGGTGATTCAGCCGTTTTGGAACATTTGTTGAATGCCGTTCGAAATATTGAGGCAGTTTATGATGTGTATCGGGTTCAGCAGTAGTTTTTTCTTCGCGGTTCTTGAAGTTCAACTTCTTTTGGTAGGCGACCGCCTAGCTTGACCCAATCCGCTGTTGCGCCTACCGGGTTCGCACGTTGTCGATAGATCAGGCGTAAAACTTCAAGTCGACTTTGCTCAGTTTCTAGAAAACTCCAGGTTACAAAGAGAGATTCAAATGGAAATAGATCTCCGTCTATTACCATGGCGCTCAGTTCAGAAAGTGGCCATTCCTTTGAGACTGAAACTATGTCTGGGTTCATTTGAGCATTGTTGCTCAATCTAGCCTTCTGAATAAATTATTAGGTTGACTTTGTTGAAAACTAATTTGCTGAAGCTAGTACCACCGTAAGCCAAGCTTTTCGAGCTGCGAGTGCGTCTTCCGCGTCTTTGATTGCCTTGGAGTTTTTACTCTTCTTTGCAGCCTCTAGTTCGACTTCTAGTTTGGTTATGGAGTCTTGGAGTTGCTGAGTTACAGAGTTTGTGCGGTCTTTAGTGGCCGGATCTGATTTTCGCCATAGTTCTTGTTCGGCTGCTTTTACTGAATTTTCGATGGTTCTTAACTTGTTCTCGATTTCACGAACTTTTTCACGAGGTACTTTGCCAATCTTTTCCCACTTCTGCTGAATGGACAAAAGTTGATTTTTCGCTAGTTGCAAATCTTTTTCAGGGTTAATGCTTGACGCTTCCCTAATCAACTCAAGCTTGCTTTCAAGATTCTTCGAGAATTCTAAATTTTCAGCTTCAATTTGTTGTTTTTTTGAAGCATAGATAGCATCACCAAAGGACTTGAACTTCATCCAAAGTTCTTCATCGGCTTTACCGTTTGATTTGCCGGTAGCTTTCCATTCGTTAAGTAGATCGCGAAACTCGGCGGTTGTTGCCTCATTCTTGTTTGCTAGCTTCTCCGCACGTTTGATTAAATCCAGCCGTTGGGTTTTAGCTATCTTCGTTGAAGCAGAAAGTGCGGCAAAATGGCTTCGTTTTTCAGTTTCAAATTTTGACCGAGCAGTAGAGAATTTTTTCCAGATGGGTTCCGAAACCGATTTGGGAACTTTTGGATTAGCTTTTTGTTCTGCTTGCCACTCTTCAAAGAGTTTTGTCATTTGAGTTGACGCTGTTTTCCATTGAATGTTCTTAGTTGAGGCGATGGCAACTGCTTTTTCGGCGATCGCTTCGCGTTTCGCAATCGAATTCTCTATTGAAGCTTTGTTTTCTAACTTTTGGGCTTCGGACAAGGTATCGAGTTTCGCTGCTAGAGCCGCGACTCGAAGTTGCAAGTTGGTTATGTCCCCAAGAACGTTTGGTTCAACAAGTTCTTTAGCAAGGTTCTCTTGAGCTTTTTTTAACAGGGAAACTTCTACTTTTCCTGCAAACCTTTGTTCGAGAATGCGCACCTGTGCAGCTAGGTCTTCAAATTTGCGCACATAAAAAGCAAGGGCTTCTTCTGCAGAAACATTTGGATATTGACCGATTTGGCGCTCTGAACCGTCTGTTACTAGGAAAACATTGTTATTTTCATCGACTCTTCCAAACTTGGTTCTAAGTTCAGTCATTAGTTTCCTCCTGGGGTTGGACCAGATGTTGAACCCTTGTGGGGTTGAGCGGATTTCGTTGGTGCAGGCACTGGTTTTACCGGTTTCATGAAGTCAAATACGAGACTGTTGATCTTTATCTCTTTTGCCGGTGATCCATCGTTCGATTTGTTTGCAATACCCGCGTCTATAAACGGAGTAAGCAGATTTAGGCCGCTCACTATGTGCCCGAAAACCGTATAGCCTCCGGCAGTGTCGTTTGGAAAATATGAATCCTTATAAACGATGAAAAATTGACTTCCCTGTGAGTCGGCTTTATTGCTTTGACGGGCCATCGCTATTGTTCCTGCGGGATAAAAACCAGCCTTACGGTTTGTTCCAGGAACCATAACTTGATTTGGTGCGTTTTCTATTGGACCAAAGGTGTAACCAGGGCCGCCTGAGCCTGTTCCGGTGGGGTCACCGCATTGCAAGATGTAGACACCTGAATTGGTTAGTCGGTGGCATTTTGTGTCGTTGAAGAATTTCTTGGTTGCGAGCACAATGACGTTCGATGCCGCTTGAGGGGCAACCTTACCGTCAACGCTAATTCGTAGTGCCGCGTTGTTAATGGTTAGCGTACCTGGCCAAATTTTACCTTTTCCGGCGCTAATTGGAGGTACGAGTTTTGCGTTCGATGCAGAAGCGCTTGCTATAGCAACCTGATGTCCAGGGCCGAAACCGAAGTAAACAGACTGTAGCGCCACAACAACGACCAGCGTTGCGATTGAAACGAGAAGCGCCATGCGGTTGTCGCGTGAACGTCGAACTTGCTTGATTACTTCGAGCTCTTGCTTTGCCTCGAACATTTGCAGCCTTGTTTTAGCAGCATGCTCTTCATGCTTATTGCGTTTTGACGCCACGTTTCCTCCGAACAGATTTTCCAAGACGAGTTTACGCAAGATTTGCCGTGATTTCTTTAGGTGCCAAGTATCCTTTGGCTATGTTTCGTGATGGTTTTTCGCCTTTGGCTGTTAAATTACGGCCGAAAACCCTGGATTCCCTAATTGGGCAAGAGCATCTACTCGGTGTTGGTTCGGTGTTGAGATCGATAGCAACAGCGCCCACCACTTCCGATTCACAGAATTTGAGTTCTGTCATTTTGTGGGGCCCACCTGGAACCGGAAAAACTACTATTGCACTTGCCGTTGCCAAGTCATCGGGTAGAACCTTTATTGAGATCAATGCCGTTACCGCCGGAGTTAAAGATGTAAAGGATGCCGTTACCGCCGCCAGGAAGGAACGATCTGATTACGGCCGGGAAACCATTGTTTTTATCGATGAGATTCATCGTTTCAATCGCGCTCAACAAGATGCACTCTTGGGCGAGGTTGAAAACGGAACTTTTCTACTTATTGCTGCAACCACCGAGAATCCAAGCGTCTCTATCAATGGCCCATTATTGAGTAGATGCGTTCTGCTCGAATTGAAGCCACTTAGCGAAGGGGAGCTAAATAGGGTCTTAGAAAATGCCTTATCTTCACCTGACGGCTTCAACTCGTCTTTAGAGTTTTCAGCCGAAGCGAAACTCGAATTAGTTCGACTTTCTTCGGGAGACGCAAGGCGAGTACTTGTGCTTCTAGAGACGGTCTCGAACTATGCGGTAGCTAATTCGATAACCAAAATACAGCTGGATGACGTTAAATCTATGGCTGGTTCGGCTTTATTGCATTACGACAAAAACGGTGATACTCACTATGACGTGATTAGCGCGTATATCAAATCGGTAAGAGGTTCCGATGTTGATGCTGCTGTTCACTACCTTGCCAGAATGCTGGAATCGGGTGAGGATCCAAAGTTCATTTCTAGAAGGTTGATGATTTTAGCTGCTGAAGATGTTGGTTTAGCTGATCCTCAGGCGTTGGTTATTGCGACCAGTGCGGCACAAAGCGTCTCTTTGATTGGTATGCCTGAAGGGCGAATTGCTCTCGCTGAAGCAACCATCTACCTGGCTTTGGCCCCCAAATCAAACTCAGCTTATTTGGCGATAAATGCCGCTATTCAGGATGTGCGCGATGGCAAATCAGGTCAAGTTCCAAATCACTTGCGCAGTTCACACCCAGCCCAACTTACGAAGTTGAAATACCGATATCCGCATGATGACGTCAATGGTGTGGTTGCACAAACTTATATGCCGGAATCACTTGTTGGTTCAAGCTATTACGAACCAAAGCTCTTCGGGCTTGAAGAGGTCTTAGCGAAGCGGTGGAAGATGCTAATAAAACTCATCCGTGGTCATTGAGCAAAAACCAAGGTTCTGCTAAGATTTCAGGGTTGTCAACACTCGATTTGATTCGCGGCTGTATCTTTCGTTTGTGTGGAGTTGTTTAGCAAACAAATCTTGACAGAAAGATCTCAATACCTCTGTGAGTATCTGTTTCTTAAACGATATTTATTTGAAAGGAAACCGTGTCTAAAGCCACGCGTACCCGCAGTAAAACTCGCTTATCGCGAGCTCTGGGAATTGCACTTACTCCTAAGGCAGCAAAATACCTCGAGAAGCGCCCATATGCCCCAGGGCAACATGGCCGCACCAAGCGTAAAACTGATAGTGACTTTGCCGTTCGTCTTCGCGAGAAGCAGCGTCTTCGCGCCCAATATGGCATTCGCGAAGCTCAGCTTCGCAAAACTTTCCAAGAGGCTAAACGTTCAGAAGGTCTGACCGGTGAAAACCTGGTTGAGCTTCTTGAAATGCGATTAGACGCCCTAGTGCTTCGTAGCGGCTTTGCCCGAACTATGGCGCAGGCTCGTCAACTAGTAGTTCACCGCCACATTTTGGTAAACGGTGAACTAGTCGATCGCCCGTCGTTCCGAGTAAAGCCCGGCCAACAGATTCACGTTCGAGCCAAGAGCGAAGGCATGGAGCCATTCCAAGTTGCTGCTGCTGGCGGTCACGTTGATGTTCTGCCTCCAGTCCCTGGCTACCTTGACGTGCGTCTCGACAAACTGGAAGCGGTTCTGGTTCGTCGACCTAAGCGCGCTGAGGTACCTGTCACTTGTGAAGTTCAGTTCGTAGTTGAGTACTACGCTGCTCGTTAGCTTATAAGCCTATGAACGCCCAGGATATCGCTGCTCTAGTTGCAGCAGGAACCTTTCTGCTACTGGTGATATTCCTGGGCGTTCCACTTCTTAAACTGGGCCGAATTTTCGATGAAACATCCAGAGTCGTAAAACAGGTCTCAGATGATTTATCGCCTTTAGTCGAAGAGCTTACGGTTACCGTTCGTGAGACCAATAAACAACTTGCTCGGGTTGACCAGATAACAGAAAACGTTTCTGAGATAAGCGGAAACATCAACTCGCTTGTCGCTGTGGTTAGCTCTACCGTCGGTTCGCCGCTTATTAAGGCGGCTTCGTTTATCAACAGCATCCTCGGAAAGAAATCTAAATGAAACGCTTATTTTGGTTGAGCCTCGGGGTTTGGATTGGGGCCGTCGGAATTAAGAAAATTCGTGAAAACGAGAAGTATGCCGAGATTCTTGACCGCTCGGGGGCGTTAACAAAGGATTTTCGAGACGCAGTTACCGAAGGTTTTCGTGAACGTGAAAACGAATTAAAGCAAAGCCGCCCTACCAGTAGCTCTAACTAGGTAACTGTGCAAACTGCCGAAATTCGCCAACGCTGGCTTGATTTTTTTGAAAAACGCGGACACACAGTTGTTCCTTCGGCATCACTGATCAGCGAAGACCCAACTCTTCTTTTCACTGTTGCCGGCATGGTTCCGTTCATTCCTTACATGACTGGTCTAGTTCCTGCACCTTATTCTCGTGCTACCAGCGTTCAAAAATGCGTGAGAACTCTTGACATTGAAGAAGTGGGCAAAACAACGCGCCACGGTACTTTTTTTCAGATGAATGGGAATTTTTCGTTTGGCGATTACTTCAAACGAGAAGCGATTGCATTTGCCTGGGAACTTCTAACTTCAAGTCTTGAATCCGGCGGATACGGATTCGATGAAAAGGACCTTTGGGTCACTGTTTATAAGGATGATGAAGAAGCAATTTCGCTTTGGCGTGAAATTGCAGGTATTCCATTCGAACGTATTCAAAAACGCGGAATGAAAGACAATTACTGGTCTACGGGCCAGCCAGGGCCTGCTGGCCCGTGCAGCGAAATTTACTTTGATCGCGGGCCAGCATATGGTCGTGAAGGCGGGCCAGAGGCAGACGAAGATCGCTACATAGAAATATGGAACCTAGTGTTCATGGCCCATGAACGTGGGGCTGGAACCGGTAAAGACAGTTTCGAAATTTTAGGTGACCTTCCAAAAAAGAACATCGACACCGGTATGGGGTTAGAGCGTGTTGCCTTCTTGCTGCAAGGTGTTGAAAATCTTTATGAAATCGATCAGGTACGCCCTGTTCTTGATTTAGCCGCCAAACTAAGTTCAAAAACTTATGGAAAATCTACCGAAGATGACGTTCGCCTTCGAGTAGTAGCAGATCACGTTAGAAGCGCTCTAATGCTCATTTGCGATGGCGTGACGCCGGGCAATGAGGGCAGGGGATACGTGTTGCGGCGACTCTTGCGTCGCACTGTTAGATCTATGCGCCTTCTTGGCGTCGATGCACCAGTCTTCAGCCAACTTTTTACCGCCTCGAAAGAAGCCATGAAAGCTGCCTACCCAGAACTTGAAACTGAGTTCGAGCGTATTCACACGGCAGCAGTGAACGAAGAATCCGCGTTCTTAAGAACCTTGGTTACTGGAAGCACCGTACTTGATCGGGCGCTAGAAGACACTAAACAATCGGGTAGGTCTGAATTAGACGGTGCTGAAGCGTTTTTGTTACACGACACCTACGGGTTTCCGATTGATTTGACTTTAGAGATTGCTGAAGAACAGGGCCTTTCTGTCGACCGTGACGGTTTCAAACGACTTATGGCCGAACAACGTGATCGCGCTAAAGCAGATGCCAGGCAAAAGAAACTCGGCGGCGTTGACCTTTCGGTTTACAGCAATTTTCGCAGTAAAGGCGTTACTACCTTCACCGGTTACGATGAACTTCAAACCGACGCTACCGTATTAGGTTTCGTACGGGATGGTGAGGAGGTTGTGAAAATCTCCACCGGAGATATTGCCGAAGTGTTTCTAGACCAAACCTCGTTTTACGCCGAATCTGGTGGGCAAGATTCAGATTCGGGTTTGATTTTGGCTGGCGGAGTTGAACTAGAGGTTATCGATGTTCAAAAACCGGTCAAGGGGTTGATCAGCCATAAGGTTTTAGTGCGCTCAGGGGAACTTGGTGTTGGTGAAAAAGTAATTGCTTCTGTAAATTTTGACTATCGTCTGGGTGCTTGTCAGGCACACAGCGCAACCCACGTTCTTCATGCTGCACTTCGTCAAGTGCTTGGGCCAACGGCCCTTCAATCTGGTAGTTACAACAAACCGGGTTATTTGCGACTTGATTACAGTTGGGCAAAAGCCTTGAGTGATGAAACTAAATCTGAACTTGAAGAAGTTTCAAACCTTGCCATTCGCAGCGACTTGGCAGTTAGTGCCCAATTCATGAGCGTTGAAGAAGCAAAAAAATGGGGTGCGGTTGCACTCTTCGGTGAAACTTATGATGAATCTGTCCGCGTCATCCAGGTTGGTGGCCCCTGGTCTCGTGAACTGTGCGGTGGAACCCATGTTTCAAGAAGTTCGCAAATTGGCCTACTTTCTCTTATTAGTGAAACGTCTGTAGGCTCTGGCTCTCGTCGCATTGAAGCTATGGTGGGAATCGACGCTTTCAAAGCTTTAGCGGTTGATCGACTATTGGTAAATCAGTTGGTTGCCAACCTCAAGGCACCTAGAGAAGCTCTCGAAGACAAAATTGCGCAATTGTCAGATGAACTCAAAACTGCTCAGCGAAAGCTAGACGAATTAGCCGCAGAAGCCCTTCTTTCACGCATTCCAGCTCTAATTGAAATCACCCAAAAGGTCGGTAAACATTCGGTAATTGCGGCAAACCTTGGGCGTTTGGAGTCAGCTGACGCAATTCGAAATCTTGCCATCGCATTGCGCGACAAAACTCAAACACAAAGTTCAATAGCCATTCTGGCTGCCGAGATATCTGGAAAACCTGCAGTTATTGTTGCATGTTCAACTGCTGCCATAGAAAATGGCGCTAATGCAAACAACATTGCAAGAATCATGAGTACTTTGCTTGGCGGCGGCGGCGGCGGTAAAGCTGATTTGGCACAGGGTGGCGGAACCAGTGTTGAAATGCTTGAACCAGCTATCAACGAAGCCATAAAGAGCCTTGCCTGATTTAACCGAAGGCGTTCGCATAGCGTTTGACGTAGGCAAGGTTCGCGTTGGCGTTGCAGTGAGCGACAAATACGGAATTTTAGCTTCACCTCTTTTGACCCTTCAGCGGCAAGACGAGAATTTGGCTGAAAACCTGCTTGAAGTTTTGAACCGGCATGAACCGGTTGAAGTTTTTGTTGGGTTGCCAACGAACTTGAATGGAATTCACACCGAGAGCACACGGGATGCCCTCGAATTTGCTCACCAATTGAAAGAACTTGGCAGTTTTCCCGTTTTTTTGGTTGACGAACGGTTATCAACAGTGTCTGCTCAAAGCTCTTTACGAGCTGCCGGATACAATTCAAAAACCTCGAAAAGCATTATTGACCAGCAAGCCGCGTGTGTCATTCTGGAATCCGCCTTAAATTCAATGAAATTAGGAAAGCCAGCGGGGTTGGACATTGGTAACTATGAAAAATAAATTTCGCACCAGAAGACTGGTATTGGTTGTCGTTATATTGACGCTGCTGGCAGTAATCGCTTTTGCGAATCGTTCTGGATTGCGAACTCTGGCTGATCAAATCGCAGGTAAAGATTATGTGGGTGCAGGCACCTCTCGAACACTCTTTGTTGTTTCTTCTGGTGAATCTGGCACTGAAGTTGCAAAGCATTTGGTAGATCAGGGAATTGTCAAAACATACGATATCGTTTACCGGCTCATGCTGCGTGAAAACAACAAGTTTTATCCAGGCAGTTATTCGCTGCGTCTAAAGATGTCATCCTCGGAAGCTTTAAAAGCACTTTCGAATCCCTCGAACTTGCAGGTTACGAAAGTAACCATTCAAGAAGGGCTGAGAGTCGGTCAAGTACTTTCAAAATTGGCCACTGCTACTGGAATTCCATTGAGCGGTTTCCAAAACGCAGCAGCAAACAGATCTGTTCTAGGTGTGCCAACCGATGCTCCTTCGATGGAGGGTTATCTGTTTCCGGCTACCTATGAATTTCCGGTTAAGAGCACCGCTGCATCCATTTTGAAGATTATGGTGAATCGTTGTTTTGAAGAACTTGACAGATTTGGTGTCTCAAGATCTGATTCACTTCGAGTGTTGACACTGGCTTCAATAATTCAAAAAGAAGCGCGACAATCGGCGGATTTTTATAAGGTATCTCGCGTTTTCACGAATCGCTTGAACATTGACATGCCGCTTCAGTCAGATGCGACTGTGAGTTACGGCAGCGGGGGCACCACTGTAACAACTACAGACGCCGAGAGAGCTTCTGCAAATGGGTACAACACCTATGTGCGCAAAGGGTTGCCAATTGGCCCCATCAGCGCACCCGGTTCTATGGCAATCGATGCGGCACTGCACCCGGTATCAGGAAAATGGTTGTTCTTCTGCGCCATTAACCTCAAAACTGGTGAAACGGTTTTCAGTGAGACCGCCGCCGAACATGCCATTGCCGTTGCCAAATTCAGGGCTTGGATGGCACAGAACCCTGGTTGGAATGGTTAGCAAATTTGCGGTTCTGGGTTCGCCAATCGCCCATTCACTATCACCGATAATTCACGCCGCAGCCTATAAGGCTCTCGATTTGGATTGGAGCTACGAAAAGTTCGATTTAGCTGGTTCGCAATTTGACGAATTTATGAAATTTAAATCGAATGATTTTCGCGGCTTTAGCGTAACTATGCCACTGAAAGAACAAGCCTTCAAATTTGCAAAGGGCGCCGATTCGGTCAGTCAACTTACAAACCTTTCCAACACCCTCTTGCGAACCGAAAATGGTTGGGTTGCTTTCAACACCGATGTTTACGGCATTGAGCAAACGCTGAGGGTGTTGAGCTCACCCGATATTCGCAACATTCTCATTATCGGATCTGGGGCAACTGCTAGATCTGCCGCAGTAGCCGTAAGTAGAAAGTTTGCTCAAGCAGGTGTATCAATTCTTGGGCGAAATTCAGAACGTGTAGAAGAATTCGAACAGTTTGCCTTAGGTCTTGGAATTATTGTTGCCAAGTTTGATTCACAGCAAACTTTCGATTTGACCATTTCTACAGTTCCGGCCGCAGCATTCGAAAGTTTCGAGCAATCTTTGAGAAAAGTTAGTGACCTAGGAACACTTTTTGATGTGGCTTATAACCCTTGGCCTAGCGCTGCCGCACAGTTCTGGCAGAAAATAGGTTCAGATCAGATAAGCGGAATCAATATGTTGGTTTGGCAAGCTATCGCGCAGATTCGAATTTTTGTGAGCGGGAATCTTGAAGCCAAGCTGCAAAACGAAGCCGAACTGGCAAGCTTGATGCTAGAAGCTGCCGCAGCGGTACTCAACTAGAATTACGACTATGTTGCGTTGGATTACTGCCGGTGAATCTCACGGCCCAGAACTCGTTGCCGTTCTCGAAGGGCTACCTGCGGGTGTTCCAATCACGACCAGCCAAGTTCAGGATGCGCTAGCGCGCAGAAGACTCGGTTACGGTCGTGGTGCTCGCATGAAGTTCGAAAAAGATGAAGTTTCACTTAGTGGCGGTGTGCGCCATGGATTAACTCAAGGTGGCCCAATCGCAATAACCGTTGCCAACACGGAATGGCCGAAGTGGAAAGACGTGATGTCTGCCGACCCGGTAGCCAACGAACTACTTACCGGCGCAAGGGCGGAACCTCTAACTCGACCACGGCCAGGTCACGCAGATTTCACCGGCATGCAAAAATATGGTTTTTCCGAAGCGCGCCCAGTGCTCGAACGAGCATCAGCTAGGGAAACAGCCGCACGCGTTGCTCTAGGTTCAGTGGCAGCGAACTTCCTAAATGCACTTGGCATTCGTCTTATTACCCACACCGTCAGCGTAGGAAACATTGCGTCGGATGTTGAACTAAAGTTGCCCAAACCCGATGATCTTTCGGCTGTAGACGCAAATGAAATGCGTTGTTTCGATGCGCAGCTTTCAGCGCGAATGGTTGCCGAGGTAGATGAATGTCATGCATCGGGTGACACACTCGGAGGCGTCGTTGAAACTTTGGTTTACGGATGCCCCCCAGGGCTCGGTAGTTACGTTCACTGGGATAGAAGGCTAGATGCCCAATTGGCCGCGGCACTCATGGGAATTCAGGCTATAAAGGGTGTTGAAATTGGAGATGGAT
Source organism: Microbacteriaceae bacterium (assembly GCA_947448845.1). Taxonomy (GTDB): domain Bacteria; phylum Actinomycetota; class Actinomycetes; order Actinomycetales; family Microbacteriaceae; genus Rhodoluna. Next base: position 3,601 of record CANFOX010000019.1, on the reverse strand, counting down.
TCGAAACAGCTAAGCGACGCGGTTCAGTGGCCCATGATGAAATTGAGCGCAACTCGAGCGGTTTGGTGCACCGTTTAACCGATCGTGCCGGAGGCATCGAGGGCGGCATGTCTAACGGAGAAATTCTCAGGGTTAGGGCAGCAATGAAGCCTATCTCTACGGTGCCACGCGCTCTCTCAACCATAGATACCTCTACCGGTGAATCTGCTAAAGCCCATCATCAACGTTCTGATGTTTGTGCCGTTCCAGCGGCTGGAGTTGTTGCTGAAGCCATGGTTGCTTTGGTTCTGGCGAATAGTGTTCTCGAAAAATTTGGTGGCGACTCGCTTTCAGAAACTAAGCGGAACTTAGATTCTTACCTGCAAAACATTCCTGAAATACTGCAATCGGTTCGATGAAAAGAATGACAGCACCGATTGTGCTGATCGGCCCTATGGGTGTCGGAAAATCAACCATTGGCAAGAAGCTTGCTCACGCGTGGCAGGTGCCATTCATTGATACCGACAACCTAATTGCGAGTGAAAACGGTGACATTACTACGATTTTCGAAACATTTGGAGAGGCTCATTTTAGGGCTTTGGAAACCGCTGTATTGGCAGATGCGTTGGGTCAAGCTGCCGTTATTGCCACTGGCGGAGGCGTAGTTTTAAGCGAAACTAATAGGCAGTTACTTGACGGAGAAAATGTTGTTTACCTGTCTACTGACGGAAAACATATGCAGAACCGTCTTCAAGGAACCAAAAGACCGCTTTTGAAAAACGGGTTTGCGGATTGGCAAAAAATTTACAACGAGAGAAAAGATCTTTACCGGATGGTGGCCAGGCACGAAATTGACACAAGCAACCTTCCGCTCAAGGCGATTGTTTCAAAAATTGAGGAGCTTGTTGGTGAATAGACGTATTCAGGTAGCTGGCACTCAAGGCTATGAGATTGTGGTTGGCCGCAACCTTTTGCATGAAGTGGCAACAGGCTTGGGCTCACAGGTGAATCAAGTACTAATAGTTCACCCTGAAGCCTTGACTGCAAGTGCCGAAGCCCTTCTCGATGAACTAAATTCCAAGGGTTACAAAACAGCTATTGCTGCAGTGCCAGATGGCGAAGAGTCGAAATCAATTGCGGTTGCGAGTTACCTCTGGGAAATTCTCGGAAAAAGCAATTTCACGCGCACTGATGCCATTATCGGACTTGGCGGGGGAGCAACAACTGACCTAGCTGGTTTCATCGCTGCTACTTGGCTACGAGGCATCAAGCTCATTCAAATTCCAACCACATTATTGGCAATGGTTGATGCCGCAATAGGCGGTAAAACTGCCATCAATACAGTTGAAGGCAAGAACCTTGTTGGTTCGTTTTACGCACCTCATCTTGTTTTAGTAGACCTCGAAACCTTAGCAACTTTGCCACGTTTTGATATTTTGGCTGGTTTCGCAGAGGTTGTGAAATATGGCTTTATTTCAGACGAAGAGATTCTCGAAATCATCGAACGGGATGTTGAGTTAGCCACCAATCCAACATCCGGTGAATTCTTTGATTTGGTATGCCGGTCTATTGCGATAAAGGCCAAAGTGGTTTCTGAGGATTTCAAAGAAACCGGTATTCGGGAATTCTTGAACTACGGGCACACACTAGGGCACGCCATTGAGCACGCCGAACGTTATAAATGGCGTCACGGAGCAGCTATTTCAATAGGCATGGTTTTTGCTGCCGAATTGGCTCAACTTGCTGGAGAGCTTGATTCAAAGACAGTGGATCGCCATCGAAGCATCTTTAACCTGCTTGGATTACCGATCGAATATTTAGCAGGTAGTTGGCCGGAGCTTTTAGCCACTATGCAGCGCGATAAAAAGGCGCGTGGCGACAATCTGAGATTCATTGTTCTTGATTCAATTGGGCATCCGGCAGTACTGACGGCGCCGGCCCCAGAACTTCTGTTTGCTGCTTATCAAGAAGTTTCGAAATAATCGCTAACCTTATTCCATGTCTGTTTTAGTTCTAAATGGCCCAAACCTGAGTCGATTGGGTTCAAGGGAACCAGACATTTACGGCACCCTGAGCTACGTTGACCTTGTCAAAAAGGTTGAGCAATTGGCAAATCAATTTGAAATCGATTGCGAAGTTAGGCAAACAGACGACGAAGCTGAACTAATCGGTTGGCTTCACGAAGCTGTCGACGAAAAGCAAGACGTGATTCTAAACCCAGCTGCCTTCACTCACTATTCATATGCGGTTAGAGATGCGGCATCATTGGTCACAAAAGGTGGAAACCGACTTATCGAAGTTCACCTAAGCAACCCGCATGCAAGAGAAGAGTTTCGACACACTTCTGTAATCAGCGGAATAGCAACCGGAGTAATTGCAGGATTCGGTATTAACTCGTATTTGGCCGCATTACGCCTGCTCAGCGCTTAGCACCTGCACTAAACTTGCTGTAAACCAAACAAAAACGAAGAGGCATCATGGCGACCAGTAACGACCTAAAAAACGGTCTCGTACTTAACATTGAAGGTCAACTCTGGACCGTAATTGAGTTTCAGCACGTAAAACCTGGCAAGGGGCCGGCTTTCGTAAGAACTAAGTTGAAGAATGTACTTACCGGCAAAGTAGTCGACAAAACCTTCAACGCCGGTGTAAAAGTTGAAACGGCTAGCGTTGACAAGCGCGAGATGCAATATCTCTACAACGACGGTTCTGGCTTCGTTTTTATGGATCTCACCAACTACGATCAAGTTTCTATTCCGGCTGAGACGATGGGCGATGCCACCGATTATCTTCTTGAAAATCAAAATGCCACCGTCGCCATTTATCAAGACAATCCGATTTACGTTGAATTACCGGCGTCTGTGATTCTTGAGATTACCTTCACGGAACCGGGGCTTCAGGGTGACCGTTCCAGCGGGGGAACCAAGCCTGCAACGGTTGAAACCGGCAAGCAGATTCAGGTTCCACTATTTGTTGAACAGGGCACCAAAGTAAAGGTAGATACCAGAACCGGTGATTACCTTGGCCGCGTAACCGACTAACGGTGAGTGCTCGCACAAAGGCGCGTAAGCGCGCGGTAGACGCAGTTTTTGCCGCCGATCTTCGAAAACTGAACCCGATCGAACTTCTTGAAACCACAGAGAAATCGGTGTCAGATAGGCAAAATCAAGAAGAAATCTTTGATTATGCACGCAGGGTTGTCGAGGGTGTCGTTGAAAACTACGAACAAATTGATGACGCCATAGAAATAGCCTCACATCAATGGAAAATCGAAAGAATGCCTACTCTTGATCGGGCAATTTTGCGAGTGGCTACCTGGGAAATTCTCTTTAATGTCGAAGTGCCAGATGCAGTTGCGATTTCTGAGGCTGTAGAGCTTGCCAAAGAGTTTTCAACCGACGATTCCAGTGCGTTCATTAATGGCGTATTGAATCAAATCTCGAGCACCAAAGCCGCAATTTAGATTTTCTTACAATAGACTTTTCTAAAGTTCATTCCTTTAAAACCGCACTGAGAGGCGGAGAAGGAGGCGAGCGTGCCTACACGCGCAGTCTTTTCAAAAGACGACATTGGTCGGTCTGTTACGCGAATCGCGCATGAAATCATCGAATCCAATCACGGT
>CANFOX010000018.1 GCA_947448845.1 Microbacteriaceae bacterium | reverse complement strand
CCACAGTTTTTCTAACCGCCATTGTTGGTGCCAACGCGGCAGGAAGCCCGCTGCGTCAAGCCAGTTTGGCGCTGGCACTTGGGCTCATGATTTTGCTTTTCGGACCGGTTAGCGGTGGGCACTTCAACCCGGTGGTTTCGGTTTACTTTTACTCAACCAAGGCGCTAGACCTCAAGAGTCTTCTTGGCTACATTCTCGCGCAGTTACTCGGCGGCCTCGCAGGGGCGTGGGTAGGCATCGCGATCTGGGGCGGCACCTTGCACTACGGCGGGCAGTCTGCGGCAAACCTCGTACCGCAACTTGGCGGCGAAGTGCTTGCCACCGCTGGCTTAGTTGCTCTCATCGCCCAGCTAGTAATTACCAAGCGTGACAACATCATTTGGGTGGCCGTTGCCCTTTGGGTTTTCGCCGCTGGCACTTTCACGCAAACCGGTGCTCAGGCAAACCCAGCGGTGAGCCTCGCGCTAATCTTCGCCGGCCACAGTTTCACCGATCAGACTCTGACCATAATCGCCGAGTTCTTGGGAATGCTGCTAGCCGTGGTGTTGCTGATGGTTATTAACGCTAAAGACCGCAAGCCAGCCGCCAAGGTTGCCCGCAAACCCATTTCCAAAAAATAGCAAAGTCTTCTAGACTTTGAGTATGCGGGCTTCAAAAAATACCAAGGGGCTTCCCGAAGCCAAACAGCAACGCGGCCAAGAAACCATTGACACGGTGGTGGTAGCGGCGGCCAACATTCTTGCCGAACAGGGCGAGGGCAAGGTTCGAATTCAAGAGCTTTCGACAGCCACCGGTGTTTCTATTGGTTCGATCTATCACCACTTCGGCAACCGCGAGGGTTTGATTCTCGCGGCCTATGTCGACACCTTTACTAAGGGTTTTCGCAGAGATCTTGAGACCCTAGTGACCTGGCTGGATTCCATTTCTGACATTACGCAACTAACGCAAGACACCAATAACTTGCGAGAGCTAATTAATCAGCACTGGGGTGAGAATCTGGCACTTCACAGGGTCTCAATTCTGGGAAGCATTATGGGGCGCCCAGCCCTTCAAGCCGCCCTTACCAAGGTGCAAACCGAACTCATTGATCGACTAGCGGTTTCCATCGAAAGACTTCAGGCTCTCGGGTTTATAAAGAACAATCTTTCGGCACGAGCGGTTTCTATTAATGGGCTCGGCATGATTATTGGCCGCGCCATTTCAGAGGTAGACGCCACTCCGGTTGCCGATGAAGAGTGGAACCAGGTGGTGCTCGAAATGCTGAGCGGGCTGATTCCTCTCGAGAAACTTGTGGCTTCGGCCTAACCGGCAGCCAGCTCGCGGGCTCTAGTGAGGGCAGCATTCAGGGCGATTTCAAAACCTTTGGCCAGCTCAAGCTTTTCTAGTTCGGCAATGGCGCGCATGGTTGTGCCGTTGGGGCTAGTAACCTGGGCCCGAAGCTCGGCTGCCTCGCGGCCGCTAGCTACTAGATATTCGCTGGCACCCCTGAAGGTTTCTGCAACCAACAAAGTTGCGGTCTGTTTATCGAAGCCTAGATTCTCTGAAGCTTCCACCAGTTGCTCAACCAAATAGAAAACATAAGCTGGGCCAGAGCCAGAAATTGTGCTCAAAGCGTCGATCTGGTTCTCGGGCAGCACCAGGGTTTTGCCAACCTTGCCAAAAAGTTGTTCGGCAACATCAAGCGCTGCGGCCGAGGCCCTCGAACCCGCGGCGATTCCGGTCATGCCAAGGCCAATCACACTCGGGGTGTTTGGCATGGCTCGAATCACCGAAACGGATTCGGGAACAACGGCTTCCATTGCTGCCGTTGTGATTCCAGCCGCAACACTAATAATCAGAGCATCGGGCAAAAGGTTTTCGGCTGCCTCTTTCAGAACTTGCACAACGTATGCCGGTTTCACGGCAACTAAAACCAAGTTGGCCCCGGTCACTGCCGATGCATTTGCGGTTGGTTCAGTTTCGGCCGCCAGCGAGATAACTTTCTTCGCGCGCCATTTAGCCGCCGAACCTTCACTTTGGGTGGTGACAGTGATTTGGTCTGGCTGAAAGCCATCCGAGAGCAAACCATCGATGATGGCTCCGCCCATTGATCCGCTACCAAGCACGGCCACTCTAAGGTTTTTCACAACCCAAGTCTAGGCTTAGGGCTGGTTTGCCAGTGGTTGCCGATAGTGTCGAGTCAAAGGTAGGTTCGAAATGGCAGCGCCCAAAACACAGTATTCATGCACCGATTGCGGCTGGAGCACCCCTAAGTGGGTTGGCCAGTGTGGCAGCTGTCAAAGCTGGGATACCCTTCGCGAAGTTTCCGATGCCCGTGGGCTTGGTTCTGGTCGAGCCATCAAACCGGTAAAGATTTCAGAAGACTCTCGAGCTCGCCCTATCACCGAAATTTCAATGCTCGACTCGGTTTCATGGTCTACCCAAATTGGCGAGTTCGACCGCGTGCTTGGTGGTGGGCTGGTGCCAGGCGCAGTCATATTGCTTTCGGGCGAACCTGGCGTTGGCAAGTCAACTCTGCTGCTCGAGGTTGCGGCGAAGGCTGCCGAAACCGGCAAGCGCGTGCTCTATGCCAGCGGCGAAGAATCGGTTGGGCAAATTCGTTTGCGAGCAGAACGCACCAACGCCCTGCACGACAGCTTGTTTTTGGCGAGTGAAACCGACTTGGCTGGCCTTCTTGGTCACATTCAATCGGTGCAGCCAGCATTACTGATAGTTGATTCCGTGCAAACCATTTCAACCTCAGAAATAGATGGCGCGGCCGGAATGCCCAGCCAAATACGTGAGGTAGCAGCCAACCTCATTCGCGTTGCCAAAGAAACCGGCATTCCGGTGATTTTGGTTGGTCACGTAACCAAAGATGGCGGCATCGCCGGCCCTCGGGTTTTAGAACACCTGGTAGATGTCGTTTGCCACTTCGAGGGCGATCGCCAGACCGCGCTTCGGTTTGTGCGTTCGCTGAAGAATCGCTTTGGCCCAACCGACGAGATTGGTTGCTTCGAAATGACCGAGGTTGGCATTGTTGAGGTGAAAGACCCAAGCACGCTGTTTCTTTCGCGAACCGAGGCAAGCACCTCTGGCACCTGCGTGACGGTAACCGTTGAGGGTCGCCGCGCCCTAATTGCCGAGGTTCAGGCTTTAGTTGTGAAAACCAACGCCCCGCAACCGCGGCGAGTAACCAACGGGGTTGACGCCTCACGAGTTGCCATGTTGCTTGCGGTGCTTGAGCGCCGAGCCGGCATCAAGTTGAGCGACCATGATGTTTACGTTTCAACTGTTGGAGGGGTTCGCCTCACCGAACCAGCCAGCGACTTGGCTATTGCACTAGCCATTGCATCGGCGGTAAAAGATCGGCCCATCGCCCACGATTACGTAGCATTCGGCGAAGTCAGTTTGGCTGGTGAAATTCGGCCAGTGTCAAATCATAAGTTGCGCACCAATGAAGCCAAACGCCTTGGCTATACCAAGTGCATCGATAGCGCAGCCAAAGAGTTGCGAGCCGCTCTGGTTAGTGCTCTCTAGTTGAGCACAAACTGAACGTCGTTTGCCGACTTCACATTGTTTACGGTCACCGAAAGGTGATAGCTGGCGCCACCGGCAATAACCGGTGACTGACCCTCTCCACATCCGGTGCTTGAAGATTTCACTCGAAACCAATCGCTTGGCGGGCTGGTCAGAGTTTGGTGAGGCTGAAGGGTGACAACAGCCGATACATCCCCAGTGCGATCGCAATCTTTCGACTGCCAAACCGTGTCTGGGCCGGTGGTGATTGTGTAGAACTGGCCAATTGCACCTGCTTCAAAGGTGCAGGCACGCTTCGAGTTATTGGTGAGGCTGAACCAAAGTTTAGGAATCATTCCTTTGGCAAACTGAGTTTGAGAAACGCTGCCGTTACCGATGAAAGCGGTAACTGTAACGGCCCCGCTGGTGCAGGCAACAATTGGACCGCTTTGCGCTTGAGTGGCTTTCGGGTCACTGGCTTTACCGCCGGTATCGGCGCGCATCACAAAGATGCCCCACCAAACCAAACCAACCACCAGCAGTAACACCGCTAGAGCTAGGGCACGGCGTCTTCGATAAATCTGTTGCGGGGTTGGTGCGTTCATGGCTTAAATCTAAGCCGAGGCTACCTTTTAGAGCAGTTTAAGCATGCGTGAGTTGCCAAGCGTGTTTTGCTTCACGCGGGCAAGGTCAAGAAACTCTGCGATACCTTCGTCGCTAGAGCGAACCATTTCGGCATAGGTTTCGGCGTCAACCGGAGTGTCATCGATAACCTCAAAGCCAAGTTTTTCGAAAAAGCCGGTTTCGAAGGTGAGGCAGAATACTCGTTTTATTCCGAGGGCTTTGGCTCGCGCCAGCAGGCCCTCAACGATTTTGCTTCCGAGGCCAAGCCCACGTGCTGTTTCTGAAACCACCAGCGAGCGCACCTCGGCTAGATCTTTCCACATAACGTGCAGCGCCCCGCAGGCAAGCACATGACCATCAGGTGAAACGGCAACCATAAGTTCTTGCACCGATTCATAGATTTCAACCAGCTCACGGCCAAGTAGAACTCGTTTTTCAATCAACGGTTCACGAAGCGCCCAAATGGATGGCACATCGGCAGTGGTTGCCGAGCGCACCAAAACATTTGCAGTGGTCATGCCTAAATGCTACTCATTTGCCGCGTCAGCGGGTGCAGTGGCCTAAACCGACTCGTGAACCCTTGACTTGGCTTCGAACACGAACTCTTCGCCAACGTAGTCGACGTTCACGTGGCTGGCGCTTGGCAGCTCGCCGTGAAGAATCTTCTCGCTGAGGCGATCTTCGATTTCGCGTTGAACGGCTCGACGCAGCGGGCGAGCTCCAAGCGTTGGGTCGAAGCCGATCTCAATCAGGCGATCTTTCGCAGCCTGGGTGAGCTCAATCGAGGTGTCGCGATCTTCAAGGCGGTAACCAAGACGCTTGATGAACAGGTCAACAATCTGACGCAGTTCTTCTTTGGTCAGTTGAGGGAACACAATGGTTTCATCAACACGGTTCAAGAATTCTGGCCTGAAGTTCTTCTTGAGTTCTTCGTTGACCTTGCTCTTCATGAGCTCGTAAGAACTCTGGCCGCCGTCTTCTAACGCAAAACCCATGGCTCCGCGAGAGATGTCGCGGGCACCCAGGTTGGTGGTCATGATGATGACGGTGTTCTTGAAGTCGATGACGCGACCCTGACCATCGGTGAGGCGGCCCTCTTCGAGAATCTGAAGTAGCGAGTTGAAAATGTCTGGGTGAGCCTTTTCGATCTCATCGAAAAGCACCACCGAGAACGGCTTGCGGCGAACCTTTTCGGTTAGCTGGCCGCCCTCGTCGAAGCCTACGTAGCCCGGAGGGGCACCGAACAGGCGGCTTGCAGTGTGCTTCTCGCCATATTCCGACATGTCAAGCGAGATCAATGCGTCTTCGTCGTCGAACAGGAACTCGGCGAGCGCCTTGGCCAACTCGGTTTTACCAACACCGGTAGGGCCTGCGAAAATGAACGAACCGCTTGGGCGCTTCGGGTCTTTGAGCCCGGCACGCTGGCGACGAATAGTCTTCGAAAGCGCAGCGATGGCATCTTCTTGGCCAATCACACGCTTGTGAAGTTCGGCCTCCATAAAGACCAACTTGGCGCTTTCTTCTTCGCTTAGCTTGTAAACCGGAATTCCGGTGGCCTGGGCAAGCACCTCGGCGATTAGACCCTCGTCAACAACGCCTTGCGCACGAACATTGCCAGCACGGTACTGTTTCTCAAGCTTCACGCGCTCGATGCCAAGCTTCTTCTCTTCGTCGCGTTTGATGGCAGCGGCTTCGAAGTCTTGATTTTCGATGGCCTTTTCTTTTTCAACGCGAACGGCAACAATCTTTTCTTCGATTTCGCGAAGCTCTGGGGGCGAAGAGAGAATCGAGAGGCGCAGACGGGCACCGGCTTCGTCGATAAGGTCGATGGCCTTGTCTGGCAGCTGGCGATCAGAAATGTAGCGGTCAGAAAGATTTACCGCGGCAACCAGAGCGCTGTCGGTGATGGAAACCTTGTGGTGAACCTCGTAGCGGTCGCGCAAACCCTTCAAGATGTTGATGGCGTGAGGCAGCGTAGGCTCGTTCACCTGAATCGATTGAAAGCGTCGCTCTAGGGCGGCATCCTTCTCGAAGTATTTGCGGTATTCATCTAGCGTGGTGGCGCCAATGGTTTGCAGTTCGCCGCGAGCCAACAGTGGCTTCAAAATGGATGCCGCATCGATGGCACCCTCGGCAGCACCGGCGCCAACCAGGGTGTGAATTTCGTCGATGAAGGTGATGATGTCGCCGCGGGTGCGAATCTCTTTGGTTACCTTCTTGAGGCGCTCTTCGAAGTCACCGCGGTAGCGGCTTCCGGCAATTAGTGCGCCCAGGTCGAGAGTGTAAAGCTGCTTGCCCTTCAGGGTTTCTGGCACGTTGCCCTGAACAATGGCTTGGGCTAGACCCTCAACCACGGCGGTTTTACCAACGCCAGGCTCACCAATGAGAACCGGGTTGTTCTTCGAGCGGCGAGAAAGAATCTGCATTACGCGCTCGATTTCGCGCTCGCGACCAATAACCGGGTCTAGCTTGCCATCGGCTGCGGCCTGAGTGAGGTTGCGGCCGTATTGGTCGAGAATCTGCGAGCCCTTTTGAACTTGAGCAGCTTCGCCCCCAACGTTGACGGTTTCTTTACCCTGAAAACCTGAGAGCAGCTGAATAACCTGCTGGCGCACGCGATTGGTGTCTGCGCCTAACTTGGTTAGCACCTGAGCGGCAACGCCCTCACCCTCGCGAATAAGGCCAAGCAGCAGGTGCTCGGTGCCAATGTATGAGTGACCCAGCTGAAGTGCTTCGCGAAGTGAAAGTTCGAGCACCTTCTTGGCGCGAGGGGTGAACGGAATGTGACCGGTAGGTGGCTGCTGCCCCTGCCCGATGATCTCTTGAACCTGCTCGCGAACCGACTCGAGCGAGATGTTCAGCGACTCGAGAGCCTTGGCGGCAACGCCTTCACCCTCGTGAATGAGCCCGAGCAGAATGTGCTCGGTGCCAATGTAGTTGTGGTGCAACAACTTGGCTTCTTCTTGAGCCAAAACCACAACGCGGCGAGCCTTGTCGGTGAATTTCTCGAACATTTTTACTCCTTCGCCCCCGAGGGCAACAACTGTCGGTCACAGTTGTCTATAAGGATGGTAAAACTTCGGCGGCGCCATTTGTGGCTTGTTCGCTGTTGGCAATAGAGCAGTTGGCGGCGTTATTTGCCCTTGGCGGCATCCGTTTGGTTTTTCGAATTCTTAGTTCTTTCAAGTTTGGCGCGCTCGGCGGCTTCAATCTCGGCGTAAACCTTGCGCTCGGTGGCATCGGCTCGCAAGATCGAGCGCATAATCACCCAGAAGATAAGCCCAACCAGAATGGGGGGAATCAGCGATACGAAGGCGTCGCCAAGCCACTGCCAAACGGTCATTTACTTCACCAACGGAAACATGATGGTTTCGCGAATGCCCAGGCCGGTAAGGCTCATGAGCAGGCGGTCGATGCCCATTCCCATTCCACCCGATGGTGGCATGCCGAACTCGAGGGCTTTCAAGAACTCTTCGTCGAGCTTCATGGCTTCTGGGTCGCCGGCTGCGGCTAGAGTAACCTGCTCGATGAATCGCTCGCGCTGAATTACTGGGTCTACCAGCTCGCTATAACCGGTGGCTTGTTCATAACCACGGATGTAGAGATCCCACTTTTCAACAACGCCCTCTTTAGAGCGGTGATTGCGGGTGAGCGGTGAGGTGTCAACTGGAAAATCAATCACAAAGGTTGGCTTCTCGAGCTTGGCCTTTACAAAGTGTTCCCACAGCTCTTCAACATATTTGCCGTGCAGTGGGTGGTCGATTTCGATGTCTACCGACTTTGCCAATTTCTTCAAAATTTCGATGTCAGTTTCTGGTGTAACCAGCACACCACTGGCCTCACTGAGCGACTCGAACATCGAGATGCGCGGCCAGTTTCCAGAGAGGTCGTTTTCGGTTCCATCTTCAAACTTAACCACCTGGGTTCCGAAAACATCTTGGGCTGCGTTTTGAATGAGGCGCTGAGTGAGATCGGCAATCGAGTTGTAATCGCCATAAGCCTGGTAGGCCTCAAGCATTGCAAACTCAGGGCTGTGAGTGCGGTCGGCGCCCTCGTTTCTAAAGTTGCGGTTGATTTCGAAAACCCGGTCGATGCCGCCAACCACGGCGCGCTTCAAAAAGAGCTCTGGCGCGATTCGCAAGAACAATTCGGTGTCGAAAGCATTCGAGTGAGTTTTGAAGGGGCGCGCCGATGCCCCACCGTGAATGGTCTGCAGCATTGGGGTTTCAACTTCGGTGAAGCGCTCTTGGTCGAAAGTGTTGCGCAGCGATTTCATTACCTGAGCGCGAATTTGAACAACCTCGCGGGCGCGGTCTCGAACAATCAGGTCGATGTAACGGTGGCGAACCCGAAACTCTTCACCCAGTTCGTTGTGCAGGTTCGGCAGCGGGCGAATGGTCTTGGCGGCCATTTGCCAGTTGTCGGCAAGAATGCTTAGCTCGCCGCGCTTCGAAGAAATAACCTCGCCGGCAACAAAAATGTGGTCGCCAAGGTCAACCCAGCTCTTCCACTGATCGAGGCGCTCTTCACCAACCTTGTCGAGACTGATCATGGCCTGAATTCGCTCACCATCGCCTGCCTGCAGCGCGGCAAAGCAGAGTTTTCCGGTGTTGCGCAAGAACATGATGCGGCCGGCAATTCCAACCGATTCGCCGGTTGCGACATCCGCCTCAAGATTTGGGTACTTGGCCTTTACCTCGGCGATGGTGTGGCTGATGGGCAGTGAAACCGGGTAGGCCTCGCCGCTTTCTAAAATCTGCTCGCGCTTGGCAAGGCGAACCGCAATCTGCTCGGGCAGGTCGGCTTCGAACTCTTCGGCCTCGCTCATGATGCTCCTAGTAATAAACGGGCAGGTTGTCGATAAGCCTGGTTTCGCCAACCTTGGCGGCCACCAGTAATCGAGCCTTACCGTGAAAATCTTCTGAAACTGGCATAAACGTTTCGTCTTCAACCAGCGCTAGATACTCAAGTTTAGCCTTTGGGCTGGTTCTAAGCACCGCGGTTGCTGCGTCGAGCGTTGCCATTGGGGTTTCTTCGGTGGCTCCCTCGAGCAGGGCACGATTTAGCACCAGAGCGGTTTCCAGCTGCTCGGCGCTGAGGTATTGATTGCGACTCGAAAGCGCTAACCCGGTTTCATTGCGAACCGTTTCTGCCTCAATAATTTGAAGCGGATGCCGCCCTGCCGCATTGCGACGGCTCGCCAGTTGCCGAACCAGAAACAACTGTTGAGCATCTTTTGCCCCGAAGATGGCGAAGTCTGGTTGCACCAAATCGAACAGCCTGGCCACCACCGTGAGCATGCCGTCGAAGTGGCCCGGGCGACCTAAGCCCTCTAGAACTTCGCCTATTGGGCCAGCTTTTTCTTGCTGCATGCCCTGAGTGGGTGGGTAAATTTCTTCAACGCTCGGGTTGAAAACAATGTCGACACCAGCAGTCTCGGCAGCGGCTAGGTCGGCTTCGATCGGGCGAGGGTACTTCTCAAGATCTTCACCAGCGGCAAACTGCAGCGGGTTCACGAAAATCGAAAGAACAACTACCTGCGCTTTAGTTTTAGCCTGGGCAACCAGCGAGAGATGGCCGGCATGCAAGGCGCCCATGGTTGGCACGAAAGCCACAGTTTTGCCGTCAACTTCGGCGAGCGCCGCGTGCAGTTCGGCGTTGGTTTTAGCAACTCGCATTAGCCAAGCAAACCATCTGGGTCGAGTGGCACGTGGCCCTCGGCGAGCGCCTGTTCAACCGCGCTGCGCACAATTGGCGCAACCACCGCGCGCGGGTCGTTTACCCCGATTTCTTCTAGCAAACCGATGGCCTGGCTCACCACCATGGCAGAAAAACTGCTTGCCACCGAATAAGCCTCGAAGTAGGCAGCGCGGTTTTGCTCTGACACAACCATGGGCTCGCCGCCCATCTCAAGCACAAGTGCCTCGGCAATCGGCAGGGCAACATTTGGGGCGTTCACCGCGAAGTGGCTCTCGCGCATGCGGTCGAGGTCAATCGAGGTGCCGGTGAAACGCATGGCCGGGTGAATGGCTATGGGAATCACGCCCTGCGAAGCCGCTGGGCTTAGCACCGAGTAACCGTATTCACCGGCGGTGTGCACTACCAGTTGGCCCTGGCGCCAAAGTTTTGCCTCGGCGAAACCCGCCACTGCGGCAATGAGTTCGTCAGCCGGAATAGCCATAAGCACCAGATCGGCGCTCTCTATAATTCGGGCTACGTCTAACAGGGGAACCTCTGGCAGCAGTGCTTCGAGGCGCTCAATGTTTTTCTCTGAAACAGCGCTCACGCCAACCAGTTGATGCCCAGCATTGGCTAGCGCCTTACCAACGATTACTCCAACTGGGCCAGCGCCAATAATGCCAACGCTCAACCTTCCAGCCTGGCTCAAGCCGGAGCCGCCTCAGAATCAGGGGCATCGGTGTCTTCGGGTAAACGGCAGGCTCGTTCAACCAAAACCGAAACCACGATCAAAACCAAAGATGCTGCAACCCCGGCAAGATTGTTGGCAGAGCGCTGCCAGAGCGAAACCGGCGTAGAAAGCTGAACCATGATCACGCCGAGCAGCCAACCAAAGAACAGTGCCCCTGCCATGGCGGCAGCCTTGGCAAGCACCACAACGCGCACCGCGTAAAACGAATCTGGGCGCTTTGGGCGAGCGGAAGTTTTCTTCTCGGCTAAATCTTTCAGCGCCCTGCGGTAGCGAAACATTGGAATGCCCAAAATGGCAACGACCACGGCGATGGTTGGAAGTGTAATAAGCATTGATCGCGGAAAATCTGGAAGTGGAAACCCGCGGCCAATCAGAATTCTGGCAAGCACCAGAGCGCTGAGCATGGCAATGGCAGCCGTAACTATCAAGTTCAGAATTCGCGTTGGTTTCATGCCACCACCCGAACCTCTTCGCTCAAATCTTCTACCAGCCGCGCCACCGAACCGTAACCGGGCAAAATGGCTGCCGGGTCTGCCATTAGCCAGGGCACCAAAACGAATGCGCGCTCTGCGGCTCGCGGGTGAGGCAGCGTGAGTTTTTTTGAACTTTTCAAAACGCCCTGATAGGTGATGATGTCGACATCCAAGGTTCTTGAACCCCAGCGCTCAACCCGAACTCGGCCGTGATCGCTTTCGATTTGGCGAACGGCTTCAAGAAGTTGTTTCGGCTTCAAGGTGGTTTCCACCAGCACTACCGCATTTAGGTAACTCGGCATCGAACTGTCGAGCCCGGCCTCGGTTAGTGCTACTGACTCAACGAACGGTGACACCGAGGTTACTCGAAGGCCCTCGTGGTCTCTTAGGGCCGCAACCGCAGAGTCGAGCGTTGCCTGGCGGTCGCCAAGGTTTCCACCAAGGGCCAGCACCGCTTTGCGTGCCTTAGGCATCACGCCGGGCTTTCACGGTTACCGAAACGTCTTGAAACTCATAAAGAATTGGGGCATCGGGTTTATGCACCGTGATTTTAGCTTTGGTAACTATGCCGCCACCGAAGTTCAACGCCAAGTCGAGCAGCCGCTGCGCCAGGGTTTCAATAAGGTCTACCGGTTCACCCTTCACGTTCTCAACGATTGCCTTGGCGAGATCTCCGTAATGAGCGGTGAAACGCAGGTCGTCGTTGAATGCCGCCTTGTCGCCGTTGACCCAAATGCTGGCGTCAATGTAAAAGTCTTGCCCGTTTTGGCGTTCGAAATCGAAAACCCCATGGTGCGCAAAAACCCTAAGGCCGGTGATTTTGATTTTGTGCTGCACGGTTTAACTCTGCTCTTTAGTTTTGGGGGTTGCAACTTCGAGTGCCTCAACCATCGCCATGGCATCGGCGGTGGCCTGCACGTTGTGCACCCGAACCCCCCAAAGCTTGCGCTGCATGATTAGTGCGGTAAGCACGGCGGTGGCAACGTCGCGACGCTCGTTGCTAACTTCTGCGCCGGGTTCTGAGTCGAGCACGCCGGCAATAAAACGCTTTCTTGAGGCGCCAACCAAAATGGGCAACCCAAGCTTTTCGAGTTCGTCTAATCGAGCCACCATCTGCCAGTTCTGCGCTTGGTCTTTAGAGAATCCAAGGCCAGGGTCTATAACGATTCGGTCGCGACCAATGCCATTGGCAACCGCCACGGCTACCTGTTCGGCAAGTTCGGCAGCAACATCTTTAGCAACGTCTTCATATTCGGCATAGGTGTGCATGTCTTTACTGAACCCGCGCCAGTGGCTAAGAACGTAGGTGGCGTTGGTGGCCGCAACTGCCTTGTGCATTTTTGGGTCGGCCAATCCGCCAGAAACATCATTCACAATCTGAGCTCCGGCAGCAATGGCGGCCACGGCGGTTACCGAATTCATGGTGTCGATGCTGATTTTCACATTGGATGCCGCAAACCAATCAGCGGCTACCAGGGCTTCGATTACGGGAAGCACGCGCTTTTGCTCTTGCTCTGGTGGCACGCGCTCGGCGCCCGGGCGGGTACTTTCGCCGCCAATGTCGATGATGTTTGCACCCTGGTCGATCATGAGTTTTGACTGCGCCAGGGCAAGGTTCGTCTCAATGAACTGACCGCCATCGCTGAAGGAATCGGGGGTGAGGTTCAAAACCCCCATGATTAGTGGCCGCTGTTTCATTGCGAAATCAGATTCAACGCTTCTTGGCGAGCGGCTTCTTCTAGGTAAAGGCCGCGGGCTTCGAGGGTCACGATTTTGGCGTCTTGCTGCCGAAGCGAACGAACCGCAACGCAGTCGTGTTTTGCCTGAACCCGAACTAGAACGGCTTTGGCAGCCAAGCTGGTTTCAATGGCATCGGCAATCTGCGCCGTAAGGCGCTCTTGAATTTGCGGGCGCGAGGCAAGTAGGTCTACCAGTTTTGGTAGGCGACCGAGGCCAACGATTCGAGCGCCAGGCAGGTAGGCAATGTCAACCTTGGCGGTGAAAGGAAGCAGGTGATGCTCGCACATAGAAATGGCATCGATTCCGGTCATTACCACCACGGCTGAATTTTCGGCGGGGTAGGTTTCGTCAAGCGCGGTTGCAGCATCAATGCCGACACCCTTGAACAGTTCGGCGTAAGACTCAGCCACCTTTTGAGGGGTGTTGGCTAAGCCTTCACGCCCAAGGTCTTCACCAATGGCAGCCAAAAGTTCGGCAACCGCTGCGGCCACCCGCTTTTGGTCAACCACTATTTTGCCTTTGGTGGCTTTACTGCGCGAGGCTTAGCGGCCGGTTTGGCGGCAACTTTGCGGGTAGCAACCTTCTTCGCTGCGGCCGGCTTTTCAAAGGCAGCAACGCGCTTTGTTGGAATAGCAATCGGCGCAATGTTAGAAAGCGGGCGCTTCTTGCTCGACAGCCAAACCGGGCGCTTTGGCAACTTCTTCAGCGGCTTGAAGATCTTGGCGATGTCTTCAGCGTTCAAGGTTTCGCGTTCCATAAGCTCTTTGGCAAGGGCGTCGAGAACCTTGCGGTTTAGGTTGATGGCCTTGTAGGCGTCGTCGTGAGCTGCCTCAACAATGCGGCGAACTTCGGCGTCGATAGCCTGAGCCGTCACCTCGCTGTAGTCACGCTGCTGAGCCATATCGCGGCCAATGAAAACTTCGCCACCGCCGCCGAACGAAACCGCACCAACAACTTCGCTCATGCCATATTGGGTAACCATTTGGCGAGCAATCGAGCTAGCTTTCTCGAAGTCGTTCGAGGCGCCAGTGGTTGGGTCGTGAAACACGATTTCTTCTGCCACGCGGCCACCCATTGCATAGGCAATCTGGTCGAGAAGCTGGTTGCGGCTAACCGAGTAACGATCTTCAAGCGGAAGCACCATGGTGTAACCAAGGGCACGGCCGCGAGGCAAGATGGTGATCTTGCTTACCGGGTCAGTGTTGTGAAGCGATGCCGCAACCAGAGCGTGACCAGCCTCGTGGTAGGCGGTGTTTAGTCGCTCTTGGTCTTGCATGAGGCGAGACTTCTTCTGCGGGCCACCAATAACGCGGTCGATGGCTTCATCGATCATCGGAGCCGTGATTTGCTTGAGGTTCGAGCGCGCGGTGAGTAACGCCGCTTCGTTGAGAACGTTTGCCAAATCGGCACCGGTGAAACCTGGGGTGCGTCGAGCCACGGTGCTCAAATCGATATCATCTGCCATTGGCTTGCCCTTGGAGTGAACCTTCAAGATCTGCTCTCGACCAATCAGATCTGGTGCCGAAACACCGATTTGGCGGTCGAAGCGGCCAGGGCGAAGTAGTGCTGGGTCAAGAATGTCTGGGCGGTTGGTGGCCGCAATCAGAATCACGTTGGTCTTCGAGTCGAAGCCATCCATTTCAACCAAGAGTTGGTTCAAAGTCTGCTCGCGCTCGTCGTTACCGCCGCCGATGCCGGCACCGCGGTGACGACCAACGGCATCAATTTCGTCTACGAAAATAATGGCCGGGGCGCTGGCTTTGGCCTGTTCGAACAAATCGCGCACGCGACTGGCACCAACACCAACGAACATTTCTACGAAGTCAGAACCAGAGATGGTGAAGAACGGAACGCCGGCTTCACCGGCAACTGCCTTAGCAAGCAGGGTCTTACCCGTTCCTGGAGGGCCGTAAAGCAGAACGCCGCGTGGAATCTTGGCGCCAACAGCCTGAAACTTTTGTGGCTCTTTCAAGAACTCTTTGATTTCTTCGAGCTCTTCGATGGCCTCATCGGCACCGGCAACATCGGCGAAGGTAACGGTTGGGTTGTCTTTGTTAACAAGTTTCGCTCGTGACTTACCGAAGTTCATAACACGGCTGTTTCCGCCCTGCATGCTCGACATGAGGAACCAGAAGATAACGCCAATGATCAAGAAAGGCAGCAGGCTGCCCAGCAGTGCGAGGTACCAAGGGGTGTTCGGAACCTCGTCGTTGTAGCCGCTCTTGATAACCGAGTTAGCAATGGTGTCAACCACCTGGCGGCCACGA
Organism: Microbacteriaceae bacterium; assembly: GCA_947448845.1. Taxonomy (GTDB): domain Bacteria; phylum Actinomycetota; class Actinomycetes; order Actinomycetales; family Microbacteriaceae; genus Rhodoluna. The sequence goes on along the minus strand of CANFOX010000018.1, from coordinate 3,538 downwards.
GCGGCCACATAGTAGAACTGAACCTCTTTGCCGTATTTGGCATCCGCGGTAATTAAAGTGACATCGACCCGCTGTTCAGAGTCGTAAACCTTTACGGTGTCTGCCTGACCCGACTGAATTAGCTGCAGGCCATATTGGGTATCTACCTGCTTGAAACCGCCGGTTGATAGCAACGACGAGCCGATAAGTAGAACGCTGACGGCCACCAGAATCCAAACAAATGGACCGGTGAGCAACTTACGTAGATTCTTTTGCAAAAGTACCTTCCTTGACCCAATAAACCTTAAGGGTAGCGACCTTATTTCATTTCTGTCGCGCTGTTCGCAGAGGGAATAAAGCCTACGAGTAAACCTCTGGCTTCAAAATGCCAACTCCGGTGAGGTTGCGGTAACGCTCGTTCCAGTCGAGCCCGAAGCCAACCACGAATTCGTTTGGAATGTCGAAGCCGATCCAGCGCACATCGAGGTCAACCTTCACCGCATCTGGCTTACGAAGCAGGGCAACAACTTCAACCGATGCAGCGCCGCGAGCTTCTAGGTTCTGAACCAACCACGAAAGCGTGAGACCAGAGTCAATGATGTCTTCAACAATCAGGATGTGGCGACCCATCACATCGGCATCGAGATCTTTCAGAATGCGAACCACACCGCTCGAAACGGTGCCTGAGCCATAAGAAGAAACTGCCATCCAGTCCATTTGAACCTGAATTTCTAGGGCACGAGAAAGGTCAGCCATAAACATGACAGCGCCTTTTAGAACGCCTAGGGTCAAAACGTTTTTGTCTCGGTATTCAGCGTCGATTTCTTTGGCTAGTTCGGCGATGCGCGCTTGAATTTGCTCGCCAGTAACAATGATTTCGCTGATTTCGTTGGCTACGGTTTGGGGTTGCACTCAGCAGGCTCCTGGTCTTAGCGGTTTGGTGCTGACCATCGAAATGGTCTGGCCCTTTCGCTCTACTCTAACGCCTCGAAGTGCCAGCGGTTTCTGCCCGTGATAGTTGAGTGCCAGGTCTAAAACGGCAAGCACGTGCACCCTCGCTACGGCGGGTGCAAACTTCTCGAGCGCAAGCTTAATCACCCGCGTTGAAACCGCCCGCGGTGCTGCCGCAATAGCCGCCGCGGGCAACTCGATGGCATTTGGTTTCACCTTGGCGAACTGGGCAAAAGATTCGGCAGCCTGCTGCTCGAGGTAATCGGCATCTTCTCGCAACTGCTCTGCGGTTCGAGCTAGGGCTTCTGGCATGCCAGCACCAAGGGTTTGCTCGAGCGCCGGCAGCAGCTCGCGCCGCACCCGCACCCTTGAATACTCGGGGTCTTCGTTTTGCGGGTCGTGCCAAGGTTCTAGGCCGGAATCATGGCAGAACACTTCGGTGGTTTGGCGGGTGATACCAAGAAGCGGTCGCAAATAAATGCCAGCTACCGGTGCCATGCCGCTAAGCGAGCGGGCGCCAGAGCCTCGATGCAACCCGAGTAAAACCGTTTCGGCTTGATCGTTCAGGGTGTGGCCGAGCATTACGAACTTGGCGCCAACCTTGCGTGCGGTTGCAGTGAGCGCCTCATAGCGAGCATCGCGGGCAGCGGCCTCTGGCCCGCCAGCAGAGCCAACTTTCACCTCAACCACTTCAACCGGGTTCAGCCCGAGCCCGCGAAGCACGGCGGCCGTTTCGGCTGCCACGGTTTTGGTTTCGGCTTGCAAACCGTGCTCAACAACCACCGCACCGCCAAGTAACCCCAGCCGTGGCGCCTCAAACGCAAGCGCTGCGGCTAGCGCCAGTGAGTCGGCGCCCCCAGAGCAGGCAGCAAGAACTAGGTCGCCCGTGGTTAGTTCGAGCGACTCAAGCTGCTCGCGCACCGCGCGCCGAACGTCGGCCATCGCGGGGGTGAGTCTTGGGCGGTTTGGCACCTTGCTCCTTTTAGTAACCTTGTAGCATCCAGCCTAATTAGGAGTCAAATGTCTTACGAAGCCGTTATCGAAATTCCACGTGGTTCGCGAAACAAATATGAGGTAGATCACGAAACCGGTCGCGTGCACCTTGACCGCGTTTTGTTCACCCCGTTCGTTTACCCGGTTGATTACGGCTACTTCGATAACACCCTCGGTGGCGATGGCGACCCGCTAGACGCCCTGGTGCTTCTCGAGTTTCCGGTTTACCCGGGTGTTGTGGTTGCGGTTCGCCCGGTTGGTGTTTTGCCAATGGAAGACGACGGCGGCATCGACGAGAAGGTCGTTTGCGTTCCCGCCAAAGACCCACGTTGGGCTCACATTCAAGACATCAACGACGTTCCAGAGCAGACCAAAAACGAACTGAAGCACTTCTTCGAGCACTACAAAGACCTAGAGCCTGGCAAGTGGGTAAAAGTTGGCGAGTGGGCTGGCAAGAATGTAGCCGAGAAGCTAATTCAAGAAGCCATCGAGCGTTTCAAGCACTAGGCGGGTTTGCGAGTACTAGCCGTTTGGGCTAGCAAGGTAATGCTTGAGTTGCTCATCGAGGGCAACGAAAACACCATCGAAACCGTCGCGCATTCCGTCGAAGCCGTCGTAGAACGCCTGCAGATCTTCAGGGCGACCCTCGCTTGGCCAAGAACGCATGGTCATGTCGCAACCGGTGCCATTGGCGGCGAAGGTTACCGAGTTGTGCACCTTGGCTGGCCAGTGGCGAGCCGCAAAGTGGTGGGTTACCTCGCGCTTGGCGTTTGAAAAGTAGTTTTCGAACTCGAGTCGGTTTGGCACCTCGACCACTGAGTAATCCCACTTACCGAAGAATTCCACCTCGTCGCCACCGACCGGGTTTGGCATAAACATTGAATAGAAGAAGTGGCCGCCCGGGGCGAGCTCAACCTCACACGAGCCAAGGCGCATTCCGTTACCCCACCATTGGCGAAGCAGAGTCTCATCTGTCCAGTGGTCGAAAACCACATCAACGGGGGCAGTGAAATGGCGAATGAGTTCAAATACCGGTGCAGTCATGCTTCAACTCTAGGCGCTTGGGCGACCGGCGTAAGGAAACAGTTCGCCGTAGCGAACCGGAACAATGCGCACGGTGCGGGCAGGGTTCGGCGCCTCAAGCATCATTTCGCCGCCGAGGTAAATGGCAACGTGATACTTATCGCCGTTGAACGAAGAAGACTGCGAATACCAAATCAGGTCACCTGGTTGCCACTGATTTAGAGGAACCAGCCGGCGCTCTGAAGCAATGGTGTTGAACTGATTGGTTGCCGAGTGCGTGCCAATGTAAATGCCGGCTGCCGCATAAGAGGCCTTGGTGATTCCCGAGCAATCCCAAACCGATGGACCCATGCCGCCAAGCACATAGGCCTCGCCAAGCTGCTGTTTTGCAAAGTTGACGGCGATGTTCACCTTGCCGGTGTCAGCATCACCAACCGAGTAGAGCTCTGGCGCAATCGGTTTCGAGGTGCCGGCATTTTGCCGAGCCTCTGCCGCCAGACCTTCGGCGCGTTGACGTTCTAAGTCGGCCGAGGTGTTCTGCAGCACCGCAAGTTGGGCATAAAAAATCTTGTTCTGCGCCTCGTTGGTGTTT
>CANFOX010000017.1 GCA_947448845.1 Microbacteriaceae bacterium | reverse complement strand
TCTATTTGAAATGAGTAGCCCTGGGCGGCGATTTCGTTCAACTTCAGCGATGTCAACAAGTTGGCTTTGTAAACCCGAAACCCAGCCGTAATGTCTTTGATTTTTGCACCAAGCATGATGTTTGCGTAAATGTTTCCGCATCGAGAAATTAAAATTCGGCTGAGTGGCCAATTTTCAACCGAACCACCTGATACCCAGCGTGAGCCAATAACCAAATCGGCGTGTTCCTTAGCGGCAAGCAGCTTAGGAAGATCTTCTGGTCGATGACTCCCATCGGCATCCATCTCTACAAGGTAGCCGTAGCCTCGCTGCAATCCCCAGGCAAAGCCAGCTAGGTAGGCTGGCCCGAGCCCATTTTTTTCTGTTCGATGAAGCACGTTCAGGTGAGGTTCTTTGGCTGCCAAATCGTCTGCTAGCTTTCCGGTGCCGTCAGGGCTGTTATCGTCGACCACCAGAATGTGCACACCTGGGCTTTGTTTCAAGACTCCTTCAATCAGAATCGGAAGATTCACTATTTCATTGAAGGTGGGAACGATCACCAGCGTTGTGCCGTCAAGCATCTCGAACCCTTCTGTTGCCAAACATTCGTGGCAACGCTAGCAGGCAGAGAATGAGTGCGAACAGGTTATCGATAAGTTCCAAGTAAACTCCCAGAATTTGAGCTGGAGTTAGTGAGGTTCGAAGTGGAACCGTAGCCACAAGGCTTGCGGGCTTGAACACGGGCAGTTGGTGGGTAACCGAACCGTCAGGTAGAAAAATTGCCGAAACGCCAACTGTTGAAATATTAACCACTGCACGCCCGGTTGCAATGGCTTGTAGTTTCGCAAGCGAAGCCTGCTGGTAAGTTTCTGCGCTGCGACCAAAATCGGCGTTATTGGTTTGAGAAACAATCACCTGAGCCCCCTGAGAAACCAGCTCTCTGTTGATTTCGTCGATAGCAATTTCGAAGCAGATTAGAACGCCTAGACGTTTTTCTCGAAGGTGGAATACCCCGCTCTGGGTGCCAGCCGAGAAGCCGTGACTAATCAACCCAATCAAACTAGGTGCCAGGGCGAACCAGAAGGGGCGATCAGGAACGTATTCGGCAAACGGAACCGGGCGCTTTTTGTCATAGATTGCAACCGGCCCAGTGTTAGGCATCCAAAGCACAGAAGAGTTGAAGATTTTCTCACCAACACTTCGAGTGGTTCCAAAAATCAAGGGTTTATTCATGTCTTGCACCAGATTTTGAATCTGAGCCGCCGCCTGCGGGTAGTCGAGTGGGCTTATGTCAGCCGCATTTTCTGGCCAAATCACCAGTTGCGCCGATTTGCCATCGGGTGTTTTTAGCAATCGCTCGGTTTGACGTAAATGATTTCTGAGGATGCTTCCCCACTGCTCATTGGAAAATAAACCAGCGTTGGCATTTCCTTGAATGCCGGCAACCCTCAAGGTTCCAGCTTCTGCGGTTGCCGGCGGGTTTATCAGAAGCGGCACGACGGCGAAAACCACCACAGTTGCAAGTGGCGCTATGCAAACTTGAGGCACGGCCCGAAGCTTGTTGCGGTGAATTATCGTTAGCGCCAAGACGGCTGCCACAAAGGCGGCAAGCAGGCTCAAGCCCGAAATGCCGAAGAGAAATACCCATTTGCTGAGCCAGGTGCCAGCCAGGGCCTGCGACACACGCATCCACGGGAACCCCCCATATGGAATGTGGGTGGAAACCCATTCTCTAGCAGTAAAGAGAACAGCAAGCGAGGTTGCCTGCAATAAAACCTTGAAGGCTGAGCCACCTTTTAGGTAGCGCCAAACCAATGCTGTCAGCGCCGTGCCAAAGGCATAAATTAGGGCCTCGAGAAGACTAAGCGCAATCAGTGGTTCTGGCCCCAGGTAGAGGCTTAGCCAGTAAATTCCGCTCAAATAAAAGCAAAATCCGGCTAGAAAACCCAGGCGAAACCCACGCCAGAAGCCAACGTTGTGAATCGCCAAAAAAACCAGGGTCAAGCTCAAGAAAATCGCTGGCCATAAGTTGATGTTTGGGTAGGCTAACCCCCCTGCAGACCCGCCGGCGAGAGCCAGGAAGCTTCTCCAGATTCCAGGGCGAAAAGTTAGTTTTTTAGGCAAAGTATGAGTAGGCAACAATACCTCGCTTGACCTTGTCGACGGCTGTGCGGGCCGTTTCTGAAACTGAACCAGACTTGGTTTGGGCAATCTGGTCGAGAAGGTCGATGATCATTTTAGTTTGACGAATAAAGTCACCTGGAAGCATGTCTGTGCCGGCCAAAACTGAATCAAACTTAGCGCCGGTGGCCCACCTGTGAATGTTGAGAGCAATCGAAGGGTCAAGAGCGCTGGTTCGATTCAGTCGGTGACTTTGAGCCTGATATTCAATCTGCCCCCAAAGTTCCTCAGTTGCTTCATATGCGGCCTCGAAGGCCCCCCTTGGCAACTTGGGTCGTTGTGAATCTTCTTCTCTGCGTGCTTCGTAAATTAGGGTGGCTGCCATGGCTGCTAATCCGGCTGCATCGAGTTCTTTCCAGACACCAGTTCGAAGCGATTCAGCGATCAGCAAGTCTCGTTCACCGTAAATACGGGCAAGTATTGAACCCGATTCGGTTACCTCAAGTTCCTCGCCATCTTCTTTCAGGTAATCAAGCTCTACTAGTAGGGCGCAAATTCGGTCAAAGGTACGGGCAACCTGATTTGTGCGGCCCTCGATCTGGTCGACCAAAGCGTTGGTTTCCTTCGCAAGCTTGAACCACCGTTCAGCCCATCGGGCGTGCGCTTCTCTTTCATTACAAGTGTGACAAGCATGCTGTTTTAGTTCTTTTTTCAGAACTGCCAGTTGCGTTTCTTTTTGGTGTCGACCTTGATTTTGACGAATGTCGTTACCGCCGCTTCTTCTACCAGAAGCGAGATTTCGTTCTAAATCGCTGATGTCGCGTCGAATTTCGGCATATTCACGAAAGTTGCCGAGATGGCATTTCATGGCATCCTCGTAGCCATCAAGAGATTCCTGTTTGTCTCGAATACCCCTGGCTAATCCAACCACCGACCGGTCGGCTTGGAACTGGGCAAATGAGGTCTCAAGAACCTCTCTGGCGCGATTTCGCCCGAATGCTTCTACCAGGTTAACCGACATGTTGTAGGTGGGTCGGAATGGGCTAATAAGAGGGTAGGTGCGCTTACTGGCGAGACCAGCCACGGTGGCTGGGTCTAGATTCCCGCCCCATTGAATCACCGAGTGACCTTCGGTGTCGATACCGCGCCTTCCGGCGCGCCCGGTCAGCTGAGTGTATTCCCCAGGAGTTATTTGAACTCGACCCTCGCCGTTGAATTTGTCTAGACGCTCGAGAACCACCGTTCGAGCAGGCATGTTTATTCCAAGGGCCAGGGTTTCGGTGGCAAAAACCACTTTGACAAGTTTCTGCAAAAAGAGGGTCTCAACAATTTCTTTGAAAGCAGGCAGCATGCCTGCGTGGTGAGCCGCCACTCCCCTTTCAAGACCGGCAAGCCAATCGTAATAACCAAGAGTCGACAAGTCTTCGTCGGCAATCTGGTAGACCTTTTCCTCTACCTGACGTCGTATTTCAAGCTGTTCCTCACGGTTGGTGAGTCGAATACCGCTAGTTAGGCACGAGCGCACCGCTTGATCACAGCCGGCTCGCGAAAAGATGAAGAAAATGGCAGGCAGCAAGTCGTCGTCATCCAGAATATCTATGATCTCGGGCTTGCTAGCCTTGTAAATTCTTGAAGGCTCCGGGCGACCATATCCGTTGGTTCGACTTCTTTTTGGCCCCCGACTTACTGGTTGCCGCATTTTGGTGGCATGCCGTTGAACCAGGTCGGCGTTTACTCGATTCTGACCACTTGCGTCGAAGAGCTCGATTAGTTCGTCGCCAAACAAAACATGTTGGTTTAGTGGAACCGGGCGATGTTCGGAAACCACAATGGTGGTGTCTCCGCGAACCTCATCGAGCCAGGCCCCGAATTCTTCTGCGTTCGACACTGTTGCAGACAGGGAAACGATTTTCACGTCACGCGGAAGATGCAGAATCACCTCTTCCCAAACGGCACCTCGAAACTTATCTGCCAGATAGTGCACCTCATCGAGTACCACGTAGCCAAGTTGAATCAGGGCATCAGAGTTAACGTAAATCATGTTACGAAGCACTTCGGTGGTCATCACGACGATTTGGGCATCTCCGTTGACGTTGCTGTCACCAGTGAGCAACCCAACTCGTTCGTCACCGTAACGAGCCGCTAATTCGGCAAATTTTTGGTTGCTCAATGCCTTGATTGGCGTTGTGTAAAACACCCTTTGCTGCTTTTCAAGAGCCAAGTGGATGGCAAATTCACCGACGACGGTTTTGCCGGCTCCGGTTGGCGCCGCTACCAGTACCTGGTGACCTTTTGCCAATGCCCTGCAGGCGTTGAGTTGAAATTCGTCTAGACCGAACTGTAGTAGCCGCAAAAAGGAATCCAACGCGGGGTCATTTTTGCGCGCAGCGGCGGCAGCGAATCTTTCAGCTGGACTGAGTTCCTCCATGTTAGATCTCAGCCGTAATGGAGTTTTGCTTTCGCTGCTTGGCTTTATCTCGTAAAACCGCGATAACAGCTGAGATGTAGTAGAGCGCCAAGAGTGGAATCATCACCAGCAACATTGACATGGGATCGGAAACGGGCGTCGCGAGGGCGGCGATAACCGCCGCCGCCAAAATAGCAACGCGCCATCCTTTAAGAATAGTTTTTGCACTCAGCAGACCAATGAAGTTCAGCATCACCAAAATAACCGGAAGCACGAATGCGATTCCGAAAACCAAAAGCACCCTCAACGCAAAAAGTATGTATTCCGCGGCGTTAATGACGTTGGCGCTTCCCTGCGGAGTAAAGGCCAACAGGCTCGAAACAAAAGTTGGAAAGGCCACCCAGGCCAACGCGCAGCCTGCAAAAAATAATGGAACCGACGCTGCCAAAAAACCGATCGTGTATTTGCGTTCGGTGGTTCTGAGTGCAGGAGTAATGAACCGCCAGAGCTGATAAAGCCAAAATGGGCTCGAAACCACAACCCCGAGAAAGATGGAAACCTGCATGCGAAGGTCGAAAGCCGAAACCACACTGCCGAAGTTAATTGTGGTGCTGCTGTTTCTAACTTTGGCTAGTTCAATTACAGGCTTTTGCAGCGCTTGGAATACTGGGTCAAAAGCTAGCCATCCGGCTACAGAGCCGATCGCGATGAAAAGAGCAGATTTTATAAGACGGTTGCGAAGTTCTTTGAGGTGCCCACCAAGCGACATCAACCCTTCACGGTTGCGCTTCTGGGTCACTTCGATTGGTCTTTAGAGCCCGGTTCCTTGTTTTTCGCCTTGTCTTGGGCTTTTTCGTCGCTCATGGTGCGCATTTCTTTGCGAAACACCCGCATTGACTCACCAAGATTCTTGGCCATTCCAGGAAGTTTAGGCCCACCCCAAACCAAAAGAATAATCACCGCCAGAACAATGAAATGCCAGCCTTCAAGACCTCTTGCGAACACGAATAAACCTTCTTTCGGTTGGATCAATCTTCTTCAGATTCTCTATAAGCCTACGCTGTTGCTCGGCTTTAGCCTTGCGGCGTCTTCGAATCAGCACGAGTCTGTCGACTAACACCTCGTCTATACCTTTTTGCACCGCAAGTTCTGTGGCAGCTAGATCAGGCTTCGTTCCCAAAAGCGAATTTAATTCGCTGATTTGGTTCGTTAGAGGCTTTGCAATCCGCCTAATGTTCTTTATTTTTTTCGCCAAACTAACTAGCAAAAGCGCATGCCAGCAGAGCGCCGCAACTGCAATGACAACAAAAAACCAAAACCACATGATTAGTCTTCTTGCCTAAACTTTGCGGATAATCCAGATTCACCAATACTTCTTAGGGCGTAGTCACGAACGACTTCGCGGGCTTCTGGTGGGCCAACAACAACGGCTGCCCCACCAAATTCACAGATAAGTTTTCCTAAGTGCGGAAGGTAGCCAATACTAATGGTGGCCCTAATGCGACCATTCTCAAGTTCAACGATTTTTTCGCCGTTGGAAAACTCTGCAGCAATCACGAATGCTTCCGGCTCGAGTTCTACAACTACTTCAATGTCGGTTTCACTTGGTTCGTAAATATCTTCATGAAGTTCTGCGCTTCGGGCTTCCTCGCTTATTGGCGTGGAAGTAATCTCGGTGATTCTCATTTGGTCTAGCTTGAAAAACTTCACGCTCGAATCTCTGAGGCAATAAGCCTGCAGGTAAACGCTTTGATCTCGCGTTTCGAGCCTCAGTGGGTCGAGCTCTCTGTGAGAGTGTTCGCCCTTTAGGTTTGTATATTCGCATCGAATGCGAACCTGTTTGGCGATGGCATTCCTAATTTTGGCGTAATCATATTCCAAGGTGCCTGGTCGTATCTCATAGATGCTTGCTTGTTGGGCGGAACTGCCGTTTTGCAGCAATTGTGCAAGTTTTGGAATGTCTGGGTCGCTGGCAAACTCCGGCAACGACTTAAGAAAGTTCAAGCCCGATATGAATGTTGCTGCTTCAGCAGTTGAAAGACGCGGAGCGTCCTCGAGGGCAACCATTTCAATGAAAGTAACGTAGCCATCCTCCTCAAGGGCATCCCAATCTAGCTGAAAGGTTTCACCCCAAGCGTAGGTACCCACTCCGCTGAAACCGAGAACCTTGACCACCGAGATGATTTCTTTTTCAGAGACGCTGAAGTGCTCTGCGAGTTCTGAAACAGTTGCGCCGCCGTGCTTACTTAGGTGCGCCGCCAAAGACAACGAAAGACTAAGGCTTTCAACGGATGTCAATTTAGCCATGGTGAAGTGATGCCACCTTTTCAAATCCGGCGCGAATTTCATCACGAAGAGCTTCGGGTTCGATAACTTCGACCTCACCCGCGAAGTGCCTCAGTTCGGCAGCAAGTAGGTAGAGATCCATATATGTAACCGATTTTTCGGTTGCACCCACTGTTGACTCCAAGTCCATTCCGAAGTGCATCCAGGCTCTAGTTGCCGGCTTTATTTTTAGAAGTGCAACTTGGTTCTCTTTGTGTTCTTGAAGCAAATCTTCGGCTTTGGCTAACTCTTTTTCGCTTGGTTTGGTGAACTTTTCGTCAGTGAATTGAATTTTTGCGGGAACGATGCGCTGTAACAAAAAGTTTCTGATGTCGTTTCGGTTTACATCCCAACCTGTAACCACCCATTGCCCATCAAAGTTTTTAAGAGCCCAGGGTTGAAGTTTTCTTAACTCGGATTCAGTTGAGTTCGGTTTGCGATAGCGAAATTCAATGACGCAGGCATCTGCGATGGCCTGACTGAGATAGGCAAAAGTTGGGTGATGGGTTCGAATTCGAGGCGCTAAACCAGTTAATTCGGCGGTTTCACCAATTTCAGCCAGGGCGCGAAGTTTAAAAAGCCCGCGGGCAGCCTCTGAAGACATTGAATTTCGGTTCCAGGCTTTTCCGGCCAGATTCAAGAGTGTTATTTGATGCGGGGTGAGTTTGGTGACGCCTTTTGGCCACTCAAAGCGTTCTCTCGAAATTCGATAACGAGACTCTTGATTATTGGTGTCATCAATCTGAAGCGTGAAAACCTCGCAGGGAATACCGCTTATTCGAAGTGCTTCTTTATCTCGTTCGAACTTTCGCTCCAGCGAAGAGTTATCTCCGAAGGGTTCGTATTCTTCTCGATAACCCTGCACCCCGCTGAGAATCTCTTGCTTAGTTAAGCCATTTCTCGTGTGCAAAAGAGCCAGAGTTAGGTTGAGTAACCGCTCTGGGCCTTTAATGGCTTCTGGCAAGTGAGCCCCCGTTATTGATGCTTAGTGTCGAGAATGTCGATTACAAACACCAAGGTGGAGTTTGCTGGAATTGATCCGGTTGCAGCATCACCGTAACCAAGTTTTGGCGGAATTATTGTCACGATGCGATCGCCCACCTTTGCCCCCATCATGGTTTGGTAAAAACCCTTAATCATGCTGGTTTTGGTAAGCGTGAACTGTGCCGGTTGCCCCTTTGCCCAACTGGAATCAAAGGTTGATTTTCCGCCGTAAACGATTCCCGAATAGTTCAATGTAACGGTGTCCCCGTCTTTGACGGTGTCGCCATTTCCCGCGATAAGTTTCTCAGTCTTTAGAGTGGTTGGGGCTGCTGATTTCGAGAAGGTGAATCCAGGGGTTCCATCGGTTGCAAAAACGATGGCGGGGAAACCCGATTGCGGTGAACCCGCGGTTCCCAGTGCATAAGGCAGTGCGGCAGATTTGATATCGAGCACGAAGACCAGCGAATCACTCTTGCCAACATTCAAACTTGGAATGCCGTTGCCAGCGTGTGCGATCTTCGCCGGAAATAGAATCGCCACTCTTGAGCCCACTGGAATTCCGGTAAGTGCGTCACAGAAATTTGGCTGTGAATCTTTTTTTAGATACTGAACAACGGTGTCAGTGCCGTCATGTTTAGAAGACTGAAATACTTTGCCAGTGCCTCCATTTAGACCTTCATATTCCATGTAGATCAGTTGATTTCCGACTAGCTTCGAACCTTTGCCCTCGGTGATTACCTTGGTCTCGACTGCACTCGAGGTAAGCCCAGGCGTGAATTTGGTGTCTGGAAGTTTCTTGAGGTCGCTGTTAGCAGTCAAACTGTCAAGCGCGTGACCTGTTGTGAAGGTCTTGCAAATGGGCTTCAAGCCGGAAACTAAATCGGCTTGGCTGGCAGGTGCGCAACCCGTGAGGGCGACTGCGGCGGCAACAATAAGGGAAAAACTTAGTAATTTACGCAAAATATTCTTTCGTTCGGTCGCTTCATTTTAGTTTGTTATTCAGGTTGAGTGGCAGCCGCATCGGTTGCGCGTCTTACAGTCTTTCGAATGGTTTTATCACTTTTGCTTTGCATACCAAGGTGATCTGGGTTCCATACTTCTAAATCTTCATCGGAAAACTCGCCTTTTTGCTTGCGTTTGAACTGCGGAAGGCTGGCACCAGGTGCTAGTTTTCTGGCCTTTATCAGAAATCCCGTGTGGCCAATCATGCGATGCTCTGGCCTGACAGCGAGTCCCTGCAGGTGCCATCCTCGAATCATTGACTCGGTAGCTTCTGGATCAGTGAATCGGCCCGAAGCTCTTAGTGCCTCGGCAACCCTTGAAAGTTGAGTAACAGTTGCAACATAGACCACCAAAACTCCCCCGGAAACTAAGGCATCACCCACTGAATCAATGCATTCCCATGGAGCCAGCATGTCTAAAACGGCGCGATCTGCAGTTTCAGGTTTGAGTTTGGCTGGAAGCGCTTGCTGAAGTGCACCAATGTGTACCTGCCAGTTCTTAGGTTCGGCGCCGTGAACCGTGGCCACGTTTGCTTTGGCAATGGTTGCAAACTCTTCGCGTTTTTCGAATGAATGAAGGTGACCCTCCGAACCGATGGCGCGAAGCAGGTAGAGGCTCAAAGCTCCTGAGCCTACTCCAGCTTCAATTACGGTGGCGCCAGGATAAATGTCTCCATCCACAATAATTTGGGCGGCATCCTTGGGGTAAATAATGGCCGCACCGCGCGGCATGGCCATTACAAAGTCGGTGAGTAATGGCCGAAGCGCAAGGTATTCGACACCGTTTTGATTTTTCACCACTGAACCGTCTGGTTTGCCAATGATTTCGTCGTGCTTCAGGTCGCCACGATGGGTGCCAAATGCGCCTCCGGCGGCGAGCGTTATGGTGTTCAACTTGCCTTTGGGGCCGGTGAGTTGAACTCTGTCACCAACCCTGAAGGTGCCGCTGTGTTTACTCATTTTGACTCCTCAAAAAGTCTGGCTAATCGTTCGATGGTTACTCCGTCCAGCGTTTTTATTACCGTTCGATTTGGCGCTGGAGGCAGTGAAACCAGATTTTCTATGGCGAGGGTTCTAATGCCCGCAGCTTCAGCAGAGGCTAAACCGGTCGGAGAATCTTCGAATGCGAGGCAGTGCTCTACCGCGATTCCCAGTTGTTCTGCCGCCTTTTGGTATGGCTCCGGATGAGGTTTTCCAAAATTCACATCGTCACCCGCTACTACCAAGTCGAACGCATTGAAGCCGACCGAGTTGGCAACGGCAAGCGCCATTCTTCGCATCGACATCGTAACCAATGCGGTTTTTATTCCGGCTTCTCTTAGCTTCATCAAAAGCTCTCTTGCCCCTGGGCGCCAAATGATTTGAGCCTCAAGCCTTGCAACTACATGGTTGGTTAGTCGATCGATTATTTCGTGTGGATGTAGTTCAGAGTCGAATCGATTTTTCATGATTGCGCTTGAGTCGTAAAGACTTTTTCCTATGAGAGCGTGACTGTCGCTGCTAGTCCAGTCTGCATTGTGCTCGGCCGCTAGCGCCACTTCGCTCTCGTGCCAGTAAGGCTCCGAGTCAATCAGAGTGCCGTCCATGTCCCATAAAACGGCAAGGGGCAGGTTGGATTCAGGCATGCTACCAAATTTAGCCGTTGTTTCTGCTTTAGGCTAAATAGTCAGCGCAGCTAAGGAGGCAACAGTGGTTTTCGACCAACGCACCTTGATTGTTGCCTTTGAAGGATGGAATGATGCCGGTGATTCCGCAAGCACCGCGGCGAGATTCCTAAGTGAAGAATCCGACGCTGAAGTAATTTCTACTGTGGACCCTGAAGAATATTACGATTTTCAGTACTCACGCCCTCAGGTTCAACAAGACGCATCTGGAAATCGAGAAATCGTTTGGCCAGGCACAGACTTTATGCGTGCAACCAAGCTTGGCTTAGAAAATCTTTTCTTTTTGATTGGCGTTGAACCATCGAGACGCTGGAGAACTTTTGTTGAAGAAGTTCTTGAAGTCATTGAAGAGCACAACATTCGCTCAGTCATATTTCTTGGTTCGCTGTACTCCGAGGTTCCTCACACCCGGCCCATCCACCTGGTTTCAACCAGTCAAAACGCGTCTTTACGAGAACGCTACGGACTCGAAAAAAGTGACTATGCCGGGCCGGTTGGGCTTCTCACCGTGCTGGGAACGGCCATTGACGAACTTGGAATCGAAAACTTGGCACTCTGGGCTGAAGTTCCCCATTACACCCATGGGCAACTTTGCCCTAAGGCGGCTCTGAGTCTGTTGGCTTCAGTCGAAAAGTTCATTGGTCGAGAGTTTGCTCACACCGAACTGGCCGAAGAGGCATTTGCCTGGGAACGCAAGGTCGATGAGATGGTTGAGGGTGACGAAGACCTGGCAGGCTACATAACCCAACTTGAGGCTTCAAGGGATGCAGCAGAGGCTGCCGAAGCCAATTCGGGGGCAATGGTTGAAGAAGTTGAACGTTTCTTGCGCGGCGCTCAAGAACCCGAATCTGGCGACTCTGCTAACTAGCGATTACCCCAGAGGCAAGGGCGACTATAAGTGATGCCCCAACGAGCACTCGCCAAATGACAAACGGCTGATACGAGCCACGGTCGAGGTAGCGAAGCAATCCGGCAATCACCGAATAGCCGACGACGAAAGAAACGATCGTGGCCACAGCGGTGGTTGCGAGTTCGCCCTGGGGTAGATCGCTAACTGATTTGGCAAACTCCAATAGCCCACTGGCAAGCACCGCTGGAATGGCGAGCAAGAAACTGTAGCGAGTTGCCACTTTGCGGGTGTACCCAAGAGCTAGGCCCACGCTGATGGTGGCACCAGAGCGGCTTACCCCTGGAATAACGGCTAGTGCTTGACCGAGTCCGTAGAGCAATCCGTGGCTAAGTGTTAGCTGATTCAGGTCGCGATTCTTGGCGCCGAGTCTGTCGACGAGGCCTAACGCAATGCCAAAAACTACAAGCGCAATGGCAGCCACCCAAAGGCTGCGCAATTGGTTCTCAATTACCTTTTGAAACACCAGACCAACAATCACAACTGGAATTGAACCGATTATGACCAACCAACCGAGTTTGTAATCGTGGTTGGATCGCTTGGTTCGATTGGCAAGGCCGGTGCCCCAAGCGGCGACAATGCGAATAATGTCGCGCCAAAAATAGAGCAGCACAGCTGCCTCTGTGCCAAGTTGAATAGTTGCAATAAAAGCGGTCAGGGCGGCTTTAGAGCTGTTCTGCAACCCCAGTAGGGTTTCGGCAATTTGAACGTGAGCGCTAGATGACACCGGAAGAAATTCGGTAAGCCCTTGAACAATGCCGAGTATTACGGCGTCAAAAAAATTCAATTAGTTCTCTTCTAGGTCGTCTTCGTTAACAAAAGGCAAAAGGGCTTCGAAGCTTACATCGAGCGCTTCCTCGTAGCCTTCAAAGGTTTTTTTGAGCTCAAGGTAAGCATTTTCGATTGTTCCCTCGGCAGCACCGCGACTCGAAGCGACTACCTCATAGTGGCGCTCAAGCGCTGCAATGAATCTTTGTAGGGCAAGTCTTGAGTCCTGAGTCATATTCAAAAACTACCCTGAAAAACGCCTCAAACCAAGAGCATTCAGCCACGAATCACCCTTACGGCTAAGTGCTAGACTTGTGAACCGTTGCCCTTTCAGGGGCTTCGTCCGGGTGGCGGAATGGTAGACGCGCTAGCTTGAGGTGCTAGTCCTCGATAGAGGGTAGGGGTTCAAGTCCCCTTTCGGACACGTAGCTTGAGACAGCTAACCTAAAACCCTGGCCCTCCACGGCCGGGGTTTTTTGATTAACCTGCGACTTTGGGCCGACCGCGTAATAGCAAAATGCTGAAGGCCGCGCATAGACACAAAATGGCGGCAGTAATCCAGGCGATTGTGTAACTTCCCTGGGTTTGTCTAATCGCGCCGGCAAATGAGGCTGCAATCGCTGCACCCACCATGTGAGAAGCGAAAACCCATCCGTAAATAATGGATGAATTGGCGAGCCCAAAATACTCACGGCAAAGTTGAACCGTTGGTGGCACGGTGGCAATCCAGTCGAGCCCGTAAAAGATTATGAAAAAGAAAAGCGGCGGTTCAACGGTTGGCCCAAGCACGAACGGAACGGTGAAAAGCGCAAGCCCTCGCAGGCTGTAATAGAAAACCAGCAGGATACGCGAATCGATTCGATCGGTAAGCCAACCAGACAAGATAGTTCCAACAAAATCGAAGATTCCGACGGTTGCCAGCAAGCCAGCAGCGGTGTCAGCTGGCATTCCGTGGTCGTGAGCAGCTGGAATAAAGTGGGCGCCAATTAGCCCATTTGTCGTCCAGCCACAAACCGCAAATGTGCCCGCTAACACCCAGAAGGGAACTGTTTTAGTTGCGCTTCGCAGCACGCTAAAACTTTCTCGAATGCTTTTGGTTTGAGCTGGTGCCGCGTATGGTTGAGTTTTTGGTTGACCGAATGGTTCGATGCCAACGTCTGCTGGTCGGTCTCTAAATAGTGACCAAAATACTGGCACCATTACCGCCGAAAAAGTTGCCACCACAAGTGACCCGATTCTCCAGCCTGTTGTCATAATCAGGCTCGCTATTAGTGGCAGAAAAACCAACTGACCGGTGGCATATGCAGCCGAGAAGATTCCGGTAACTAACCCGCGTCTCGCCACGAACCATCGATTGGCAACGATGGAACCGAAAACCAAAGCGGTGCAACCTGTTCCCAGCCCCACCAAAACGCCCCAGTAAAGCACCAGTTGCCAACTCTGTGTCATGGTCGGCGTTAGACCAGAACCAAGTGCAACCATTGCCAGGGCCAAAGTGGCAACCTTGCGAACTGTAAAGCGTTCCATTAGCACCGCGGCGAAAGGAGCTGTGAGTCCATACACAATGAGGTTCACCGAGACAGCCAAAGAAGTTTCGGTTCGACTCCAGCCGAATTCCATTTCGAGCGGTTCAAAGAGGGCCGATGTTGTCGATCTAAAGGCGGCGGCTGCGATAAGTGCGAAAAAAGTTACGGCCGCAACCAGCCAAGCTCGATGAATCTTGAGATTGTGCATGACTGGCAGTCTAGTGCCGCCAAATCACGCATACGATAAGAGGGTGCCGAATAAATTGCATCCAACGAAACAGGCGCTGATTGACACCGCTAGTCGCCTACTTGACGATCATCGTGCTGATGAAATTCAAGTGGATGATGTGCTTTCTGAATCCGGCGTCTCAAAGGGGTCGCTTTACCATCACTTCGAAGACTTCGGCGACCTTATTGAGACCGCCATGGTTCAAAGATTTGTAGTGGGTTCCGAACGAGACATCGCGGCTTTGAAGCAGATTTTTTCAATGGCAACCGACAAGGAAAGTTTGCTAGCAAGTTTGGAATTTGTGACTGAAAGTTCTCAGTCAGAATCAAATCGCGCTAGAAGGTTCGAGCGAGCGGCAGTTTTGGCGAGATCGCAAGGAAACCCGCGCCTTCGTGCCATGCTGGCAGAAGAACAAAAACGTGTGAACTTTGAGTTTTCGCAGTTGTTGCGGTTCGGGCAGTCAAAAGGTTGGTTCAGACAAGATCTATCGGCAGATGCTGCCGCAATATTCATTCAGGCATACACTCTTGGGCGATTGGTCGATGACGTTACCGAGCAACCGATTAGTCCGAAGGTTTGGAACCAGCTCATCAATCAGGTTCTAAGACTGGTGTTTACCAACTAGTTTCATTTTTGCAACGCGCTTTGGGTCACCGGCGATCACCATTAGTTCGAGGTTTCGTTTTTGGCCAGGGTTTCCAACTCGCTGACCGGCTTTGTTGTAGATGCCGATCTGAGAACCTATGTATCGCTTAAAATCGAACTCGATGAGTTCAACCGACCCCTTCACGCGACAAATGTCTATCAAATCGTCGCGTGACAACCATGACTCATTGTTGTAGCTAAGTATCAATGTTTCTGCGTTTACATCGCGAACCAGTTTTTCGAGTGCCTCAGGCATGGCTTTCCTCGAGTTAAAAGGGCTCTTTGTTTGGGTTTCCCGTGAGTCGATTCGTTTGCGCGCTATGCCATAGCTTTCCGGTGCATCCCAACGAACTAGGGTTTCCCAAATGTGATAGTTGGTGAAATAGCGATGCTGATTGTAGGGCGGGTCAAGATAGGCCAGATCTACTGGGGCAAGGCCGCTAACTAAAGAAACCGCATCAGCCTGAATCGCTTTTCCACCACCGGCGAGCAATTTAGGGTCACGCAGTTGCATTCGATTGAAGGAACGGGAAGCCCAGGACTTTAGAAATGCCATTTGAATTCCAGTGGTGCTATCCACTCGGTCGGCTGCAAGTATTAGTGCGGTTAGCAGTGGGAAGTACATCCAACTGTTTTTAAATTCTGTTTCGATTCGATTTCTGACCGCATCAATAAATTCGCCGTTCTCAGGTTGAAAATAGCGGGCATTCACGCAGAACTCTTGAGTGAAATAGCCGGCTTCAGGGGTGGTTTTATTTAGGTCATCGATTGCGGCTTCAAGTTGCAGCTGACCTACTCCCCCGTCAAACTCGATCCAAGTTTTTGCGAAGGCAAGTGAGTAGCTCGCAGTGTCAACCGCGGTAACAAACAGGCCGAGTTTTTTAAAACACTGAGCCACTCGGGTGGTTCCCGTGAATAGGTCTAAAGCCGTTTTTGCCTCGCTGGCAACGGCAAGCTGTTCGAGCACCGGAATCAGGGTTCGCTTAGACCCTAGGTATTTAATCACCCGCAACCACCGTTCTTCGGGCCAAAGTTAGACTAGAACTCGAATATGAGCACTGAACCGATTTCTTCAAGCCTACTTAGCGTTGCGGCTGAGTTTGGCGTAGATTTCGCAAGGCAAAAAATTGCTGGTCGAAAGCTGGTTGTGCTCACCGGTGCTGGAATTAGTACCGATTCAGGAATTCCTGACTATCGAGGCCAGGGCCGAATCAGGCGACATCCGATGAACTACGACACTTTTGTTGGTTCAGCCGAAGCAAGGTCGAAATATTGGCACAGAAGTTTTTATGGATTTCGTCAAATTGAACAGGCAAAGCCAAACGCGGGGCATTTTGCCCTAGCTAAGGCTGAGTCTGAGGGGCGCATCGAACAACTGATTACCCAAAACGTTGATGGGCTTCACACATTAGCGGGTTCAAAAAAGGTAATCGAACTGCACGGTCGTCTCGATCAGGTGCGATGCCTAGCATGCGGTGCACTTTTGCGTCGCATCGAAGTTGAAGAGCTTTTGGCGGAAGCAAACCCACATCTAGACAGAAACTTACCCGTCGAATTTAACGCGGATGGCGATGCCGAAATCGAAATAGATTCTGAATTCTCGGTCGTCGATTGCCCAAAGTGCAGAGGAATTTTGAAACCGAACGTTGTCTTTTTTGGGGAATCGGTGCCACCAGAGAGTGTAGCTGCCTGCTTTGCTGCTGTTGACGCGGCAGAAGCCATGTTGGTGGCGGGAACATCTTTAGCGGTGAATTCTGGGCTTCGATTTGTTCGACGTGCCGCGAAGGCGGGAATTCCAATTGTGATTGTGAATCTTGGAGAAACCAAGGCAGATGAACTAGCGACCGCCAAAATTGAAGCCAAAACGAGCGCCGCACTGGAAGGGCTTTTTCTTGACTAAAACCACCATTGGCTTACTCAGGCATGGTCAAACCGACTGGAACATTGATTTTCGACTTCAAGGTACCGCCGACATTCCGCTGAACGAAACCGGAATTGCTCAAGCCACTGCCGCTGCTCATCTAATAAAGAGAAGTGACTGGGAAGTTCTACTCACCTCTCCCCTTTCACGTGCCGTAGATACCGCGAAAATAGTGGCAAACATTGTCGGTTTTGAAAACATCGAAGTGGAAGAACTGCTTCTTGAGCGCGCATTTGGCGAGGCCGAGGGCATGCTTCACGAGCAGTGGCACGAGAAATACGGCAACCACACCCCTGCCCCAGGCAGTGAATCACTTGAAGAGCTAGCCGAACGCGGCTGGTTGTTGCTTGAAAGGCTAGTTTTGTTGCACCCGGGTAAGCGCATTTTGGCGGTTTCTCACGGCGCCATGATTCGCAAGTTGATTAGTTTGATTAGCAACGGAACGCTACCACCGGCAGGCGATCGTTTCGGAAATCTGGCCCTAAACATTGTGAGTTTTGATGAAAAAGAATGGGTCGTTGAGCACTATGACCCAAAGACTTTAGGAGCTTAGATTCTCTATAAGTTGAAGCAGTTCGTTTGCCGAATCGTACCAACTGAATCTCTTCGCGTTGGTGAGGCTAAGTGCGGAATATTTCATCCAGTCTGGGTTTGAATTCAACTTCGAAACTGAAGTAGCAAAATCTTGAGCCCCGCGAGCTTCGAAATAAATGGCCGCATCGCCACCAATTTCACGAAAGATTTCTAAGTCTGAAACTACGACCGGGGTGCCAATCGACATGGCTTCGATTAGAGGAATTCCAAAGCCTTCATCTAGTGAGGCAGAAACCAACGCCACTGATTCGCAAAGAAGTGAAAGATATTCCACGTCATCGACTCCGTTGTGAAAAACCACTTTTGCGCCAAGCGGAACTATGGCTTCAAGTTCAGCTTGCCTTTTGGCTTCGATTTTGCTCAACAGGTGAAGTTCGTGGTCAGGCAAAAACTGCATTCCCAAAATTAGCGTTTCAACATTTTTGTATGCCATGAAACTGCCCATGTAAACCAGCTTTGAAAGACCGGCTGGCCGAACTCGTGCCTCAGAGTTTGCAAGCTTAGTGCTACCTGCGGCATTGTAAACAACCCGGATGGGGCGCCTGGTGAGCCTGTGTTCAAGCATTAGACGTTTAGTGGTGTGTGAAACGGCAGCCACCGCATCGGCACGATTGAGCAAGAAGCGCTCTGGCCAATAGGTAAGGTGAAAAAGTCGCCAAAGGGCTCTAATTGGGGCACTAAAGCTTGGTGGGGGTGCTGGGTGTCGGTAATAAATCAAATCGTGCAGAGTGAGCACGAGCTTGAAGTGTCTTCCGAAGGAACCCATGGTTTGCATTGCCGAGAAAACAACTTTCGCCCCAGCTCGGTTAAGTTTTCTAGCCAACCAGAGTTCGCGAATAGAAGTCGGCTGGTTGACCAGCAAGAAGTCAGTTTCTGCAGGAAGTTTTTCAAGTTGCCTAAGGTCGCAAATAATTGCAGTTAGTTTGGCTCGCCCAACTAAACCTTCGAATAGGCCAACTGAAAATCTTGAAATTCCATCATGCTGACCCACGCGAATAAATCGTGCGTCGAAAAAAATTTCAGGTTGGGTCATGATTCTAACTTCTGAATAAAACTTCGAACCGCCGCCGCAACTTCTTCAGGGCGTTCATAGTGCGTAAGGTGGCCAACCTTGTGCAAAACAACCAATTCGGCATTGCCAAATTCGCGAGCAACGGCTCGCTGTGCGGGCACACCAGTAATGTCATCTTTGTCGCCAGCTATCAGCAATGTGGGTTGCCAAATTAGGTGTGCATATTCGGCAACGGTATGCGAAATGGATGCCAAATAACCCTCAACAGCCACCTTTCGAGAGGTGTAGTTGTTGAAATTGGTGTCATGCTGGGCGTGAATCCACTTGCGCAGTGCAGGGTCTTTGGTTTTAGCCATTACGACGCTCATGGTGCGAACGAAGATGTGGCTTCTAAGCAGTGCGTTACCGAGCGGTTCTGGAACCACCTTGGTGAACCAGTGAACCCCCTGTGTGATCCAGGTAAGGGCTGCCCTTGGCCCCTTGAGCGCTGGGGCTGAGATTGGGTTTACCAGTACCACAGCGCAAGCATCGGCTCGATTGGCAAGTGCCGCGGCTGTAACAATGGTTCCAAATGAATGGCCGAGCAAAATCGGCGATTTAAGGTTCAGCTTTGGAATCAAGTCAATCAGCCAATCGGAATAGTTCGCAATGTTGTGATTGTTCGCGAACTCGCCTGAGTCACCAAAACCAGGCAGATCGGGAATGATCACATTG
>CANFOX010000016.1 GCA_947448845.1 Microbacteriaceae bacterium | reverse complement strand
ATACCCTTTGGGGTGGTCAAGAAGTCAATTACGTCGACAATCGAATAAAGTGCCGATGCGCCAAGACTGAGCGCCAAAACAATGGTCACCTCAAGGTAGGTACGCTTTTTATTCAAACTAGAGCTCGCCACGCCAAATAAATTGCCAAAGCAATAATCAACAGTCCACCCAGAAGGCCAATTCGAGAGCGAAGTTTTTCATCGGTTAATCGGCGCATGGTGTGGCCAAGTGCGGCAAGAGATTCTTGCCAAACTCCAGAACCAAAAAGCACACCAATCGCAAAAACAATCGAACTAACTCCGAACCCAACTGAACTGCTTACGCTGGGGGCAATCGAAAGAAAATAGATGGCGGTCGGAGGGTTTATTACGGTTGCTGCCGCAAAGGTTAGGTAGGTCTTTCCGAGCCCGCCTGAACTAACAGCCGGCTTGGCATCCAGCGCCTTCGAGCGCAGGTTTCGGCGAATGGTTTGGCTGCCCAAAAGCACCAGAATCAAAGCGCCAATGAGAGTCAGGGTCAATGACCATTGGGTAAAGAACGCAGCCAAAACTGAGCCCAGCAGCGCCACGGTCAGCGCATAACTAAAGTCAACGCTTGCCATCGCGAAGCCCCCGATGGCACCGTGTCGCCAACCACGCTCTAGCGAGGTGCCAAGCAGCATCACGGCCATTGGGCCCATGGGAATGGCGAGGGCAAGTCCGGCAACAAACCCAATGCCAAAAGTTTCTAGCACGGGCACCCCTTTACGGTCTGAATGCGCCTTTGGGCGCTCGAACTTCAGAATACAGCGGGTAACCTAGAAGCCTATGTTTTCAAAGTCATTGCGCCTTTTGGCCGCCACAGTAATTGCCTTGTCGGCACTTTCGCTAACTGGTTGCTCCGCATCCAACGGCATTAAATCGGGCTCAGTGCTCTCAATTGGTGAGATGCAGGGCTTAGATTCGCTCAACCCAGATGTGGCAACGAGCCTGAAGGCAAAAGGCCCAAACGGTGACCTCGGCCTACTCACTACAGCAAGTTTTTATACGCCAGATGACAGTGGTGACCTAGTTGCGAACACCAGTTTCGGCTCGGCCAAGGTTGTTTCGAAGTTTCCTTTTACGGTTGCCTACAGTCTCACCGGTTCAGCCGAGTGGTCAGATGGCACCAAGGTTGACGCTACCGACCTGTTGTTGAGCTGGTTATCGGCAAGTCACTCAGAGAAGTACGGCTTTCATTCGGCTCGAGCCAATGGCGGGTTGAGATTTGCCACTGCGATTCCAAAACTTTCAACCGATTTAAACACCCTCACCGTGCAGTTCACTCGCCCGGTAACCGATTGGCGCACTGCACTTTACCCCGCGGTTGCCGCTCACACCTTGACACAGAAGGCATTCCCTGGTGATCGTTTAGACCCTCGCGCCGCAAAGAGCCGATTTGTGCAAGACGTGAACACCGCAAATGACGCCGACTTGACAGAACTTGGCCGCCAATATGTTTCGGCCTATTCGCTGGCTAACGGCGCTCATGTGGCAACCAAGTTTCTGGTTGGCGCTGGCCCATACCTAATTGGGGCTGCCGATGCCGTTGAAGGAGTAAAACTTACCGCTAACCCTAAGTTCAGTTGGGGAAACCAGCCGCAGATCGAAACTATAAACGTTCGATACTACGAAGATTCCATCGCTATGATTGCCGACATTCAAATTGGCAAACTAGACCTGGCGGCAACCGAGGAATCGGGCGCGGCTCAAACTCAGCAGATCGTAGGCGTTGCTAAAAAAGCCGGGCTTAACCTTTCGGTGGGGCTTAGCCAAAACATCGACACCATTCAGCTGAACCTGAGAACCGGCTCGGTTTTCTCGGCGAGTAACGGCGGGGCGGCTAAGGCCGCGCAACTTCGACAGGCATTTCTGCTGGCAGTTCCCAAGGCTCGAATTGCTGCCGCTATCAACACCGACTACTCGGTGCCGAATGCTCAGTCATTCTTCTATGCACCAGACGACATTGGGTACTTGGCAGCCGTGAAACAGAGCCATGCCTCAAGCTATGCGTTTCAAGATCTCGAATCTGCCAGCCAGATTCTCACTGCGGCTGGCGTAACCCAGCCAATCACCGTGCGGGTGCTTTTCGATTCCGCCAACCCTCGAGAACAGTTGGTTTGGTCAGAACTCAACAAGTTCTCGAAGCAGATCGGTTTTGAGCTAGTAAACGCATCGGTGACCGACCCGTCGACCCACATCACCGCCGGTGATTACGACGTTTCAATAACTCAGCAACCACTCTTCTCGCTTGCCAATTTCGCCGGTGTCGAATCGGTTGTTACCGATCAATTTGCCTCGGCATCCTTCGATAACTTGGTGAAGAAGTTAGCCGTAACCAACAAGGCTTCAAAACAGCAGGCACTGGCTGGCCAGCTCGACTCTGCACTGTTTGCCGAAGGCTATGGCTTGCCGCTCTACCAGGTGCCAACCATGGTTGCCTATAGCGCCAAGGTGAGCGGAGTGTCGCTTTCGCCGCTTGGAAACAGTGCGGTTTGGGGTTATTGGCACTGGCAAAAAGCCACCAAATAGGCGCCACAGGGTAGACTGTTAGCAACTCGCCTTAGCGAGCCACAAATCCAGCGTCGAAACCAATGCTTTTGGCGCGCTCTTTAGAGGAATCCCCATGGCTCTCGCCACCAGAGATGAACTTAGAAACGTTGCCATTGTTGCCCACGTAGACCACGGCAAAACCACCTTGGTTGACGCCATGCTTCGCCAAACCAACTCATTCGCAGAGCACAGCAATGTGGGCGAGCGGGTAATGGATAGTGGCGATCTTGAGCGCGAAAAGGGAATCACAATTTTGGCCAAGAACACCGCCATCGCCTATTCGGGTGAGCACTCAAACGGCAAGACCATCACCATCAATGTGATTGACACCCCGGGTCACGCCGACTTCGGTGGCGAGGTTGAACGCGGGCTTTCAATGGTGGATGGCGTGGTGCTTCTTGTTGACGCCAGCGAGGGGCCGCTGCCTCAGACTCGCTTCGTGCTTCGCAAGGCACTTGAGGCAAAGCTGCCTGTTATCTTACTAGTCAACAAGACCGACCGCCCAGACGCTCGAATTGACGAGGTTGTTGAAGAAACTCACGACCTGCTTCTTGGTCTTGCCAGCGACCTGCACGACGATGTTCCAGATCTAGACGTTGACGCCCTTCTCGATCTTCCGGTTATTTATGCATCTGGTCGTGCAGGTCGAGCCAGCCTCACCAAGCCTGCCGACGGAACTTTGCCTGCCGAAGAGAACCTAGAGCCACTTTTCGACGCCATTCTCAAGCACATTCCAGCACCAACCTACGATGATGCTGCGCCACTTCAGGCTCACGTAACCAACCTCGACTCTTCACCGTTTCTTGGCCGCCTCGCGCTGCTTCGTGTTTTCAACGGAACCTTGAAAAAGGGTCAGACCGTGGCTTGGGTGCGGGCCGATGGCAGCACTCAGAACGTTCGAATCTCAGAGCTACTAGCAACCAGAGCGCTTGAGCGTTACCCAACCGACCAAGCTCGCCCTGGCGACATTGTTGCGGTTGCCGGCATCGAAGACATCACCATTGGTGAAACACTTGCCGACCCAGACGACATTCGCCCGCTTCCAATGATTACGGTTGACGACCCTGCAATTTCGATGACCATAGGTATCAACACCTCGCCTCTGGCCGGTCGCGTAAAAGGCGCCAAGGTCACCGCACGTCTGGTGAAAGACCGCCTAGACCGCGAACTAATCGGTAACGTTTCGATCAAAGTGTTGCCAACTGAACGCCCCGACGCCTGGGAGGTTCAGGGTCGCGGTGAGCTTGCTTTGGCCATTCTGGTTGAACAGATGCGTCGCGAAGGTTACGAGCTAACCGTTGGTAAGCCACAGGTGGTTACCAAGCGCATTGATGGCAAGTTGAACGAGCCGGTTGAAGATCTAACCATCGACGCCCCTGAAGAGTTCTTGGGTTCCATCACTCAGCTCATGGCCGCTCGAAAGGGGCGCATGGTCAACATGTCGAACCACGGCACCGGATGGGTTCGCATGGAATTCAAGGTTCCATCCCGTGGCCTCATCGGGTTCCGCACCGAGTTCTTGACCACCACCAAAGGCACCGGAATTGCCAACGCCATCAGCGCTGGCTACGAGCCTTGGTTTGGCGAGATTCAGACTCGCAACACCGGTTCAATGGTTGCCGACCGCGCCGGTGTCGCTACTCCGTTTGCCATGATTGCCCTGCAAGAGCGCGGCTCATTCTTCGTGGAACCAACCACCGAGGTTTACGCCGGAATGGTAGTTGGCGAGAACTCGCGCGCCGACGACATGGAGGTCAACATCACCAAAGAGAAGAAGCTCACCAACATGCGTGCGGCATCGAGCGACGAGTTTCAGTCGCTTACCCCGCCACGTAAGCTTTCGCTCGAAGAGTGTCTTGAGTTTGCTCGTGAAGACGAGTGCGTCGAGGTTACCCCAGAGGCAACACGCATTCGAAAGCTCGAACTAGACGCCAACATTCGCGCGCGTCAAACTTCGCAGCGCAAGCGGGCTAACGACAACTAAGCAGCTACTGGCTGCTTCGGCTTTAGATATCCGCGCAGGTAAATCAGTGCGGTTGGAATTAGGTAAAGGCTCCACGCCAAAGTTTCTAGCACCGTTGGCGCCACCTTGAAGCCGAACAATCCACGCAGCAAACTGTCTACGGCGCCATCCTTCGGAATCAACCAGGTGAGGCTGTAGGTGGTTTCATTCAGAATGTTGAGAATGCCAATTTCTTGAAGTTCACCAACGCCGTAAGCCAAAATGCCCGCCGCCACCACTACTAGGTAAGTACCGGTGTATTTGAAGAAAGTGCCCAGGTTGACTTTCAGTGCACCGCGATAAAGCAGCACACCGAGCACGGCCGCGGCAAGAAGCCCAAAAAGTGCACCCAGCGCACTTGAACCATCTGCGGTAGTCGCCCTAGCCGCGCTCCAGATCAAAACCGAAGTTTCGATTCCCTCGCGAACCACAGATAAGAACGCCACCGTGGCCAGTGCCCAGGCGCTCGAGTCAATGGCAACATCCACCTTTTGGCGAAGTTGCCCACCAAGGGCGCGACTTTGTCGGGCCATCCAGAAGATCATCCAGGTAACTAGGGCAACCGAAGCGATTGAAATCAAACCAGAAATTAGTTCTTGGGTTCCAGGTGCTAGTTGCTCTAAAACCAGAGTCATAGCGAACCCGATGGCAACCGAGAGTGCAACGGCAGCAGCGGTGCCGGCGAAGATTTTATTTACTTGGTTTCGGTGCCCGGTTTTCACCAAATAGGTGATCAAAATCGACACGATTAGGGCTGCTTCAAGGCCTTCACGAAGGCCAATCAAGAAGTTTGCGAACACGAAATACTTTCGTTAGTTAGGGTTACCTTACTTAGTCTAAGTTAGGTAACCCTTACTTGGCAATGGCTATTCCCGCCTGCGGTTGGCTTTTCGCCTAAAGTTGACCTATGGCCCGCTCAAGTTTCAAGCCCAGAAAACTGCTTCTGGTGCACGCGCACCCAGATGATGAGTCGCTTTCAACCGGCCACATCATTGCTGAGACCCTTCGCTCAGGGGGCGAGGTGTTCTTGTTGACCCTCACTCGGGGGGAACGGGGCAAGGTAAAGCTTGAAGAACTCAAATCGCTCGAGGGAAACCCGCATGCCATGGCCGCCTTTCGGGCAGGTGAACTCAAGAACGCAGTTGCCGAGTTCGGCAAACTTGGAACCATTCGCTACAAATTCGCTGGGGTTCGGGCCTATCTCGACAGCGGTGCTCGGGTAAGCCGATTCGGAAGGCTTATTAAGCCTCGCCCGCTCGATGAACTCTCACTGGCCGCAACCGCAACCTCGGTAATTGCAGACGACATCATTGCAGCAATCAAAGAGTTCAAGCCAGACACCGTGGTTACCTACAACTCAAATGGTGGTTCTGGTCACCCAGATCATCGCGCCGCCTACGCCGGCACCGCCCTCGCGCTTCGAACTTTGCATCGCAAAAAACAACGCGCTCCCAAGCTTTGGGTTATTTCCGAGCCGGGTGAACGTGCCGAAGTTTCGGTGGGAAGTGCAGCTACCGCAGGCATCAAGAAGGCAGCTATCGAGGCCCACCAGAGCCAGGTTGCGGTTTTCAAAGACACCTATTCGGTAACCACCGGAATCGAAACCAGGTTCGACGCTCCCGAGCGCATCCGAAGCTCTAGCCCAGGAATCTGGCATCAGTTTCGCCCGGTTTTTGCGGCATTCTGGGCTATTCCACTTGGCTTCCTACTCGGTGTGGCCGGCACGTTGCTGCACCAAGTAGAAACTCAAACTTCGCATTTGCCGATTGGTCTAGTGGTGGCTCTGGTCATGGTGTTCTCACTAGGGTTAGCCATGCGCTTGCTACGCAATAGCCGCGGTGCCTTGAATTTAATGGGTGCAGCCTTTACCGTGACCATCACCTTTCTAGCTCAACGTCAAAGCGGTGGCGGTGCCTTGATATTCGCTAACACCGTTGGTGAGTTCTGGACTTTCGGCTCGATTGGAATCCTGGCACTTTTGGCAGTGTTTCCAAGGCTCAAGCCGGGCACGTGGCGCAAGAGCGCATCTGGCCTCGGCTAGCACATAATTGATTTAGATCTCGAAAGGCTTCAATTGACATACGTAATCGCTCTTCCATGTGTTGACGTGAAAGATAAAGCTTGCATCGAAGAGTGCCCAGTTGACTGCATTTACGAGGGTGACCGCATGCTTTACATTCACCCAGACGAATGCGTTGACTGCGGTGCTTGCGAACCAGTTTGCCCAGTTGAGGCCATCTATTACGAAGATGACCTGCCTTCGCAGTGGGCTGATTACTACAAGGCGAACGTGGAATTTTTTGAAACCGTTGGTTCGCCAGGTGGCGCCGCAAAGGTTGGCCCAATTGCCGGCGACCACCCGGTAGTGGTTGCTGCAGCACCCCAGGGCGAGTAAATCTTTGTTTGACCGACTGCCCGAATACCCGTGGCAATCACTAAAGCCATACGCTGCTCGCGTGGCAGCCTTCGCCGCAGGTGGGGTAGATCTTTCGGTTGGGTCTCCTATCGACCCAACTCCCGCGGTTATTCAAGAAGCTTTGCGCGAAGCCACAAATGCCCCCGGTTACCCCTCAACGGGTGGTTCGCCTGAATTTCGCGCGGCGGTTGTTGAATGGTTCGCACGTCGCCGTAATGTGGCAAATCTCACCACCGACATGGTGATGCCAACCATCGGCTCGAAAGAACTAATCAGCTGGCTGCCGCTCTACCTGGGGCTTGGCCCGGGCGATGTTGTGGTGCAACCGAGTGTTGCCTATACGGCTTATGTGGTTGGTGCCGCGCTCTGTGGAGCGCAAATCGTAAGCGAAGACGACCCCGCAAAATGGCCAGCCAACACCAAGTTGGCGTGGATCAACTCGCCAGGCAACCCAGACGGCAGAGTCTTGACGGTGGCGCAGATGAAAGCGGCAGTCGACCGCGCTCGCGAGCTCGGTGCCATTTTGGCAAGCGACGAGTGCTACGCCGAGCTCGGCTGGGTAGAGCCGTGGAACCAAGAGGTTATTCCGAGCGCGCTCGACCCACGAGTTTGCGGTGACACCGCTGACGGTGTCATGGTGATTTACTCGCTCAGCAAGCAATCGAACCTAGCCGGCTATCGTGCCGCGTTTGCCGCGGCTTCTGCTGACGTCATCAAGCACTTGGTGAACCTGCGCATGCACTCTGGCATGATGATGCCACATCCGGTTCAACAGGCAGTCATCGCGGCGCTCGGTGACGAGGCACACGTTGCCGCCGAGAAAGAGATCTATCGCCGTCGCCGAGAGGTTTTGCTGCCGGCTATCAAGGCTTACGGATTCGAAGTTAGCGACAGCGAGGCCGGGCTATACATTTGGGCAACCCTCGGCGAAGACTGTTGGGTCACCGTTGAGCGCATGACAGAACTCGGCATCTTGGTGGTGCCTGGTTCTTTTTATGGTGAACACGGCACCAAACACGTTCGTTTTTCTATTACCGCCACCGATGAAGCGGTTGCTGAGGGCGCTCGCCGGCTTGAGCATGCCGTAGGCTTTACTAAACCCTGATTGCAAGGAATTTGCTATGACCAACAGCGAAAAAGTCACGGTGAGCTACGGCGACAAAACCGTCGAGTTGCCCGTTCTACAAGCCGTCGATGGCGCTTCTGCTGTCGACACTTCGAAGCTCATTAGCCAGATTGGTCTGAACTCATACGATCAAGGTTTCGTAACCACCGCTTCAACTAAATCTGCCATCACCTTCATCGATGGCGAGGCTGGAATTCTGCGTTACCGCGGCTACCCAATCGAACAGCTGGCTGCTAAAAAGACCTTCGTTGAAACCGCCTACCTCTTGATTTATGGCGAGTTGCCAAATGCCAGTGAACTAGAAGAGTTCGACAACAGAATTCGCCGCCACACCCTTTTGCATGAAGACCTGAAAAGTTTCTTTGACGCTTTTCCGCAGAACGCCCACCCAATGTCGGTGCTTTCGGCCGGTGTCTCGGCACTCTCAACTTTTTACCAAGATTCGCTCAACCCGCACGATCCGGCTCAGGTAGAACTCTCAACCATTCGCTTGCTCGCAAAGCTGCCGGTTCTAGTTGCCTATGCGCACAAGAAGAGCCTCGGCCAGGCGCTGCTCTACCCAGACAATTCGTTGAGCATGGTAGAAAACTTTATTCGCCTCAACTTCGGCACTATGGCTGAGCAATATGTTCAGAACCCGGTTATCACCAAGGCTCTAGACACTCTGTTGATTTTGCACGCCGACCACGAGCAGAACTGCTCTACCTCAACCGTGCGCCTGGTTGGTTCTAGCCAGGCCAACCTTTTCGCCTCGGTTTCGGCTGGGGTGAACGCACTTTTCGGCCCGCTTCACGGTGGTGCCAACGAGGCCGTTTTGCAGATGCTTGCCGAAATTCGCGACAGTGGTGAATCGGTGCAGCACTTCGTAAACCGTGTGAAGAACAAAGAAGACGGCGTTCGCCTCATGGGCTTTGGTCACCGCGTTTACAAGAACTTCGACCCGCGCGCCAAGATTGTGAAAGCCACCGCCGATCAGGTGCTTGCCGATCTTGGCATCAACGACCCGTTGTTGAATATTGCAAAAGAACTTGAGGCGGCAGCTCTTGCCGACAGTTACTTTGTAGAGCGCAAGCTTTACCCGAACGTTGATTTCTATACCGGCGTGATTTACAAGGCTATGGGCTTCCCGCCTCGCATGTTCACCGCGCTGTTTGCCATGGGTCGTCTGCCTGGTTGGATCTCGCACTGGCGCGAAATGATGAATGATCCCGCCACGAAGATTGGTCGCCCACAGCAGGTTTACGTTGGAAGCCCTCTAAGAAACATCTAAGTTAAGAAAGTTGGGGGATTGAAACTTTCAAACGCAAAAAGATTTGCTTCGGTAAGTTTGGCGTTTTTTGGCGCTGTTCTGCTGATTATTGGATTAGCCACTGTCTCAGGCAGCTGCGTTGACTACACCGTCGAATCTGGCAAGGTGGGCACATGCACCACCGACCACCCGCTTTGGCTATGGTCGGTTTTAGGGGGCGTATTCATCGCCCTTGCCGTGCGGCTTTGGTTGCGTTCTAAGAAATAGAAATCCAGTGGATGTCGGTGTCGCCATAATTTTTCGACTCATCTAACGTCATCCCGCTTGGTAGTTCTGGCAAGCCCGTTCGACTTGAGCGCTCGAGCACAATCTGGGCCTTCGGGTTCAGCTTGCCGTTTAGAGCTGCGAGGTTGTCGGTCACCTCTTGATTGCTGATTTCATAGGGTGGGTCAATGAAAACTAAGTCGAATTTATTGGTTTCGGTTGCCAGGAATGAGCTCACCGATTTCGCCACTGTTTTCGCGTCACCCCAGGTATCTGCCTTTTCTAGCGCTTTCTGAACCAACTTGCTGTTGGCAACGCAAACCGCGGCGGCTTTGCCGTTGGCTTCAACCATTACTACCGATTTAGCGCCGTGGCTGAGGGCTTCGAGCGCAAGTGCGCCGGTGCCGGCATAGAGGTCGAGCACGTGAGAATCGGTTAGAACATCGCGTGCCTGCAGGCGGTTGAAAATGGCTTCGCGCACGCGGTCGCTGGTTGGGCGAGTGCTCTTGGCGGGCGATTGTAATTTGAGTGAACCGGCGGTGCCGCCGATGATTCTGGTCATAGCCTTCGAGCCTAGTCAGGTTTTCGACATCACTTTGCGAAGATGTATTCATGTTGCTGCCTCAAACCGAACTGGTGCGCGTGCTGGGCGACCGCACGGCCAAGTCGTTTGCGAAGCATTTGAACCTGCACACGCTGGCAGATCTGCTGCAGCATTACCCGCGCCGATATGGAACCAGGGGCGAACTGACTCCGCTTTTCGATCTTCCAGTTGGGGAATCGGTTTCGGTAGTTGCCGATGTTGTGCAGGTGCAAGAGCGCCGCATGAAGGGTAAGGCAGGGTCGATTCTTGAGGTTCGAATCACAGACGGAAAAGGCTTTCTTACTCTCACCTTCTTCAATCAAGCCTGGCGTCAAAAAGATTTGCACCCCGGAGTGCGCGGTCTATTTGCCGGCAAAATAGGTTCCTATCGCGGAGAGTTGCAACTCGCACATCCGGAATATGAGCTCTTCGCAGAAGAGGTCGATACCAAGGCAGCCAAGGCTTGGGCCGAAGAGCCGATTCCTATTTACTCGGCGGCAAGCGCGGTTCCAACCTGGGCGATTGCCAAAGCGATTGGGGTAATTCTCGACACGCTCGATGAGCTTGAAGATGAAGTTCCTGGCGACATTGCCAAGACTGAAAAGTTGCTGCCGCTTGCCGAAGCATTTCAAAAAGTTCATCGCCCTGCCAAAACCAGTGACTACAAGAAGGCGCGTGACACCCTGCGTTTTCACGAAGCGTTCGAGCTGCAAGCAACTTTGGTTCAACGCCGGCTAAGTAATTTACACATCAAGACCACGTCGCGCCCAAGGGCCGAAGCTGGCTGGGTTTCAAAACTGGATGCCGCTTTACCTTTCGAGCTAACCAATGATCAGGTGAGTGTCAGCAACGAAATATTCGAAGACCTCGAGCGTGAGCACCCAATGAACCGGCTACTTCAGGGCGAGGTTGGCTCTGGCAAGACGCTGGTGGCGCTTCGAGCCATGCTTGCGGTTTGCGACAGCGGGGGTCAGGCCGCACTGCTCGCGCCAACAGAGGTGTTGGCCTCGCAGCACTTTGAAAGCATCAAGCGTTCACTTGGCGAAGACCTAGCCAAGCAGCTCGGGTTGACTTTGCTAACCGGGCAACTTAACACCGCCGACCGCAAGCGAGCGCTACTCGGCACAGTGAGTGGCAAGGCGCAACTCGTGGTTGGCACACACGCTCTGATTGCCGAAAAGGTTGAGTTCTTCGACCTGGGGCTTGTAATCATCGACGAGCAGCACCGCTTCGGTGTTGAACAGCGCGAGGCACTGCGCCAAAAAGGAAAGTTGCCGCCGCACACCCTCACCATGACTGCCACTCCGATTCCGCGAACTTTGGCGGTTTCGGTGTTTGGTGACCTCGATGTTTCGACCATCACGACCTTGCCAAAAGGCCGGCAGGCAATTGTGAGCCATGTGGTTCAGTTGGCAGATCAGTCTTTGGTGGCAAGGGTTTGGTCACGTCTGGCAGAAGAGGCGGCAAACGGTCGGCAGGCTTTTGTGGTTTGCCCTCGCATTGACGAAACCGAAGTGGTGGCAGACGTTTATGAACCAGAGTCGGCTGATCTTGAAGCCAGCGTGAAACGCCCGATTGCATCGGTGCTTGGCCTTATTGAGTCGCTTCGGCAGTTGCCGGTGCTTCAAGGTTTGACCATTGAAGCGCTTCACGGCAGGCAAAGTGCCGAAGAAAAGGCCACGGTGATGGCTAGGTTCGTCGCCGGTGAAATCAACATCCTGGTGAGCACCACCGTGATTGAAGTTGGCGTTGACGTTGCCAATGCGACGGCAATGGTGATTGTTGATGCCGACCGATTTGGCATCTCGCAACTGCACCAGTTGCGTGGTCGAGTGGGCCGCGGTGGGCTAGCGGGGCTTTGTCTATTGCTAACGGCGGCCGAACCCGATTCGCCCGCACTTAGTCGTTTGCAGGCGGTTGCCGCCACTACCGACGGTTTTGAGCTCAGTGAACTTGACCTCGAACTTCGGCGCGAGGGTGATGTTTTGGGCGCCGTGCAATCTGGCGGTCGATCAAGTTTGCGACTGTTGTCGGTCATTAAAGATGCCGAACTGATTCAGCGTGCTAGGCAAATAGTTACCGACGTTTTCGAGAAAGATCCAACCTTAGAAAAGCACCCAATCCTCGCCGAAAGTTTGCAGCGCATCGAGCAGGCGTCTGCCGATTATTTGATGAAGTCGTAACTTTTCGAACTGTCATTCGGGCTAACCTTGAGACATGTCATCTATTGCCGTTTACCCAGGTTCATTTGACCCCCTCACTTTTGGTCACCTCGACATTGTGGCCCGCGCAGCTAAGTTGTTCGGTGAACTCCACGTTTTGGTGGTTCACAACCCAGCTAAAAACCCGTTTTTCACAAGCGCCGAGCGCGTCGAACTGATTCGCTCGAGCCTCACCGAGGCTGGCCGATTTGGTGCACCAATCGACCCAAAAGCCAAGGTTGTGGTTGAAACTCTCGACCAGGGTCTATTGGTTGAGTATTGCCACAAGGTGCACGCATCGGTGCTCGTGAAGGGTGTGCGAAGCAACGCCGACCTCGACTACGAGCTTCCGATGGCTCGCGTGAACCGTGACCTGGCAGATGTGGAAACCCTGTTTTTACCAGCCGACCCGCAGCACGGTTTTGTTTCAAGTTCGCTGGTTCGTCAAGTGTCTTCGCTTGGCGGATCTGTTGAGAAATATGTTCCGACCGCGGTTGTGCGCGCACTCAATAACAGATCAAAGGGCGGCCTTGTCTAAGTTTCTTGTTCCGGTTCACGACCTAATGAACCGCTCGGGCCTAATGCGCGAGCACCAGCTAAACATTGAATTGGATGCCCCAATGGGGATTGTTGGAATCGAACTGGGCGTTGGCGACACCATTGAGGTTGGGCTTCGACTCGAGTCGGTGCACGAGGGTATTTTGGCTACCGCGGTGATTGATTCAACAGCTCACGGAGAGTGCAGTCGCTGCCTCGACAAAATCGAAATTCCGATTGAGGTGGATTTTCAGGAACTTTTCGCCTATTCTGGAGTGTCGGAAGATGATTTCACGGTCGTTGATGAACACATTGATCTTGAACCAATAATCCGCGACGAGGTAGTTCTTAGCCTTCCATTCCAACCGGTGTGCAGCCCTGACTGTCAGGGATTATGCCCGGAATGCGGAGTGAAGTTGGCAGACGACCCGAGTCACGCCCACGAAGAGCAGGTTGACGCCCGCTGGAGTGAGCTACAGAACTTTAGAAATAAGGAAGAGTAAAACCATGCCAGTACCAAAGAGAAGACTCTCTCGTGCAAACACTCGCAAGCGTCGCTCGCAGTGGAAGGCCGCGCCACTTACCCTGGTAAAGACCATTGAAAACGGTAAGACTGTTTACAGCCTTCCTCACCGCGCCAAGATGGTTGAAGACTCGACCGGCAAGGCACTCTTCATGGAGTACAAGGGCCGCAAGGTCGCCGACGCTTAAGTCACGAGTCAATCGTGTCGCTCGAGCAACTCTCTGAAAAACTCGGAGTTCACCTTGAGCCGCAACTTCTAGAAGTCGCCCTAACTCATCGCTCATTTTCTTATGAGCACCCAGGCACACCCAACAACGAACGCCTTGAATTTTTAGGCGATGCGGTGTTGGGTTTTGTCGTCACTGAGTACATTTTTCACAAACTCAGCGACCTTCCCGAGAACGAACTAACTCGAATTCGAGCTGCCGTAGTTAGCGCCAAACCGTTGGCGTTGGTTGCTGAAACCCTTGGTTTAGCCAAGCACCTGAGGCTCGGCCGTGGTGTAGCCAAGCAGTCAAATGGGCGCGCCATGCTGAATCTAATGGCAGACGCGGTAGAGGCAATTATCGGTGCTGCACTTGTTTCTCATGGTCTCGATGCCGCCCGAGCCATCATTGAAAAGCACATCTATCCGCTTATTGACGACCCGGGCAACCTGCTCGCCAACAGTGACCCAAAATCCACTTTGTTTGAATTGGTGCGCAATCGCTTTTCAGAAGAACCCAATTACGAGCTAGAAAGCGCCGGCCCAGCTCACGACCTCTGGTTCACTGCACAAGTTAGTTTTGGTGGGCAAGTTTGGGGTTCCGGTCGGGCGGCAACCAAGAAGCAAGCCGAAGCCGAAGCCGCCATCGTTGCCCTTGTTGCTCTATCAAATGCCTGAGTTACCAGAGGTAGAGACGGTTCGCGCTGGCCTCGCACCGGCAATC
Source organism: Microbacteriaceae bacterium (assembly GCA_947448845.1). GTDB lineage: Bacteria > Actinomycetota > Actinomycetes > Actinomycetales > Microbacteriaceae > Rhodoluna. Next base: position 5,021 of record CANFOX010000016.1, on the reverse strand, counting down.
ACGAATGCCAACATCACAAAAGTTGAGGTTCTCGAACCTCGTTCGCTACGCCGTCACCCTGGCACCGTTGCCAATTTCGTGGCCGAGCTCGAGGGTAAGCGGGTGCTCGGCTGTGTGCGTCGTGGCAAGTTTTTGTGGTTACCTCTCGGTAACCCAGAGCCAACCGGTTTGGCGCTGGTTGGTCACCTCGGCATGAGCGGGCAGATTCTGCTTCGCACCCCCATTTTCGAGCCAGACAAGCTAACTCGGGTAATCATCCATTTTGAATCTGCTGGCGTTGCTTACGAGTTTCGCTTCGTCGATCAACGCATATTTGGTGGGCTGGCAATCGATCACCTGAGCGCAACCGAAGATGGCCGAAGTGCAGGGTTTTGCCCAGAAATTGCAGAAGATGGCTGGATTAACTCGATTCCGCAGTCGGTAGCGCACATTGCTCGCGACCCGCTCGATGCGAATTTCGACCGAACCGCGGTGATTCGAAAACTTCGCACCAAGAACACCGGAATCAAGCGTGCGCTTTTAGACCAGGGCATTGTGAGTGGCATTGGCAACATCTACGCCGACGAATCGCTCTGGCGAAGCAAACTTTATTACGACCGCCCATGCAGCGAAATCTCGGTTGCCAAGTTAAATGAACTTTTTGAACACGTTTATGAAATTCTGGTGGCTGCCGTGAAACAGGGCGGAACCAGTTTCGACGAGCAATACAAAAACGTAAACGGTGAAAGTGGTTATTTTTCGCAAACCCTTAACGCCTACGGGCAAACCGGTTTGCCGTGTGCGCGTTGTGGCAAATTGATTCGGCGTGAGGCTTGGGCAAACCGCGGATCACACTTTTGCCCCAAGTGTCAGCGTCGCTGAACCGCACCGAAATGCGGTAATTTGTAAGTTCTGCGTCAAATCATTCGAAACTTGGGAGGGCGGCCATGCACTTAAAAAGCCTCACCCTCAAGGGCTTCAAGTCTTTTGCAACGCCAACTACCTTTAGCTTCGAGCCAGGTGTTACCTGCGTGGTTGGCCCTAATGGTTCCGGAAAATCGAATGTTGTTGATGCCCTCGCCTGGGTAATGGGCGAGCAGGGTGCTAAAACTTTGCGCGGCGGCAAGATGGAAGACGTTATCTTCTCTGGCACCGATAAAAAGGCGCCCCTAGGTCGCGCCGAAGTTTCACTCACCATTGATAACTCAGACGGAGCTCTTCCAATCGAATATGCCGAAGTGACGATCAGTCGCATTCTGTTTCGAAACGGCACATCGGAATACAGCATCAATGGCAGTGAGTGTCGCTTGCTCGATGTTCAAGAGTTGCTTAGCGATTCTGGTCTTGGCCGCGAAATGCACGTGATTGTTGGGCAAGGAAGACTTTCGAGCATTCTTGGCGCCACACCAGACGAACGGCGTGGTTTCATCGAAGAAGCTGCCGGAATTTTGAAACACCGTCGCCGCAAAGAAAAAAGCGAACGCAAACTTGAGGCCATGGAGGCCAACCTGACGCGGCTTAGCGATTTGGCGAACGAGGTTCGGCGTCAACTCAAACCACTTGGCCGCCAGGCTGAGGTGGCTCGCGAAGCCAGTGGCATAGCTTCGGTGGTTCGCGATGCCAAAGCCCGTCTGCTAGCCGATGAGGCAGTGCAGCTCACCGAAGCCATTCGAATCAGCAGCAGCAACGAAGCCGAACGTCGAGCCGAACGTGAAGCACTTGAAACCAAACTAACCCAGTCGCAGTCTCGACTTCTTGATCTTGAAAACTCGCAGGTTAGCGAAGGTGTTGACCGGGCTAGAAATCTGGCTTTTGCCTTCGATGCAGAGCAAGAGCGTTTTCGCAATCTGCTGAGCATGGCCAACCAGAAGGTTGCGCTTCTTGGAACTCAGGTTGCTGCCAGTGAGCCAACAGTAGATGTTGAGAAGCTAACCGCGGATGCCGAACAGGCCCTGCTGCAGGTTGCCGAATTGGCGAAAACCGCGGCCGACCTGCGCGAGAAGGTGCAAGGTGTTGAGTCGGCGAAAAACAACGCCAAGGCGCAGCTGGATGATTTTGACTCGCAAACCGCCGAGCGCAATGCCGAGCTCGCTAAGCACGACGCAGAGCTTGCCGTTTTGGCCAATGAAATGGCAATCGCCGAATCTCGCCTGGCAACCCTTCGGGGTTCCGTTGAAAAGCGTGCCACCGCAACTACCGAGGCCAGTGAACGTCACCGCGAACTTGAGCAAGAACTTGCTGGCCTGGAAAAGCAGTTCGAACAATCTCAGCCCACCGACGAGGGCCTAAAGGCTTCCTTCGAAAAGGCTCAGGCCGAGGTTCAAGCCGCGGTGGCCGCAATCGAAGTGGCTCGAGATGGCATTCACAAAGCCGAACGCGAGCGCGATTCGCTTCAGGCAAAGCGCTCCACGCTAAACCTCACTCTCGAGCAAAAAGATGGCACTACGATTTCGGCAGGTTTGCCCGGAGTTCGTGGATTAGTGGCAAGTCATTTAAAGATTGAAAACGGCTTCGAAGTGGCCATTGCTGCCGCACTGGGCAGCCTGGCAGACGCCCTCGTGGTAGACAATCGTGATGCCGGCCTTGCCGCAATTGAACACCTGAAAAAAGCCGATGGTGGGCGAGTAGACCTCATTGTTGCCGAGGTTGAAACCAGTGGAAAACCGGTGAATCTACCCAAGGTTTCTGGTGCTCGATTGGCCGCAGATGTGGTTACCGGCCCGATTGGGCTACTAGAGGTTTTACGAGAAGTTGTCGTGGTAGACGATTTGCGCGCAGCTCAAGACCTTTATCGTTCCGACAAATCGGTGATTGAGCTCACCATTATCACTCGTGACGGCGACGTGCTCACTAAATCCATCTTGCGCGGTGGCTCGGCTTCAAAGCCCTCAAAGGTTGAGTTGGTTGCCGAGCGCGACGCCGCCGACGAGCGACTTGGCCAGGTGCAAGCCGAACTCGAATCGGCAAAGCAGGCCTTGGCTGCCGCCCGCGCTGCCGAAGAAACTGCCAAGACCAAGGCGAACCAGGTGCTCGCCGAGCTAACCAGCCAAGACGCCGAGTTGGCACAGCGAGCCGAAAAACTTGGCCGCCTTCGCGTTCGCATCGAAGCTTCGGCTGCCGAATTAGCTCGCGCCGAGGGTGACCTTGAACAGCTTCAGGCAACGGTGAAAGACGCCGAGGCTCGACTAGCGACAGCCGTAGCTAACCACGACGCTTTTGCCACTGCCGAACGGGCACAGATTGATGTAAGTGCGCGCACCACACTCGAAGCTAACTTCGAACAAGAACGCCAACGTGATTTTGAACTTCGCATTGAACTTGGTTCTGCTGGTGAGCGATTGCAATCTGAGCAAGCTAGGGCTGACGCTCTGCGCGAGCAAATCGAGCAGGCAACTGCGCAGGCTGAACGAGCCAAACAGGTTGCCGAGTCGCAAAAGCACCAGCTTGAAGCGGCGAGCAAGGTTTTGGCGCTGATTCCTCGCGCTCTCGATGACCTAGCTGCAAGTTCAACTTTGGCTAAGGTCACGTTGCACGAACTTGAAACTCGCCGAACGGCCCATACTGCCGAACTTGCCCAACTTCGCACCGAGAACACCGAGTCGCAAACTCGACTCAACGCTCTTACGCAATCGGTTCACGAAATGCAACTCGCCAGCCACGAGAGCGCACTCAAGCTTGAGAACCTAACGGCCCGTGCGCGCGACGAACTGGCTCTTTCGGTTGAGCAACTTATTGCTGAGTTCGGGCCAGAAAACGAAATCATCGAAGACCTCGAAACTGGAACCACAAAGCCCTTCGTTCGCTTCGAGCAGCAGCGTCGACTCCAAGAGGCTGAGCGCCTACTAGAGCGTCTTGGCAAAGTAAATCCGCTTGCCCTCGAAGAGTTCAACGCACTAGAGCAGCGCCACAAGTTCTTGAGTGAGCAACTTGCCGACCTCACTGCAACTCGCAAAGACCTGCAACAGATCATCACTGATCTAGATCAAAAGATGCAGCAGATCTTCATTGCCGCCTACGAAGACACCCGTGCTGCCTTTGAACAGGTGTTGCCAATCCTTTTTCCTGGTGGCAGCGGGGCGCTAACTCTAACCGATGCCGACGACTTGATGACCACCGGCATCGAGGTGGCTGTGAAGCCAGCCGGAAAGCGCATCGAACGCCTTAGCCTGCTCTCGGGTGGCGAAAAATCACTCGCTGCCGTTGCCTTCCTAATCGCGATCTTCAAGGCGCGCCCTTCGCCGTTCTATGTGATGGATGAAGTGGAAGCCGCCCTTGATGACGCCAACCTTGGCCGCCTGCTCACCCTGTTTACCGAACTTCGAGCCAGTTCGCAGTTGATTATCATTACCCACCAAAAGCGCACCATGGAGATCGCTGATGCGCTCTACGGCGTTTCAATGAGTGGCGATGGAATTTCGGCCGTTGTCGGGCAACGCCTTCTTGAAACGGCCTAGCATGGCACTTCAGTTCTGGCGCAAAAAGAAGACTGAGCAACCCGCGGTTGCCGAGGTCATTGAGTCTCCATTCGATTCGCAGATAACCGAATTTGAACCCGCCACCCTGCCGAAGCGCAATAGTTCAAAGGGCATCCGTTCGCTGTTTTCCAGGGTGAAGTTCAACCTTGACGATCTCGAAACCTTAGAAGACATTTTGATTCAGGCCGATTTTGGGGTTGACGCCGCAGAGCAAATTATTGCCGAACTTCGAACCAAGGCGAAGCAGCAGGCAATCAGCGACGACAAGGGGTTGAGAAGCCTACTTATTGACATTCTTACCGAAGCCATGACCACTGAGAATGGGTCGCTAAACCTTTCAGCAGCGGTGCAGCCCTATGTGTTTTTGATCGTTGGCGTAAACGGGGTTGGTAAGACCACAACCATTGGCAAACTGAGCCAGTGGCTAATCGAAGGCGGCTGGTCGGTTCTACTTGGCGCGGCAGACACTTTTCGTGCTGCAGCCGTCGAACAGCTGGCAACCTGGGCGAACAGAAGTGGCGCCAAACTTGTTGGCCCTCAGCACGACGGGCAAGACCCGGCAGCCGT
>CANFOX010000015.1 GCA_947448845.1 Microbacteriaceae bacterium | reverse complement strand
TTTGCCATGGTTCACTTTCTTAGTTGCGCCGCGCAAAGCTTGTGGCGCTAAAAACTTGGGTTTGGGTCTGTAACCCAGACCAAAACACAGTTTAGTAGCAGAACGCCGGCAAGGCAACTGTTGGCTGTGCGAGAATAGAGTTTCTGCCCAAATCTTTTATCTCGAGGAGTCGCTATGTCACCGCGTGCCGCGAAATCTCTCGAGCCGGCAAAAACCGACCCCGCTTTTATTCGTAACTTCTGCATCATTGCGCACATCGACCACGGCAAATCAACACTGGCAGACCGCATGCTTCAGCTCACCGGCGTGGTTGACGATCGGTCAATGCGTGCGCAATACCTCGACCGCATGGACATCGAGCGCGAACGCGGCATCACCATTAAGTCTCAGGCGGTTCGCATGCCCTGGGAATTCGAAAAACAGACCTACGCGTTAAACATGATCGACACCCCGGGTCACGTTGACTTCACCTATGAGGTTTCGCGCTCGCTTGCCGCCTGCGAAGGCGCGGTATTGCTAGTTGACGCTGCGCAGGGCATTGAAGCGCAAACACTTGCCAACCTTTATTTGGCAATGGAAAACGACCTGCAAATCATTCCGGTGCTAAACAAAATCGACCTTCCGGCTGCTCAGCCAGAGAAATACGCAGAAGAACTTGCGAACCTCATTGGCGGCAACCCAGAAGATTGCCTTCGTGTTTCGGGTAAGACCGGAATCGGGGTAGATGCGTTGCTAGACAAGATTGTGGCCACTGTGCCGCATCCGGTTGGCGACCCAAACGCACCGGCTCGCGCCATGATTTTCGACTCGGTTTACGACTCATACCGAGGTGTTGTTACCTACGTGCGCATGATTGACGGCCACTTCACGCCGCGCGAAAAGATTCAAATGATGTCAACCAAGACGGTTCACGAACTGCTTGAGATCGGTGTTTCTTCGCCAGAGCCAGAGCCAACCAAGGGGCTTGGAGTTGGCGAGGTGGGCTACTTGATTACAGGCGTAAAAGATGTGCGCCAGTCAAAGGTTGGCGACACCGTCACATCGAGCGCCAAACCAGCAACCGAGGCCCTCAAGGGCTATTCCGAGCCGCTTCCGATGGTGTTCTCGGGAATCTATCCAATCGACGGTTCTGACTACCCGGTGCTTCGCGAGGCGCTCGACAAGCTGAAACTTTCCGATGCCGCTCTGGTTTATGAGCCAGAAACCTCGGTTGCTCTCGGCTTCGGGTTTCGCTGCGGCTTTTTGGGGCTTTTGCACCTTGAAATTGTTACCGAGCGACTAGAGCGCGAGTTTGGCCTCGACCTAATTGCCACGGCACCTTCGGTGGTTTACGAAGTCACATTGGATGACGGTAAAGAAGTTACCGTTACCAACCCAAGCGAATTTCCAACCGGAAAAATCAAGAAGGTGCTTGAGCCAATGGTTCGTGCCACCATTTTGAGCCCGAAAGATTACGTAGGCGTAATCATGGAGCTTTGCCAGAGCCGCCGCGGAACCATGATTGACATGCAATACCTTGGTGAAGACCGCGTTCAGCTGCGCTACAGCTTGCCTTTAGCCGAGATTGTGTTCGACTTCTTCGACCAACTGAAGAGCAAAACTCAGGGTTATGGTTCGCTCGACTACGAAGAAGCCGGTCTTGCCGAAGGCGACCTAGTGAAAGTTGACCTGCTACTTCAAGGCGAGCAGGTGGATGCCTTCAGTGCCATCGTGCACCGCGAAAAGGCCTATGCCTACGGCGTAATGATCACGGGCAAGCTGCGAGAACTGATTCCGCGCCAGCAGTTTGAGGTGCCAATTCAAGCCGCCATCGGCGCCAGAATCATCGCTCGCGAGTCCATTCGTGCCATGCGCAAAGACGTGCTCGCCAAGTGTTACGGCGGTGATATCAGTCGTAAGCGCAAGTTGCTCGAAAAGCAAAAAGAGGGCAAGAAGCGCATGAAGATGGTTGGCCGTGTTGAGGTTCCTCAAGAGGCCTTCATCGCTGCACTTTCTTCTGACAGCGAGAAAAAGGGCGAAAAGAAGGGTAAGTAGTGGCCCAACTACCAGAGGGTGACCCAGCCCCGCCAAACGGGGAGTTGCCGGTTTCAGTTCGCGAGGGCGCCGAAAAGCGCACCTTTCACGCTTATTTGCACATTCCGTTTTGTAGCATCCGCTGCGGTTATTGCGACTTCAATACCTACACCGCCAAAGAACTACCAGGGGTAGATCAAGCCACTTTCGCAAAGGTAATGGCCGGCGAAATAGTTTTAGCGGGGCGAGTTATGGCTCAAGTTTCGCTTCCAAGGCGCACCCTCAGCACGGTTTTCTTTGGTGGCGGCACGCCAACACTTCTGCCTGCAGCCGACCTGGTTGGCCTCTTGGCGGCTTTGCGCGCCGAGTTCGGCTTAGCCCCAGGTGCCGAAGTTACGGTTGAGGCAAACCCAGACACGGTAAACGAAGAGTATTTCGCGGCGTTGGCGGCCGGGGGTTTCACGCGAGTTTCGATTGGCATGCAGTCGGCCGTGCCAGAGGTGCTTGCAGTGCTCGAACGCACTCATAAACCGAGCAACGTTGAACTCGCCGTTCGGGCAGCCAAGGCTGCCGGGCTTCAAACTTCAGTTGACCTAATTTATGGTGCGCCAACCGAAACGCTCGAGCATTGGCGCGACAGTGTCGAGGCGGCGTTGAAGCTTGACACTGACCACATTTCGGCCTACTCGCTCATCGTTGAGCCAGGAACCAAACTAGCCCGCCAGGTTCGAACCGGTGAATTGCCAGAACCAGACGAAGACTTGCAGGCAGATAAATATGAGTTAGCCGACGCCGCATTCGCTAAAGCCGGTTTTGATTGGTATGAACTGAGCAACTGGTCAAAAGGCGACCAAACCGCCAGCCGACACAACCTGGCTTATTGGAAGAGTCAAGATTGGTGGGGCTTTGGCCCAGGAGCACACAGTCACGTTGGGGGTGTTCGTTGGTGGAACCATAAGCACCCGAGCGCTTATGCCACGCGTCTAGCCGCAAACGAATCACCCGCACTAGCACGCGAAACACTTTCGGCTGAGGTGCAAAACGAAGAACGTCTGCTGCTCGAACTTCGCCTTAGAGCTGGCCTCGAACTCGAGGTGCTTCGTGAGCACACTGGTTTCGAGGTCGGTGCCGTCGCCCAGCTAATCGCCGAAGGTTTACTCGATGGCGCTGCAGCGCTTAGTCAACATCTGGTGCTAACCCTTCGAGGCCGACTACTTGCCGATTTCGTGCTTAGAAGACTTATCGGTCTTTCCTAGCCCCCGCTGTCAACGGCAGGGTAATATTGGCACTCAGATAGGTTGAGTGCTAATAACTTGCGAGGTGACTAATGATTTCGAATCGAAGTCTTGAAGTGCTGCGCGCCATTGTTAACGAATACATTTCAACTCGCGAGCCAGTTGGCTCGAAGGCCTTGGCTGAACGCCACTCTTTTGGGGTATCTGCTGCCACGATTCGAAATGACATGGCTTTACTTGAGGATGAACAGCTCATTGTGGCCCCGCACACATCAAGCGGTCGCGTGCCAACCGATAAGGGTTATCGACTGTTCGTTGATCGCCTCAGCGAGGTGAAACCACTCAGTTCACCCGAGAGAAACGCCATCGAAAGCTTTCTTGAAGACAGCGCCGACCTCGATGAGGTGCTTGGTAAAACCGCTCGTTTGCTTTCCCAGCTGACCAACCAGGTTGCTCTAGTTCAATACCCATCGCTCGACCGGGCGAGCGTTCGGCACATAGAGTTGGTGCCGGTTAGCGAAACAAAGGTTGCACTAATGCTGATTTCATCAACCGGTCGCATTCAGCAGCACGTAATCGACCTCGGACATCCGTTTGCTGTATCAGACCTAGAATCACTTCGCAATCAGCTAAATAAAACACTTGATGGCAAGGCGTTTACCGAGGTAGCTAAAGGGCTAGAAGATTTCGAATCGACCCTTAGTGGCCCACTCTCAGTTATGGCTAAAACCTTGACTCGACACCTTTTGGCGTTGGTAGATGCCAACGGTCAAGACAAACTGTTGCTTTCCGGGGCGGCGAATCTAACTCGACGCGAAGGTGATTTTCAGGGAAGCATTACACCTGTGCTTGAAGCCATTGAAGAGCAGGTGGTTCTGTTGAAACTGATTTCTGAGATGCAGTCTGATCAACACGGTGTGGGTCTTCGAATCGGAACTGAGAATTTGGTGCAGGGTTTCTCTCAAACTTCGGTGCTGGTTTCTAACTACGAAAACCAGGGTGACACCACGGCCAAGATTGGCGTGATTGGCCCAACCCGAATGGATTACGCCTCGAACATTGCTGCGGTGCGTGCCGTGGCCCGTTATTTATCAAGAATTTTGGGTGATTAGTTTGGCCGACCATTACGAAGTGCTAGGCGTGGCTAGAAACGCGAGTGAAGATGAAATTCGCAAGGCTTACCGAAAGCTGGCTCGCGAACTTCACCCCGACGTGAACTCTGAAGATGGCGCAGAAGAGAAATTCAAGCTAGTGACCCACGCCTACGAAGTTTTAAGTAACCCTGAGTCGCGCAGGTCTTACGACAACGGCGGGGCAAGCGATTTTGGTTCATTTGGTTTCGGAGACATCTTTGACACCTTCTTTGGCGGTGGGCAGCGAGGGCCAAGATCTAGAGCCGAGCGCGGCCAAGATGCCCTGATTCGAGTTGAACTGACCCTTGCCGAAGTTGCCTTTGGTGTTGATAAGTCAATCGAAATTGACACTGCAGTAATTTGTGAAACCTGTCAGGGAAGCTGCAGTCAACCTGGCACTGGCGCAAAGACCTGTGACATTTGCCACGGTTCGGGGCAAATTGCTCGTCAGGTTCGTTCGTTACTCGGAAACGTCATGACCAGTGCCCCCTGTGGCTCATGCCAGGGCTACGGGCAAATCATTACCGACCCGTGCGTTACTTGTCGCGGTCAAGGTCGCACCAGGGCTCGCAGAAATATCGATCTCAAGATTCCTGCCGGAGTTGAAGACGGGCTTCGTCTTCAGCTATCAAACCAAGGTGAAGTAGGTTTCGGCGGAGGGCCATCGGGTGACCTCTATGTTGACGTATCGGTTCACGCGCACGAGGTGTTTGGTCGAACCGGTGATGACCTCACCTGCACTCTTGAGGTGCCGGTTGCCGATGCCGCACTCGGCTCGCTAACCGAAATCGAAACCCTCGATGGGCCGGTAAAGGTTGAAATCAACCCGGGGCAACAAAGTGGTGATGTCATAACGGTAAAAAACCGAGGAATCAATCATTTGAGAGGCTCTGGTCGAGGCGATTTGCTGGTTACCGTTCAGGTGGTTACTCCCTCAAAACTCGATTCCAAGCAGAAGCAACTTCTTCGTGATTTCGCCGAATCTCGCAAGAACGACGAAATCAAGGTTGCCAAGTTGCAGCAAGGCTTCTTCTCAAGAAACCGTCGCTAGTGGTTGAGCCAATGTTTCGCGCCGATTTTTCGGTTGCACCGATATCCAGGTTCACGCTGGCCGGCTCAGAGGGTAAGCACGCAGCCAATGTTCGTCGCCTGCGAGTGGGTGAATCAATACAGCTTTCAAACGGATTAGGTGGCCGAATTCGTGGAACCGTGGGTGCCGTGCGCCAGGGCGAAATCGACATCGATGTTACGAGTTGCACTCAAGATGCCGAACCAACTCTGGTTTTCACCTTGGTTCAAGCACTAGCCAAGGGCGATCGCGATGAATTAGCCATTCAGGCTGCCACCGAGCTTGGCATTACCAAAGTCATACCCTGGCAAGCCGAAAACTCAATCTCTCGTTGGGAAGGGCCAAAGATTGCCAAATCGGTTCAGCGCTGGCAAACCATTGTTTCCGAGGCAGCCAAACAATCGATGCGAAGTTTTGAACCGAAGGTGGCAAACCCGGTATCAATAAAAGAGTTGGTTGCCGACCCAAGTTTGACGGGAAGACGCTTTGTACTCGACCCAACCGCAAGTGTTGGTCTGGCATCCGTTGGTTCGCTTGAGGGAAACGTCACTCTAGTGGTTGGACCAGAAGGCGGCATTAGCGTGCCTGAATTGGTCACCCTCGATGCAGCAGGTTTCGAGCGAGTTCACCTTGGCAACGGTATTTTGCGAACGTCAACGGCTGGCGTTGCTGCCATCTCTGCAATCTTGGCACTCAGCGGCTTTTGGAAGTAGCAACCTAAACTAAAACCATGGCTAGAGACCTTGATTGCATCTTCTGCAAAATTGTTGCGGGTGAAATAAGCACGCCTTTGCTAGGTTCGAATGAACTTGCAATTGCCTTTCGCGATATTGCACCTCGAAAGCCAGTTCACATTTTGGTGGTTCCGCGTGAACACCACGCCAATGTGGTAGAGCTGGCTGAATCTTCGCCAGAAGAACTTCACGCAGTTGTAAGTCTCGCCAATCAAATGGCAAAGCAGTTTTCTGGCGGTTCGTTTCGCCTTACTTTTAACACCGGTGCAGAAGCGGGGCAAACCGTGTTTCACGCTCACGCGCACATTACTTCAGAGACCGCGAAGGCATAGGTTTGACAGAGCAGCGGGGCAAACTTAACAAAGAGATTGTTGAAATCACCGACGTGCCAATGGTGGCACTTCTCGGCCCAGAAGATGAACTACTCAAGACCATTGAGGCGTCGTTTCCGGCGGTGCAGATTCTGGTTCGGGGGAACCAAATTTCACTTCAGGGCGAGAAACAGCAGTGCAATCTTGCAAAGGCGCTAATAGCCGAAATTCAGCAACTACTACTTTCTGGGCAACAACCACTAAGCACCGATTTAGGTAGAAGTGCCAAGCGCTTGAAGAGTGACGAAACCGCCAAGCCTGCCGAATTGCTTAGCCCAAGCATTTTGTCTTCGCGTGGCAAAAGCGTTCGGCCGAAAACTTTAGGGCAAAAGAATTACGTTGATGCCATTGATAGTCACACCATTGTCTTTGGCATTGGCCCAGCCGGCACGGGTAAAACCTATTTGGCTATGGCGAAGGCGGTTCAAGCATTGCAGCGAAAGGAAATCAGCCGCATAATCTTGACTCGCCCGGCAGTTGAAGCTGGCGAGAAGCTAGGATTCCTGCCCGGCACCCTAAACGAGAAGATTGACCCATATCTTCGCCCACTGTTTGATGCCCTTCATGACATGCTCGACCCAGATTCGATTCCGAAACTTATGGCCAGTGGAACAGTTGAGGTGGCCCCGCTGGCTTACATGCGTGGGCGCACCTTAAATGATTCCTTCGTGGTTCTCGATGAAGCGCAAAACACCACGCCAGAGCAAATGAAAATGTTTCTAACCCGTCTTGGTTTCAATTCGAAAATGATTGTTACCGGTGACATAACGCAAATCGACCTTCCGGGTGGGGCTTCTGGGCTTCGTTCGGCCGCCGACATTTTGGGCGAAGTTGAAGACATGCACTTTGCTTATCTAACTTCGGATGATGTGGTGCGCCACTCACTTGTAGCCAAGATTGTTGACGCCTACGGTCGCTATGAACAAAAACAGGCCGCCAAAAATGAGCGCAATGAAAAACCTCGCCCAGTTAGACGATCTGCGGGGCCAAGGCAATGAGCATCGAAGTTCACAATGAAGCCAACGTTCAACTTGACGAGGCAAGGGTTCTGAGGTTTCTTGAGTTTGCGCTCGATCAGTTGAAGGTTCACCCTTCTGCCGAGGTGAACGTAATTTTCATCGACGTCGATTATATGTCAGAGCTTCACGTGAAGCATCTTGATGAACCTGGCCCTACCGATGTTATGAGTTTTCCAATGGATGAACTTCGCCCTGGTAGCGATGACGCTATGTCTGGCCCAGGTGACCTAGGTGAAATTTACATTTGCCCAGAATTCATAGTTGAGCAGGCCGAAAAAGCCGGTCACCCACTAATCAACGAGGTGTTGTTGCTTTCCTGCCATGGTTTACTTCACCTTCTTGGCTTTGATCACGCCGAACCAGAAGAAGAGAAAGAAATGTTCGGCCTGCAAAACCGCATTTTGGCCGACTATTACCGCCAAGAAAACGCCTAATGGCAACTCTTGCAATAATCACCGCAGTCGTTTTGGCTCTGTTGGTTTGCCTGGTTGCTGTCATTGAGTCAAACCAACTTCGCGCCGAAACCAGTGAGCACCAGCGCGAGTCACTTTCATTTTTGCGAAACTCACTAACCGCGATATTTGGCGTAGTTACCGGCCAGGGGCTTACTCCACTCTCGCAGTATTGGTGGGTAACTGCTATTTATGCCCTGGTGGCAACCTCACTGTTGCTCTTGGTTTCACAAGTTTTGGCGCGGTTATTTGGGCAAACTTCATTCGCGTTGAAGTTGACTAAGGCGCTAGCTGGCGCACTCAAATCGTGGGCGCTACTTTTCACACCACTGGCAGTACCAAAGACTGAAGAACTCGAGGAATTCGAACAGGAACTTCACGAATCGGTTGAAGAATTCGGCGAAACCATGGCCCGCGAAATCATGGTTCCACGCATCGATATGGCAACCATCACAAGTGATGCCAAACTCGCAACTGCAATCACCGCATTTCTCGAAGGTGGTTACTCGAGGCTTCCGGTCACCAATAAATCGGTTGACGACATCCTTGGAATTTTATATCTAAAAGATGTAGTTCGACTTACTCACGAAAACCCCACGAGAGCCGAAAAAAATGCAGCTAAAGATTTGGCAAGACCGGCAATTTTTGTGCCTGATTCCATTCCAGTAGATGATCTGCTTCGTCAGCTAAAACTGGCTGCAACTCACATAGCCATAGTGGTTGACGAATACGGTGGGGTAGCGGGCTTAGCCACCATGGAAGACGTTATTGAAGAGCTGGTCGGCGACATTTCCGACGAATACGACCGTGATCTGCCAGACCTCACCGAAATCGGTGATGGTTCCTGGCGGGTAAACGCCCGATTTAGTTTGTTTGACCTTGGCGAAACTTTTGGGCTTGAGCTTGAAGATGAAGACGTGGATTCAGTCGGCGGAATCGTCGCAAAACAGCTGGGGCGGCTTCCGAAGCGCGGCGATTCAGTCGAATTTGCCGGTTTACGCTTCACCGCTGAACGAATCGAAGGTAGGCGCAAGCGCTTGGTTTCGGTGATTGTGGAACCTATTGCAGAACTAACCGAAGCCCAAGATGCATTTACCAAGGAGCCCAAATGAGCGAATTTAGAGCCGGATTTGCCTCGTTTGTGGGTCGACCAAACGTTGGAAAATCAACGCTCACCAACGCCATCGTTGGCGAGAAAATAGCCATTACCAGTGCGAAACCGCAAACCACCAGACGTGCCATTCGCGGAATAGTTCACCGTGAGCAAGGTCAATTGATTTTGGTTGACACCCCTGGTCTGCACCGCCCGCGAACATTGCTCGGGCAGCGCCTCAATGATTTGGTGGAATCGACTCTCGGCGATGTTGACGTCATTGCCATGTGTTTTCCTGCCAACGAAAAAATCGGCCCTGGCGACAACTTTATAAATGATCAATTGGAAAACTATCGCCGTGCCAAATTGGTTGCGGTTATTACCAAAAGCGAACTGGTAGACCGAGCCACCCTGGCCGAAAAACTGCTCGAGGTTTCGACCCTTCGCGAATGGCGTGAAATCGTGCCAGTCTCGGCTGTTTCTGGCGAGCAGGTCGATGAACTCACCAAAGTACTAATCGCCCTGATGCCCGAATCAGTCGCCCTTTATCCGGCCGATTCCGTCACCGAAGAAAGCCTTGAGGCCCGCATTTGTGAACTCATTCGCGAAGCGGCACTCGAGGGAGTGCACGATGAATTGCCACACTCGCTTGCGGTGACAATCGACGAAATGGGTCCGCGCGAAGGTGGGCGAATTTTCGACATCCATGCCAATGTTTTTGTGGAACGCGATAGCCAGAAGTCAATCATCATTGGCAAAGGGGGTTCGAGGCTCAAACACATTGGTTCTACCGCACGCCCTCAGATTGAAAAGTTGGTTGGAAGCAAGGTGTTCCTGGGCATTCGGGTCAAGGTAGCAGCCGATTGGCAGCGCGACCCAAAGCAGCTTGGCAAGTTGGGCTTTTAGCCAGTTATTGCGCTGTGCTACTGTTCAAGTGTGTTTTCGCTCCTACTACTTAGCGGCCGCGACGAGGCCTAACCGGCCATCCTCGTCGCGGAGCTTGTTGTTGGCTGAATCGAAACTTTCGCCCACAGGAGACAAAAATTGAAAAACACACAGCAGAAGTCTGGAATGCCGGTTCACAAATACCAACCTTTCCACGAGCAAATCAAAGTCGAACTGCCAGATCGAACCTGGCCAACAAAACGCATTGAAACTGCCCCTCGATGGTGTGCGGTTGACCTTCGCGACGGTAATCAGGCGCTCATTGATCCAATGAGCCCAGAGCGCAAACTCAAGATGTTCAAGCTTTTAGTAAGCATGGGCTACAAAGAAATCGAGGTGGGGTTTCCCTCGGCTAGTCAAACCGATTTCGACTTCGTAAGGCAGCTCATTGAAGAGAAGCTGATTCCAGAAGATGTCACCATTCAGGTGCTAACCCAGGCTAGAGATCACCTAATTGAGCGCACTTACGAATCAATCAAGGGTGCCAAGCAGGCCATCGTTCACTTCTACAACTCAACCTCGGTGCTTCAGCGTCGCGTGGTTTTCAACCAAGACCGTGAGGGCATTCTGGCCATCGCACTTGCCGGCGCACACAAGTGCCTCGAAATGGAAAAGACAGTTCCAGAAACCAAGGTTTTCTACGAATATTCACCTGAGAGCTACACCGGCACCGAGCTTGATTACGCTCTAGAGGTTTGTAACGCCGTCATCGAAGCCATCCAGCCAAGCCCAGAACGCCAAATGGTTATCAACTTGCCTGCCACCGTTGAAATGGCAACCCCAAACGTTTACGCAGATTCCATCGAATGGATGAGCCGCCACCTTTCTCGCCGCGACAGCGTTTTGCTTTCGCTTCATCCACACAATGATCGAGGAACCGCAGTAGCGGCTGCCGAGCTCGGTTATTTGGCCGGAGCCGATCGAATCGAGGGCTGCCTGTTTGGAAATGGTGAGCGAACGGGAAATGTTGACCTTGTTACCCTCGGCCTAAACCTATTTAGCCAAGGCATCGACCCGCACATCGATTTCTCAAATCTCGACGAAATCAAGCGCACCGTGGAATATTGCAATCAGTTGCCGGTTCATGAACGCAGTCCTTACGGCGGAGACTTGGTTTACACCGCTTTCTCTGGATCACACCAAGATGCCATCAAGAAGGGTTTTGAGCTGATGAACTCAGAGGCCAAAACCCGCGGGGTTGATGTTGATGACTTGGTCTGGGCGGTTCCTTATCTGCCAATCGACCCTAAAGATGTTGGCCGCAGCTATGAAGCCGTCATCCGGGTGAATTCGCAATCTGGCAAGGGCGGCGTGGCATACCTTTTGAAGGCTGACCACCAGCTCGATCTGCCACGCAAACTGCAGATTGAGTTTTCTCGCGTGGTTCAAAACAAAACCGATTCCGAAGGTGGCGAAGTTACTAGCGAGCACCTTTGGGAAATCTTCAATGATGAATATCTGCCGTCGACGGTTGTTGAGCGCAAGTGGGGTCGCTTTGAACTGAAACGACTTCGCACCGCGAGCGACATGGATGGTGAAGTGCGAATTGACGTTACCTTGCGCGTTGGTGACAACGAAGTCGAGGTTAGCGGCACCGGCAATGGGCCGGTTTCTGCGTTTTCGAATGTGCTTGAGAAGCAAGACGCCAACGTGCGAGTGCTCGATTACGTTGAGCACACGCTAAGTGCCGGCAGCGATGCTCAAGCGGCTGCCTACATAGAAGCTGAGGTGAACGGAGTTTCACTTTGGGGTGTTGGAATCGATGGCGATATCGCAACGGCGTCACTGAAGGCAATGATTTCTGCAGTAAACCGCGCCATTCGCTAACCGCTGTTTGGCTTCTTAGCCCTGATACTTGAGTTATGCCGCTCTACCGAGATGAAGCCGTGGTGCTTCGCACCCACAAGCTCGGTGAGGCTGACCGCATCATTACTTTTTTGACGCGCTATCACGGTCAGGTTCGAGCAGTGGCAAAGGGTGTTCGTCGCACCGCTTCTAAGTTCGGTGCGAGATTAGAACCTTTCATGTTGGTTGACGTGCAGTTCTTCGAGGGGCGCACGCTAGACATTGTGAATCAGGTTGAAACTATTGCTGCTTACGGTGGTGAAATTAGCGCCGATTACCGCAACTACACGGTTGCCACCGTTTTAGTTGAGACCGCAGAGAAACTAACCGGTGATGATTCCTCGCCCCAGCAACACATTCTGCTGGTTGGCGCTTTGAAAGCTATTGCAACTGGCGAACATGATGCCGAACTTATTCTCAACTCATATCTGCTTCGTGCCCTAGCAATCTCGGGATGGGCGCCAAACTTCTTTGACTGTGTGCTCTGCGAAACCGCCGGGCCTCACGAAGCTTTCGTGGTGCAACTCGGTGGCGTGGTTTGCCGTGATTGCCGCCCAGCCGGTGCCGCCGTGATTAGCGCTGAAGCCACCGAGTTACTCGGCGCCCTACTTGGTGGCGACTGGTCAATCATCGACAGCAGCGAGAAGTCTTCACGGGCGGCGGCATCCGGTGTTATTGCTGCCTACAGCCAGTACCACATTGAACGCGGCCTAAAGTCGCTCAAACACCTGGACAGGGTATGACCGAACTAATCAAGCCAGGGGTGGTGCCACCAAGTTTCAATGCTGTACCCACGCACGTAGCCATTGTTATGGACGGAAACGGTCGTTGGGCCAATGCTCGCGGACTCAATCGCATTGAAGGCCATAAGGCCGGTGAAGAAGCGCTAATGGATGTTGTGGCCGGCGCTATTCAAGCCGGAGTGAAGCACCTAACCGTTTACGCCTTTTCGACGGAAAACTGGAAGCGTTCACCAGATGAGGTGCGTTTCTTGATGGGCTATAACCGCGAAGTGCTTCGCCGTCGCCGCGAGCAACTCAACGAGTGGGGTGTGAGAGTGCGATGGTCTGGCCGCCGCCCCAAGCTCTGGTCTTCGGTAATTGAAGAATTGCAAGCCGCCGAGAAACTAACCGCCAAAAACAAATCGCTCACCCTTACCATGTGCGTGAACTACGGTTCACGAATCGAGTTGATTGATGCCGTGAATGCCATCACCCTCGAGGTGGCCGCCGGAAAGCGAAGGCCGGGTTCGGTAACCGAGGCAGTCGTTCAAAAACATCTGACTACAGCCGATTTGCCAGACGTAGATCTATTTATTCGAAGTTCTGGCGAACAGCGCATTTCAAACTTTCTTCTCTGGCAGTCTGCCTATGCTGAGTTTGTATTCTTGGATGTGCTTTGGCCCGATTTTGACCGCACTCACCTGTGGCAGGCGATTTCCAGTTATGGTCAACGTTCTCGACGGTTCGGCGGCGCTATTAATTCGCCTAAACCCAAGTAAAATAGGTCTTTCCGAGCCTAAGCATCCAGCTAGGCCCAAAAGCTTGGAGCAACATGTCGAATCGACTCGACTCGGTAATTTCACTGGCCAAAAGACGCGGTTTTGTTTTTCCCGCTGGCGAAATCTATGGTGGCACCAGGTCGGCATGGGATTACGGGCCTCTAGGAGTCGAGCTCAAAGAGAACATCAAACGTCAATGGTGGCGCTCGGTGGTCAACTCTCGTGAAGACGTTGTTGGACTTGATTCTTCGGTTATTTTGCCCCGCAAGGTTTGGGAGGCATCGGGTCACGTTCGTGAGTTCGTTGACCCACTAATCGAGTGCACCAGTTGTCACAAGCGTTTTCGCCAAGATCACCTAGAAGAAGCCTTCGAAGAGAAGAAGGGGCGCGCGCCAGGGTCGCTAGCCGAAGTGCCTTGCCCCAACTGTGGCGGCAAAGACATCTGGACAGAACCAAAGATGTTCAATGGTTTGTTGAAAACCCATCTTGGCCCGGTTGAAGACGAATCTGGAATGCATTTTTTGCGCCCGGAAACCGCACAGGGAATTTTCGTGAACTTTGCCAACGTGCTAGGGGCGGCACGAATGAAGCCGCCCTTTGGCATTGGTCAAATTGGCAAGTCTTTCAGAAATGAAATCACGCCAGGTAACTTTATTTTCAGAACTCGCGAGTTCGAGCAGATGGAAATGGAATTCTTCGTTGAGCCAGGCACCGACGAGCAGTGGCACGAATATTGGATCGAACAGCGCATGAACTGGTACACCGATTTGGGCATCAATCCAGATAATTTGCGCCTATTCGAACACCCGAAAGAAAAGCTTTCACACTATTCGAAGCGCACCGTAGATATTGAATATCGATTCGGTTTCCAGGGCAGCGAATTTGGCGAGCTCGAGGGCATTGCGAACCGAACTGATTTCGACCTCACAACCCACTCGAAAGAGTCTGGCGTTGACCTTAGCTATTTCGACCAAACCAAAGAATCGCGCTGGACTCCATTTGTTATTGAACCAGCGGCCGGTTTAACGCGATCGTTAATGGCCTTTTTAGTCGACGCCTATGCAGAAGACGAGGCGCCAAATAGTAAGGGTGGAACCGACGTTCGCACCGTGCTGCGACTCGATTACCGCTTGGCGCCCGTTAAAGCCGCAATTCTTCCTTTGAGTCGAAACGAAGACCTTTCTCCGGTGGCTCGAAACCTCGCTCAAGACCTTCGCAAGCACTGGAACATTGACTTCGATGACTCGGGCGCCATTGGTCGGCGTTACCGTCGTCAAGACGAAATTGGCACTCCGTTTTGCGTTACCGTCGATTTCGATTCACTTGAAGATCAGGCCGTTACGGTTCGCGAACGCGATTCCATGCAGCAAGAGCGAGTTTCAATCGGTCAACTTCGTGAATACCTGGCCGGCAAGCTGCTCTCGTAAAAATGCCTAACGTGGTTGCCGAAAAACCTGCCCTGCAATACGGGAGTATCGGCATAGCCACGCCCGTGGTGCTCGCGCCAATGGCTGGCATCACCAACACTGCATTCCGAAGGCTCTGCCGAGAATTCGGTGGCGGGCTTTTCGTTTCTGAAATGGTCACTTCTCGTGCCCTTATTGAGCGCACCGAAGAATCGATGCGTCTGATTGGTCATCACGAGTCGGAAGACATTCGTTCGGTTCAGCTTTATGGCGTAGACCCCGCAACTATCGGCAATGCGGTAACTATGCTGGTAGCCGAAAATCGAGCAGATCATATTGATTTAAATTTTGGATGCCCAGTACCCAAGGTCACCAGAAAGGGCGGCGGTGCCGCACTACCTTGGAAGGCAGACCTGTTCGCAAGCATTGTAAAATCAGCCGTCAAGGCTGCCGGTAGCGTGCCAGTTACCATCAAAATGCGAAAGGGAATCGACCAAGATCACCTAACTTTCCTAGACGCAGGAAAAGCGGCCCGAGATGCCGGCGTAGCGGCTATTGCACTGCACGGTCGCACAGCTAGCGATTATTACAGTGGAACCGCAGACTGGCAGGCAATCGCTGAACTTAGAGCTGCTCTGCCTGACGCCCAAGTGCTTGGAAACGGTGATATTTGGTCTGCCGAAGATGCCATTCGTATGATGCGCGAAACCGGGGTCAACGGCATTGTGGTCGGTCGTGGCTGCCTAGGAAGACCATGGTTATTTCGAGATCTTCAACTGGCCATGGATTCTTATCTCAAGAACCCTGACGCAAATTATTCGGGCGCCCAAATTCAACCAAACCTTGGTGAAGTTGCCGATGCATTCAAACGCCATGCTGAGTTACTGGTTGAGTTCTTCGAAGATGAACTTCGCGCCTGCCGAGATATTCGTAAGCATGTTGCCTGGTATTTCAAGGGTTATCAGGTTGGTGGCGAATTTCGAGCAGCCTTGGCTCAGGTTGAAAACCTCAAACACATGGATGACATTCTTGGTCGCTTAGATCGAAATTTGCCTTATCCGGGTGACGCCGCAGAGGGGCCACGTGGTCGATTGGGCGGGGCCAAGTCATGCGCCTTGCCAGAGAATTGGCTGAAGTCAAGAGAACTTGAAGGCGCTCAAAAGATCGAACTTCTCGGAGCCGAACTTGATGTTAGCGGGGGCTAAGTGAACGAATCTGTTTATAGCGATTTTGACCGAGAACGATTTTTCGCAGAAGATCGCCCAGATGTGCAGGTTCGCACCGATTTTGCTCGCGATCGAGCCAGGGTGCTGCACTCTTCGGCGCTTCGACGTCTCGGTGCCAAAACTCAGGTTCTTTCACCCTCTGGCGGCGACTTTGCCAGAACTCGATTGACACACTCACTCGAGGTCGCGCAAATTGGTCGAGAAATGGCCGGTGAACTTGGTCTAGACCCAGATTTGGTTGATATGGCTTGTTTGGCGCACGACCTTGGCCACCCACCGTTTGGCCATAATGGCGAAAAGGCTTTAAACGAGTGGATGTTGGACTTCGGCGGATTCGAAGGGAACGCCCAAACCCTGAGACTTCTAACACGCATCGAACCTAAAGTGTTTTCTGCTGGTGGTCAGTCATTTGGTTTGAATCTAACTCGAGCTAGCCTCGACGCTGCCTGTAAATACCCTTGGTTTTTAGCCGACGCTAAGGCCGAGGTTGGCGCCACCAAGTCGATAAAGTTTGGTGTTTACGAAGATGACCGGCTGGTTTTCGAGTGGCTTAGAGAACAAGCTCCTGCGAAGAAAAAATGTGCGGAAGCTCAGGTTATGGATTTTGCAGATGACGTGGCCTATTCGGTTCACGATTTTGAAGATGCGATTGTTTCTGGCTTTGTAGACCCGAGAATGCTAGCTAAAGACAGCAGTGAACTCATTTTGAAAATATCTGAATGGGCAGGGGGAGCATTCAGTGTTCTAGAAATTGAATCGGCTCTGTCTCGATTGCGCGCAAACCCAAACTGGCCGGTTCAATTCGGCGCAGCGGCAAGAGACCTTGCTACTCTCAAGAACCTAACCAGCTCCCTGATTGGATCATTTGTTCGCCGTACCACCGCGGCAACCCTTTCTGGCACCGTTCAGGTTGGCCGATATGCCACCAACGTTGAAGTTCCGGGCGAAGTATTGGCCGAGATTGCGGTGCTCAAGGGCATTGTTTCAGCTTTTCTCATGACCACCGAATCTCGCCGACCGTTCTATGAGTGGCAGCGCGCCATCCTTATTGAGCTTGCTGACGCACTGCTTGCCTTGAATGGGCAAGAACTTGATGCATATTCAACCGAGGCTTGGGCTGGCGCCGCCGATGAAGTTGCTCAACGCAGAGTGATTGTTGATCAAGTCGCTTCGCTTACCGATCAGAGTGCCATTACTTGGCACCGCGACTTTGTCACCAATGGTATCTAGGGTTTATTAGATGGCCGGCCGCATCAAATCAAATGACATCGAAGAGGTTAAGTCGCGTATAAACATCGCGGATGTTGTCGGCGAATATGTGCAATTGAAACCTTCGAGTGTCGGCGCGCTAAAAGGTCTTTGCCCTTTTCACGATGAGAAATCTGCTTCGTTCAATGTGCGGCCAATGCAGGGTTTCTATCACTGCTTCGGTTGCGGTGAAGGCGGAGACGTGTTCAAGTTTCTGCAACAAATGGATCAGATTTCTTTTACCGAAGCCGTTGAAAAGTGTGCCGCCAAAATTGGCTACACCCTTAGTTACGAGGCAGGTTCAGAAAGACCAGAAAACCAACAGAGATCGCGTGTTTTAGAGGCAAACACTGCGGCTGCAACATTCTTTGAAGAGCAGCTGATGTCTGACGAGGGAATGGTTGCCCGCGATTTCTTGAAGGGCCGAGGATTTGACAAAGAGGCTGCCAATCGTTTCGGTGTTGGCTATGCGCCTAAGTCTTGGTCGAGCTTGGTTGATCATCTAACAAAGCGGGGCTTTACGGCTGAAGAGTTGATCGTGGGTGGTCTCGCAAATCGAGGCGAAAAGGGTCTTTACGACAAGTTTCGGGGCAGGGCAATGTGGCCCATTCGCGATTCTTCTTCACAGGTGATTGGGTTTGGGGCGAGAAAACTTTACGAAGACGATCAGGGGCCAAAATACCTCAATACCTCTGAAACTCCCGTCTATCACAAGTCGGCTGTTCTTTATGGAATCGATTTGGCAAAAAAAGACATTTCAAAACGCCAGCAAGTGGTGGTGGTCGAGGGTTACACCGACGTGATGGCTTGTCACCTGGCAGGAGTTACAACTGCTGTGGCTACCTGCGGAACCGCTTTTGGTGACGACCACATCCGAATAATTAATAGATTGCTCACCGGCTCAGAACAGCCAGCTCAGGTTATTTTTACCTTTGATCCAGATGTAGCTGGCCAAAAGGCTGCCATGCGTGCTTTCGCAGACTCTAATAAGTTTTCAGCCCAAACCTTCGTTGCGGTTGGCCCAGATGGCCTAGACCCCTCAGATTTACGCCAGCAAAAGGGTGATTTGGCGGTACAGGCCATGATCGACGCCAAGAAACCGCTTTTTGAATTTGCCATCAAGAACCAGTTGGCTAAGTTCGACCTGGCAAGCATTGAAGGTCGAGTGGCTGCCGCCAGATCCGCAGCCCCAATCATCGCAGGTATTCGTGACGCCGCTCTGAGGCCGAGCTATATTCGCGAACTCGCCGGTTGGGTAAATCTTGATGGTAACGAGGTTTCGCAGATGGTTGATGCGGCGTCCAAGGCAGTTCGCAAAGATTCAGTTGCCGACCTTCGCAAGGGTGAGGTCGAGCCGATTGAATCAGAAACTCAGCCAGAATTTGCCGATGTGAATCTTAACGACCCAATCAATCGCTTTGAGCGCCAAGTTCTTGAAGTTCTGGTTCAGGTGCCGCAAGCAGCAACGCAAAGCGAAGCTGAACGAATAACTCGAAACGGTTTTAGCGCGCCAGCTCATGCCGCCATAGCTCAAAGTATGTTGGCAAATCTCGGTGACCTACACAAAGTGGAATGGCTTTCCATTCTTGAATCTCGAGTCGAAGGGCAATTGGTGGCATTACTTCGAGCCATCGCTGCCCAACCGTTACCTGCGAATGACGAGGCAAGTTTATTTCGATATGCCCAGGGCGTGGTTTCAAGGGCAGTCGAGAACACCATCGCCAGGCAGAAGGCCGATTTGCTTGCCGAACTTAGGCGAAATGCAGATGACCCAGTAGCCAGCTCTGAGGTGCAGCGAAAGCTTGTTGAACTCGAAACTGAACGCAGAATCTTGCGTGAAAAGACCATTTAGGTTCGCCAATCTCAGGCTTTTTTGCTAGAGTTTCAATCTGCGAAAGCATTCCTCGATAGCTCAATTGGCAGAGCAGCCGGCTGTTAACCGGCAGGTTCTTGGTTCGAGTCCAAGTCGGGGAGCCATTTGTCTAAAGCCTGGTCGGAGGCCGCAATGTTTCGGTGGGTTCGGTCTCACGGCTGGCTTCCAGAAATTGCCTTCAGCCTCGGTGCGCTGTTAATTCTTGGAACCCTTGATTACTTTTCACAGGGAATCGACGCACTGTTAGTGGCCGCTTTGTTCGCGGCAGTGCCGTTCTTTTTTAGAAAAATCTCACCACTCTCCATATTGCTTCTCGGTGCGGCCATATTCGGCGCTTTACATTTTTCGCTTTCACCAAGTTTTGGCTCATTGGCATGCCTGTTGGCACTATTCCTGGTAGCTGTTGAAAATAGATCACCACGCATCCGATTCACAATTTTTGGTTCGATTACTCTGGGGCTCGGTTTTCTTTCGATCGTTCAAATGCAACGGGGTCAGCTGGCGCTTTCTGGCCAAACACCGGTTTCTTGGGCAGATTACTTGTTGTTCTTGCCTGCAATTGCAGTTTTGGTTTCAGGCGTCTACGCCTTGGGTCGATTGTTTGTAATGGGTGATTCTCACGTTGGTTCTGGCGAAGATCTTTTGAATCTGCAGAACCTAGCCGATTCCAATCAACTTCAAGCTTCAGAACTTGAGAGCCGTTTGTCGATCGCCCAAGACATCAGCGAGCTGATTGTTCAGAATATTTCGGCTGTAATCAGTCGAGCCGAAGGTGGCATTTATTCGGCAAAAGCGAACCCAGAATCATCGGTGCGATCATTAGAGAGGGTTCTTGAGAACGCTCAAAACGCCAACGATGAAGTGCGTCGATTAAACGATCTGCTTAGGCAGCAACGCGGGGTAAGCGTGGCCCCACCTGGGCTAAACGACCTGGATGGGTTGGCTCTTCGTTATCGCCAACAAGGCTTCTTTTGTTCCTATGCCAATGAAGGTAGGCCTTTCAATTTAAACCAGGGTGCGCAACTTGCGGTTTATCGTATTGCTTTTGAGGCACTCCGATATTTTGCACTTTCGGCGCCAAAGGGAGCCACTCTCAGCGTAGATCTAATCTGGTCTGAAAACGGGCTTCAGGTCTTGGTAAAAGACAACTCGACATCTATCACTAACCGCACTGAAACAGCACTTGATGAAGCAGATGCACAGTATTCGGTTCTCGAAGACCTAAATGCTCTGGTTAAGCCTATTGATAACCCTGTGATTGCTGCCTGCCGTTCTAGGGCAAGCATCTATGGCGGTAGTGCCGACCTAACGGAAGTTCCCGGCGTTGGCCAAACCCTCTCGGCATATTTTCCTGACCTGCGACTAATAGCCAGTGAATTGAACTTATAGTGGCTGCTCGAATTCGAGTAGGTTTGCTAGCTGCCGATGAAGACGTTCGTCTAGGTCGCGCCCAGCTTTTAGATTCTTTTCGCGATTTTCAAGTAGTTTTCGAAGACGGCGATGGGCAATCGGCACTAGCTCGACTTGCAGATGCAACCGTGGATCTGCTGGTTGT
>CANFOX010000014.1 GCA_947448845.1 Microbacteriaceae bacterium | reverse complement strand
ATCGCCAGCAACACCAAACCGATTGGCCCAAGAATGGGCCAGTATGTAGATAACGGTGAGACCAATAAACCAACCACAATGGACTGAAAAATGGTCTTGAACTTTCCAGCCCCGGATGCCGCAATGACTCGATTTCGAATAACGGCTAAGCGGTAAACAGTGATTCCGATTTCGCGAACCAAAATAGCA
This sequence comes from Microbacteriaceae bacterium, assembly GCA_947448845.1. Lineage (GTDB taxonomy): Bacteria > Actinomycetota > Actinomycetes > Actinomycetales > Microbacteriaceae > Rhodoluna. The sequence goes on along the minus strand of CANFOX010000014.1, from coordinate 20,601 downwards.
ACGGTAAAACCCCAGTGCACCTGACCGAGAATCGACAGGGTTATGAGTGCTCCACCGATTAGAGCCTTGTCGGCAATCGGGTCAAGGATTTTGCCGAGATTGGTGACCAAACCCCGCTTACGGGCAATTGAACCATCGAGACCATCGGTGACCATAGCCAAGATGAACACGGCGAGCGCCAGCCAGCGCCCAAGTGGTGATTGGTAATCAACTAGCAGCCAGATGAACACTGGAACCAGTGCTATTCGGGCGCTTGTAATTAAATTTGGTAAGTTCACGCCTACTCGCGACCAGTCAGTTGCCAGGCGTCTTCGTCTGGTTCGTCATCTTCACCGGAAGCGATAAAGTCTTCGATTGGTCCGGCGCCGAGGTAACCGGTGTCGATTGCCTCTGCGGCATCCTTCACGTTTTCTGCTGAAGTCGCACCTGGCTGGCCGCTGAGCATGGCAAGAACGGTTTCAAGTTCTTCAGGGCGAACCAGCACTTCGCGAGCTTTCGCACCCTCGCTGGGGCCAACGACGCTTCTGGTCTCAAGTAGATCCATGAGGCGGCCGGCCTTTGCGAAACCGATTCGAAGCTTACGTTGAAGCATCGAGGTAGAACCGAATCCGCTGTTCACAATGAGTTTGGCGGCCTCTAGCAAGATCTCGAGGTCGTCACCGATGTCGGCATCAACCTGCTTGCTGACCTTCACCTCTTCGACATCTGCTCGGTATTCCGGCTTCATCTGAGTCTTGACCTGCTCTACGACCTTGTGAAGTTCGGCCTCTGAGATCCAGGCACCCTGCACACGAACCGGTCGGTTGCTTCCCATTGGGGCAAAAAGCGCATCGCCTTGGCCAATGAGCTTTTCGGCACCGGTTTGGTCGAGAATAACTCGAGAGTCAACTAACGAAGAAACCGCGAAGGCAAGGCGCGAAGGAACGTTGGCCTTGATTAGCCCGGTAACCACGTCTACCGACGGGCGCTGAGTTGCCAGCACCAGGTGAATGCCCGATGCGCGAGCCAACTGAGTTATGCGAACAATGGCATCCTCGACATCGCGCGGGGCCACCATCATAAGGTCGGCAAGCTCGTCGACCACCACCAATAGGTAAGGGTAAGGCTGCAACTTGCGCTCGCTGCCTTCAGGAACCTTAACTTCTTCTGCAACTACTGCGCGATTGAATTCGTCAATGTGTTTGAATCCGAAGCTCGCTAAATCGTCGTAGCGGGCATCCATTTCTTTCACAACCCACTGCAACACCTCGGCGGCTTTTTTTGGGTTCGTGATGATTGGTGTTATCAGGTGAGGCACGCCCTCGTAGGCAGAAAGCTCAACGCGCTTTGGGTCGATAAGCACCATGCGCACCTCGGCAGGCTTAGCCCGCATAAGCAAAGAAACAATCATTGAATTCACAAAGGATGACTTACCTGCACCGGTGGCACCGGCCACCAATAGGTGTGGCATTTTCGCCAGGTTTGCCACCACGAAGCCACCCTCAACATCTTTACCCACGCCAATGGTGAGCGGGTGGGCGCTGGCCGCGGCATTGGCAGACCGAAGAACGTCTCCGAGCGTCACTATCTCTCGGTCAACGTTTGGAATCTCAATGCCGATAGCCGACTTGCCAGGAATTGGGGCAAGAATACGAACCTCGTTACTTGCCACGGCGTAAGAGATGTTGTTACTGAGGCGGGTAACGGCCTCGACCTTCACACCCGGTGCCAACTCGACCTCGTAGCGAGTGACTGTTGGGCCTCGCATTAAGCCGGTTACCTTGGCCTCGACTCCGAACTCGGTAAATACGCTCTGAATGGCAGTCACGACCTGATCGTTGGCGGCGGTGCGCCCCTTAGGCGGGGTGCCAGGCGAAAGAATGTCGAGTTTAGGAAGCAAGTAGGGTCGCCCACTGCCGGGCGATGCACTGGCGGCTTGAGCGGGTTTTGGTCGCGCTTCAACGGCCTTGGCTTCAGGCACCGTCACGATCGGAACCGTGATCGGAGCTGATTCTGCGGGTGTCACGATTGCGGTGTCTAAGAAGATTTCATCGAATGACTTCTGTGCGGTTTCGCTGACGATAACCGCATCAAAAGGCTCGGAGTCGCTCTTGGCTTTTCGTTTCCACCAAGGTGACTTAGTTCCATCGAAGGCATCGTGTTCATTTGATTCGAAGGTGTTATCAGTTTCACCCTCGGAGTGCCCGAAGAGGTAACCGTAAAACTCACGAAGCCGCTCGCCAATGCGATTCGGTGCGGTCTTGGTCATGATCAGCACGCTGGAGACGGTGACTAAAAGTAGTGCTGGGACGGTACCCCAAACAGTTATTGTGCTGAGAAAAGGAACCGAGACCAGCCACCCAAAGAGCCCTCCCGCTGCGGTTAGCTTTTCAACGCCCTGTGCCGGCTGCGGAGGCGTGACCGAGAAAACATGGAAAAAGCCAGCAACCGAGATAAAGAAAACCATGAGCCCGATGGCGATACGCGAGTTGTCTCGAACGGTAGCTGGGTTTCGCATTAGAAAGAAAGCAAAAATTACCAAAACGACCGGCAGAGCGAAGGCTACGCGACCAAAAAGCATTCCGAAGGTGTAGGAATTGACCACCTGAAGCCACGCAACTCTTGGTGAAAACCAAAGGATGACCGCCCCGGCGACACCCAGCAGAAACACGAAGAATGGAAAGCCGTCGCGACGGTCTTCTTTGGCGATTTTCTCGGCGCTCAGAGCCCGAGCCGCACCGCCAACTATGTGAGCAAAAAATAACCAGACTGCCGCCAGGAAACTTGAGAAGCCCCCCGAGCTCGGTGCTTTATATGTTCGGGGCACTGGGGCTTTGGTTCGAGGTGCGCTCTTAGGTGCGCGAGTAGCGGTAGCGCGTGGCGCAGGTTTGCGCGCTGAAGTCGGTCGGCGAGTTGCCATGACAACAAAATAACAGCCGAGGGCTAAGAAAGCCCGCAGGCACGGCTAGTTAACTATGACCACCGGAATGATCATTGGCCTTCGGCGGTGCTGGCGATTTACCCAGGTTCCGATGGTTCGTCGAATCACCTGCTGAAGTGCATGGCTGTCGCGCTCTCCCTCTCGGGTAGCCTCTAGCAGACCCTTAACGATTAGCGGCCGAACGGTGTCAAACACGTGGTCTTCTTCAGCAAAAGCCCGAGCACGTATCTCTGGGCCAATGGTGATTTGCCCGGTGGCACCGTCGATAACGGTGAAGATCGAGATGAAACCCTCTTCAGCCAACACACGACGATCTTTCAGGTCTTCTTCGGTAACCTTGCCGACCGACTTTCCGTCAACATAGAGCAGCCCGCACTCAACGGCTCCCACCACTTCGGCAATACCGTCAGCTAGGTCGATAACCCATCCGTCTTCGGTAATCAGCACGCGTTCGGCAGGCACGCCCGTTACTTCGGCAAGTTTTCCGTTGGCAATTAGGTGACGATATTCACCGTGCACCGGCATCACATTTTTAGGCTTCAAAATGTTGTAGCAATACAGCAGTTCGCCAGCTGCGGCGTGCCCAGAAACGTGCACTTTGGCATTTCCCTTGTGCACGACATTGGCGCCAAGTTTGGTGAGTTGATCGATTACCCGGTAAACCGCGTTTTCGTTGCCAGGAATTAGAGAGCTGGCCAGAATGACGGTGTCGCCATCGCCAACCTCGATGTCATGTTCGAGGTTCGCCATGCGGGCAAGCACCGCCATTGGTTCACCCTGCGAACCAGTGCACATGTAAACAATCTTGTCGTCTGGAATGTCACCGGCTTTTTTGGCGTCGATCAGAATGCCATCTGGAACTTTTAGATAGCCCATTTCAGAGGCGATATCCATGTTTCGAATCATGCTTCGACCAATTAGCGCCACTCGCCTACCGTGGGCCGCGGCGGCATCCAAGACCTGCTGCACTCGGTGCACATGCGATGAAAACGAGGCAACGATAACTCTGCGCCTCGATCGAGCGATCACGTTTTCGAGAACCGGACCAATGTCTTTTTCAAGGGGTGTAAACCCGGGCACATCGGCATTGGTTGAGTCACTCATGAATAAGTCGAGTCCGGCCTCGCCAATGCGAGCAAAGGCGCGCAAGTCAGTAAGGCGGCCATCAAGCGGAAGTTGATCCATTTTGAAGTCGCCGGTGTGAAGCACATTTCCTGCGTTGGTCTTAATGTGCACAGCGAGAGCGTCTGGAATCGAGTGGTTTACAGCAATGAATTCGAGGTCGAAACCGGCGAGGCGTTCCCGCTGACCCTCGGCTACCACCATCGAGTAAGGGGTGATGCGGTGCTCTTTTAGTTTGGCTTCGACGAAGGCAAGGGTAAGCGCCGAGCCGAGCAGCGGAATGTCTTGCTTCAAACGCAGTAGGTAGGGAACGCCACCGATGTGATCTTCGTGGCCGTGGGTGAGCACAATGCCAACCACGTCGTTCAATCGGTCTCGAATATAACCAAAGTCAGGCAAAATCACGTCAATGCCAGGCTGATGCTCTTCAGGAAAGAGCACACCGCAGTCAACGATCAGCAGTTTGCCGTCGATTTCGAAAACGGTCATGTTTCTACCGATTTCACCAATTCCGCCAAGCGGAATGATGCGCAAAACTCCGGCGCGAAGTTTTGCTGGTTCAGGAAGCGTTTGCAATCTGGCTACCCCTTTATTGGGTTATCGGGTGGTGCCAGCCACCTTTGGAAGTGCACCGCCAGCGGCCGCGTTGCGGTCTGGTCGGAAGTTGTCGAATGAAAGTCCAGGGATTGACTTCACCTGGTCGATGTCGGTTTCAATGCGTGCGGCTTCGGCATCTTCTGGGCCAACTAGTGGCAATCGAACTCGAGGTGAGTCGATAACACCGAGAGCGTGCAGGGCATACTTTGCCGCCACGGTGCCAGGAACATGCGTCATTAGGGCTCGCTGAAGCGGTTCCAAAGCGTTGTGAATCGCTAACGCTTGATTGAAGTCGTTATTGTTGGTCGCTGCCACCAACTCGGCATAAGCCTTCGGGGCCACGTTGGCGCTCACGCCGATTAGACCAGTGGCGCCAATTGAAAGATGCGGCAAGACATTACTGTCATCACCAGAGAAATAAATGAGGTCGGTCTCATTCATAATGCGGCTCGCCTGCGCCAAATCGCCCTTGGCGTCTTTCACAGCAACAATGTTTGGGTGCTTGGCTGCTCGGTGAAACGTATCGTATGAAATCGGAATTCCAGCACGACCCGGAATGTCATAAAGGATGACGGGTAGATCTGTAGCGTCGGCAATCAGTCGAAAGTGGGTTAGCACGCCGGCCTGCGAAGGCTTGTTGTAATAAGGGGTAACAATCATGACGCCGTCAGCCCCGGCTTTTTCACTGGCCTTGTAAAGCTGCATGGCGTGTGCCGTTTCGTTAGAACCACCGCCGGTGATTACTTTGGCGCGCCCGTTCGCCACGCTCTTGGCTACCTCTACTAGGCGAATCTTCTCGGCATCAGTCAGCGTGCTGGTTTCACCAGTGGTTCCTGTAACGACAATGCCGTTGGCTCCATTGGAAACTTGGTAGTCAATCAATCGTTCGGTAGAAACCCAGTCGACTTCGCCATCTGGCGTCATCGGCGTTACCAGTGCGACAAGCACCTGGCCGAAGAGTTCTGCGTTCTTGAGAGACATGGCTACAACACTAGCGTTTAGGGCGCGACGCGACCATTCTCATTGAAGGCCGAATAGGTTAATGGCATGAGCCCGGCCCAGAAATCTTCCATCTTTTCGGCACACATTTCGATCTCGCGCTGAGGGAATGAAGGAAAGTGGGTGCCTTCGCGTTTGGTTCGAAGGCTCAAGAAGTTCATGAGTGAGCGGGCGTTCATGGTCACATACATGCTCGAGTAAATGTTGAGCGGTAGAACAATGCGGGCCACCTCACGGGCTACTCCGGCCTCGAGCATGCGCTGGTAACCCTCATAGGCGCGCGCACTTCCGTCGCGGGATTCCTGTTCGACGAGGGCGGTCTGTTCTGCAGTGCCAGGCAAAAATTCGTAGTGGCCGGCCTTGCCAACCTGAACCAAATTGCGCTCTGGGCCAGGTACATAGAAAACCGGATTAAGTTCGCGGTAACGTCCCGACTCTTCGTTGTATGAAGCGATGCGGTGGCGCATAAATTCTCGAAAGACGAAGATTGGTGCCTGAACGTAAAAAGTGAGCGAGTTGTGTTCAAACGGAGAACCGTGGCGGTCTCGCATGAGGTAGTTGATCAGACCCTTGTCGCGCTTGGCCGACTCTTCTTGGTCGGTTTTGCCCTGAGCCTGCTCAAGAGTCTGCTCCCCCTGGGTTGAAACCCGAGCAGCAAAAAGCACATCTTGGTCGCTGGCAGCCGCACGCACCAGTTCAACGGTTACGTCGCTGCGAAAAATGATCTCTGACACCCCCTAAGCCTAGCGTTTAAGCCATTGTCACATTCGGAAACAATCGCCGTGAGTTTTGAGGAAGCCGCTATTTTTGACGAGTGCCCTTCGAAATCAAACTCACCATCGTTCTTAGTCTTGTGCTGATTGCATCGCTGGCTGGCTGGTATTGGAAAGCACACACCGGCAAGGTCAAGCTAATCAAGCGCGGCGAGCTGGTTGATTTGTCTAAATTGGATGCCTACAAGAACGGCAAGAAGGTCACCCGATTCGGCAAAAAGGTAACCTTGCTGCAGTTTTCAACCGAGGTTTGCAGTCAATGCAAACAGACTGCAAAGGCATTTGGCGAACTTGAACAACAACACAGTGACCTGCTTCACCTTGAGGTTGACCTAACCAACCGCCTAGACCTGGCGGCACACTTTGGAGTACTTCAAACTCCAACCACGCTGGTTCTTGGCTCGAATGGCAAAGTTCTGGCACGCGTTGGCGGTGCGCCGAAACCACAAGAAATTCAACTCGAACTAGAGAAACTGGACATCAAATGAGCAATTCAGCCCCAGCCGGAATCGACCCACGTGGCCCGCGATTTGGCGCAACTATAACTTCGTTTCTGCTTCTAGTAACGGTGTTTCTGGGTCTCGGGTCAGACACACAGCAGGCAGCGTTCTTCTTTCTAATCTTTATTGCTTCACTCTTCGGAATCGGTGCCCTACTGGGAACCGCCCGCCATCCTTATGGAATTATATTCAAAGCATTCGTGCGACCAAGACTTTCTGCCCCGACCGAGCTGGAAGACCCACGACCACCGCAGTTCGCTCAGTCAGTCGGCCTGCTGGTCACGCTAATTGGAATTGTCTTGGCGCTGCTTGGAGTTGAATATGCCGTGGCCTTTGCCGCTGGTGCCGCCTTTATTGCGGCGTTTTTGAACGCTGCTTTCGCCTACTGCCTCGGATGCCAGATTTACCTTGGCCTCAAGCGAGTAGGGCTAATCAAAAACGCTGCTTAGTTTTACTTTCGCAAGGCGATAGTTTTAGCCTCGAAACGGGCTAGGGCCACCGCTTTTCTCATGGCCGATCGGGCCCGGCGTCGATCACCTGCGGCATCGTAAGCCAAGCTCAGGTTGAACCAGCTGTGCCAGTCGGCAGGCGCAATTTCAGCGGCAGCCGCGAAACGTTGGAACTCGGCGTCTGCGCTTGCCCGAGTTGGCCTACCGCTCGGGCGCAACTCAAAACGAAAATCGGGCCAAACTCCAGCCTCGTTCACTTTCTTGGTGAGCATTGAGACTGCCCTGGCGAACATCCATTCTCGAATAATGCCGTAAAGAGTTATCGCGGGAAGTACAAACAATGCCAGCCCCATGACAACACCAATCGAATTACCTGAATTGACCAGAGCCAACCCCTGGCTACCAAGTAAAAACATGTACATAGCAAGCAGAGCAGTCATGACCACCGCAAAAAGTAGCCCCCAGTTTATTGTTCTAAGTTTCAAGGAAGCACTAACTTGTCGAGACCCACAGTTAGCCCGCGGGCTGAGGCAGTTGCCCGAAGTGCTAACAAAATGCCCTGCGAGTAGGCCGTCACCGCGGTGGTTTCGTGGCTAATGGTGAGCAGTTCACTTGTGCCACCCAGGTGAACATCTTGTTTAGCCGAAACACCTTTGAGACGAAGGCTGTGAATTGGAATGCCTGCAACAACCTGACCCCTTGCTGGCTGGTCTACGCCGGTAATCAATGGCTGAGTGAGGCCATGGCGAGCACTGGCAATAAGTTCAGCTGTGCGCACGGCAGTGCCAGAAGGTGAATCAATCTTGTGCTCGTGGTGGGCTTCAACTATTTCGATGGAATCGAAGAACCTAGCCGCCTCTGCGGCAAACTTCGTTGCCAACATGGAACCGATAGAAAAATTTGGGATGACCACTACTGCGGCTTCAGTACCTACGAGATCGGCTTCAACCTTGGCGAGCTTGGCTTCTGACCAGCCGCTCGTGCCAACTAGCACTTTCTGGTTGTTCGTGATGGCGTGAACCACAACTGCAGGACTTACCTCTGGCAAAGTGAAATCGAGCACAACGTCGGCGCCAAGAGTTTGCGAAAGTTCGCTTTTGGAATCCAGTGCCGCGTGAAGTTCAAAGTCTTGCGAAGCCTCAATGAGCGAAACAGCCAATTTACCCATGCGCCCAGTGGCGCCAACGACGGCAACTGAAATAGTCATGCCAACTAGGCTACCTCGTGAAGGGTTCGAAGGCCTTTTCTTTGAGGTCTCCAACCGCCACGATGCTGCGTTCTCGGCTGGCTAGGTCGGCAGCTAGTTGCTGAATATCTTGCACGCTTACGGCATCGAAACGCTCAAGCGTGGTGTCAAGATCTACGAACTCACCATTGGTGATCTCACTCGAGGCAAGCCGACTCATTCGAGCCTGGGTGCTTTCGAACTTGAGGGCAAGCGAGCCTGAAATGTTGCCCTTGGCTAGAGCCAATTCGTCTGAACTAATACCAGATTGGGCAACTTTGTCGAATTCGGCAAGCATTAGTGAGGTTACCTCACTGGCTTTTGCTGGTGAGCAACCGGCATAGAGCCCGAAAATTGCGCCGTCGGAATATGCTTGGTTGAACGAATAAACCGAATATGCCAGGCCGCGCTTTTCCCGAATTTCTTGAAAAAGCCGAGAGCTCATTCCCCCACCTAGCGCGGTGTTGAGAACGGCCATGGCGTAGCGCCTTGGATCGTCGGCAATCAAGCCTTGCGAGCCAACGAAAATGTTCGCCTGTGCAATTGGTCGGTGAATTACCTGAAGCTCAGAACCTCTAGAAATGTTGGCTTCCGTGCCGATGCGACGGGCCACCGGAGGTGCAGCGTCGGTTGGGTCCCATCCGGCCTTAGCCAGGGCCTCTGCCACCAGCCCTAAGAGTTGGTCGTGGTGAACTCCCCCAGCGGCAGTAACCACTAAGTCTTGAGCCCGATAGTTTGCCTTGTAGTGGGCCCAGACCGCATCTCTCGTGACCGCGGCAATGGTCTCATTTGTGCCGCCGATTGGGCGACCCAAAGAATGGCTACCAAGAACCGCGGCAGAAAAAGCCTCACCGGCAACATCTTCTGGATCGTCATCGTTCATCGCAAGCTCTTCGAGAATCACAGATCGTTCGTTTTCGAACTCTTTGGAATCAATAATCGAAGAGGTGAGCATGTCACCGATTACTTCTACAGCTAGCGGCAAAGCCTTGTCTTGAACTCTGGCGTAGTAGTTGGTGTATTCCTTACCGGTTGAGGCGTTAGAGGAGCCCCCTACCGAGTCAAAGGCAACCGCAATTTCGAGCGCCGTGCGCTTGGTGGTGCCTTTGAACAGCAGGTGTTCTAAGAAGTGGGTGCTGCCGAAATGGCCATCAGTTTCATCGCGAGAACCGACCGCAACAGTAAAAGCCACCGAGGCGCTTTGGGCGCCTGGCATCTGTTCGGTCAGAACTCGCACCCCACTTGGCAAGACGCTTCGGCGCACCAAAGAGTCTTGCGAAGTGGTGAAACTTATTTCGCTCTGTTCGAGAGAAAGAATGACCTCGGTCAAGCGACTTATTCTTCGTCTGAGTCTGACGCTGCAGCGCCTTCTTCGCCCTCAACAACAGGTGCAAGCGAAAGCTTTCCGCGGTCGTCAATCTTCGAGATTTCTACCTGCAAACGCTGGCCGACCTCTAGAACATCTTCTACGTTTTCAACGCGCTTGCCACCAGAGATCTTGCGAAGTTCGCTGATGTGAAGCAAGCCGTCGCGACCAGGAACGAGCGAAACGAACGCACCAAAGGTGGCAAGCTTCACAACGGTTCCCAAGAAACGGTCACCAATCTCAGGAATGTGAGGGTTGGCGATGGCGTTTACGGCAGCCTTAGCAGCCTCTGCCGAAGGGCCGTCAGTGGCTCCGATGTAAACAGTTCCGTCATCTTCAATCGAGATGTCGGCTCCGGTGTCTTCTTGAATCTGGTTGATCATCTTGCCCTTAGGGCCAATGACCTCACCGATCTTGTCTACAGGAATCTTCACGGCGATAACGCGCGGAGCGGTTGGTGCCATTTCGTCTGGTTCGCTAATGGCATCGGCCATAACGCTCAGAATGGCAAGACGGGCTTCTTTCGCCTGAGTCAATGCACCAGCCAAAACCGAGGCAGGAATGCCATCGAGCTTGGTGTCGAGCTGAATTGCCGTGATGAAGTCTTTAGTTCCGGCAACCTTGAAGTCCATGTCGCCGAGGGCATCTTCGGCACCGAGGATGTCGGTGAGAGCGGCGTACTTGGTCTGGCCATCGACGGTGTCTGAAATCAGACCCATGGCGATACCGGCAACTGGAGCACGAAGTGGAACACCTGCGCTGAGAAGCCCCAGGGTTGAGGCGCAAACCGAACCCATCGAGGTGGAACCGTTTGAACCTAGCGCCTCAGAAACCTGACGAATGGCATACGGGAATTCTTCGCGAGTAGGAAGCACAGGAACAAGCGCTCGCTCGGCTAGAGCACCGTGGCCGATTTCACGGCGCTTTGGGGTTCCAACACGACCGGTTTCACCGGTTGAGTAAGGAGGAAAGTTGTAGTTGTGCATGTAACGCTTGCTGGTTACCGGGTTCAGCGAATCGATCTGCTGTTCCATTTTCAGCATGTTCAAGGTGGTGATTCCCAGAATTTGGGTCTCGCCGCGCTGGAACAAAGCAGAGCCGTGAACGCGAGGAACTACGTGAATGTCAGCTGTTAATGCGCGAATGTCGCGAAGCCCGCGCCCATCGATGCGAATTCCCTCTTTGAGAACGCGGGTACGCATAATCTTCTTGGTAACCGACTTGTAGGCCGCCGAGAACTGCGCCATCTGCTCTTCAGAAAGGGTTTCAGCCAACTTGGCTTTGGTTGCGTCTTTTAGCTTGTCGTCTTCTTCTTGACGCTGTTGCTTGTCGGCAATCTGGTAAATGCGAGCGAGATCGGTTGCCGCAGCACCAGAAACAGCCTCGTAAACCTCGTCGGTGTATGGCATGAATACTGGGTAATCGGCGGTTGGCTTGGCTGCCTTGTTGGCAAGTCGCTGTTGCGCCTCAATCAGCACCTTGATGAAAGGCTTAGCCGCCTCAAGGCCTTGGGCTACAACATCTTCGTTCGGTGCGATGGCACCGTCTTTGATTAGGTTCCAGGCGTTTTCTGAAGCCTCGGCCTCGACCATCATGATGGCAACGTCTTCTTTGCCGTTTTCAACAGTCACACGACCGGCAACCACCATGTTGAATACTGCCTTCTCGAGCTGCGAGTACTTAGGGAAAGCAACCCACTGGCCCTCAATGAGTGCAACGCGCACACCACCGATAGGACCTGAGAAAGGTAGCCCTGCAAGCTGAGTCGACATCGAGGCAGCGTTGATAGCAACCACGTCGTAAAGCTCGTCTGGTTCAATCGCCATAACGGTAACTACTACCTGAATTTCGTTGCGCAAGCCATCAACGAATGATGGGCGAAGTGGTCGGTCAATTAGGCGGCAAGCCAAAATCGCTTCGGTGGATGGGCGACCTTCACGACGGAAGAAGCTTCCTGGAATTCGACCGGCGGCATACATGCGCTCTTCAACGTCGATGGTTAGCGGAAAGAAGTCAAACTGATCTTTTGGCTGCTTGCTAGCGGTGGTTGCCGAAAAGAGCATGGTCTCTTCGTCAACGTAAACGGCGGCGGCACCCTGTGCCTGCTGTGCCAACAAGCCGGCTGCGAAACGAATTTCGCGTTTTCCAAACTTGCCGTTGTCAATAATGGCGGTTTCATTGTGCGGTTCTAAATAATCCACGAATACTCCTCTTGGTGTGGTTTTTCGCCCGTATGGCGCGAGCACGCGGCAAACTAACTTGCCTACTTGTGAGGAATGCCCTGGTCTGCAGTTGTCGATTCTGAAAGATTCAGAACCCGCAACCGAAGACCAGCAAACCTGCCACGATGCTCTTTCGCCAAGTTTACCTGCAATGCCCGATTAAAGATAGAAGCGCGCCTCTAACGAGACGCGCTTCAAAAACTAAATTGCTACTAGCGACGAAGACCTAGTCGTTCGATTAGCTTGCGGTAACGAGCAATGTCGATTCCCTGCAGGTAACCAATCAGACGCTTGCGCTGACCAACCATGAGTAGCAAGCCACGACGGCTGTGGTGATCGTGCTTATGAGTCTTGAGGTGCTCAGTTAGGTCTGCGATGCGACGTGAAAGTACAGCGATTTGCACCTCAGGTGAACCAGTGTCGCCCTCGTGAGTTGCGTATTCTTTGATGATTGCGGTTTTTACCGCGGCGTCCAGTGCCATTTGATTCCCTTCAATGCTCGCTGCGCGGCGTTTCAAACTGGATGTTCGAAACTCTCTTAGCCCGCGGCCGATTCACGGCAACTTGAAGATTCTAATGCAAAGCGATGGGCTTTACCAGCCCTGTCTCCTCAAATCATCCAGAGGAATGTCGCCTTCGGTAGGCTTCGCGTATTTATTGCCACCTAAGTAGGGTTTGCTTGGCAGCAAAGTGACAACGAGAACGAAACAACCCACCAGGATGGTCGAAAGTAGCAGGGGTCCGATTGCAGTGGCCGCATCCATGATTTGGGCCTCGGTTGGCGTACCCTCTAACTGCATGAAACTAATAAGTTTTGGAAGTGCAACAAAAAAAGCCGCCGCGGGCAGAAGGTAAGCAAACAACCACTTTGCGGTAAAGCCGGCGTCGTGAAATCGTCTCGCCGAAAGCGCCAGCTGAGGTAACAACAAAACAATGCTTCCGGCCAACTGAAACCAAGAGAAATTCGGGTTTCCTGTTGCCTTGCCAGCCAGCGAGTCAAAAACGCCAAGAACTAAACCCAGCAGAAAAGCGAAGAGCGCAAAAAACCAGTAAGCGCGTCGGCTAGTGACGCCACGAAAGTCGAAAGCGCTTGCAAACCCCCGCCAAATAGCCTCAACAAAAGTCATGTTTATTTCCGCGGAAATGTTTATGCCAAATCAATTTTTAGGTTTTGGATGAAGAATAGGTCCTGTGCCAGGTTTTGGGAACTTGTGGTGCTTGGGCGCACTCTTGGAGTTCGGCTTTGGCGGTGGTGGTGGCTGATTCGGAACCCTGACGGCATATCCGCTACCGGGAGCCTCGTAACCGCCATTCCATTTCCCGTGATCGGGAGCACCGGTCTTTGAGTCCGGTTCATCATTTACCCCCTCTAATTTGAGTGGACTGTGATTGATTTTAGCCACCTGCGATCCTGTAATGCTTGCAATGGCGGTTGAACCAATCACCAACGCTCCAGCCAATGAGATCGAAATGATTTTGCCTTTTCGCGTCTTTATCCAACCTAGAAAAGCATTGCTTGACCTTGGTTCAAGATTCTCAACAATAAAGGTGTCATCTTCAAGGTTTTTCTTGGACATACTTGACCCTCCCGTTGGTTACCCAACTTACTCAAAAGAAACTAACAGGGAAATCCGATAAAAGTCTGTGAGCTTCCTGATTATTTACCAGCAAGGATGCTTTTAATCTTTACGAGATCGGCATTGATTCCGTGGATTAGGGCATCAACCCCGTCAAATTTAACTGATGGCCTAATAAAGTCCACATATTCAATGATGATTTCTCGATCGTACAGTTCTAGATCGGTGCGATCTAAAACATGGGCTTCCACTAGCCGAGGTACCGCCTGAATCGTTTCGTTGATTCCTACTGATAGGGCAGCCGGATATCGGTTTGGCCCATCATGCAACCAGCCAGCGTAGACGGCATCGCGTGGCAAATAACCCTCGGCATCGCGTGAAAGATTTGCGGTAGGAAAGCCGATTTGTCGCCCAATTTTTAACCCGTGTTCCACGATGCCGCGATTTGAGTGCAGCCTGCCGAGCATTTTGGCCGCGTTCGCAACATCCCCGGCTTCCAAGAAGTCACGGATTCGGCTGCTTGAAATCAGCTCTCCTGCAACAGCTATTGGTTCCTGAACAATCACCGTGAAACCAAACTGCCGACCGAGAACCTGCAGGGTCTCAATAGTTCCCAAACCTCCTTGGCCAAATTTGAAGTCATGGCCAACCACAACAACCTTGGCACCCAAGCCTTTTACCAACACTCGCTCTACGAATTCTGTTGCGGTTTCGTTTGCCAGAGTCTCGTCGAAAGAAAGTTCAAGCATCTCGTCAACATCAAGTTCAGACACAAGCTGCACTTTTTGACGCTTACCGATAAGTTCGCGCTTGTGCTGAGTTGGGTTCAAAAGAGCGCTTGGATGCCTATCAAAAGTCACCAAGCAACTTGCGATTTTGTGTTGATTTGCCGCGGTCACAGTTCGAGTTATCAGAGCCCTATGCCCCAAGTGAATACCATCGAATTTGCCGATGGTAACCACGCGTGGTTTCGAAGCATCCAACTTTTCTAATGAATCAACGACATTCATTTAGCCAAGTGCCTTCTTAGCCAAAACCAGCCAACAAAAGGTAAAACCAATGGGATAAAGCCGTAAGCCACACCGAAATAAGACCAAACGGTGTGTATCTGCTTTGATTCGAACGTGAACCAAGCTGGTTCGAACAAACTGGCTGCCCCAACGAGCAACACCCCTGCCATTTCGACGGCAACGGCTACAAGGGCTACCTTAGAACTGGTTTTTGTGTTTCGAGCCAGGGCTATTGTTGCCACCACGTATACGGCTGCAGAAAAGGTTGAAAGCGAATAAGGAACCGGTGCATCACTGAACTTGAACAGAAGCTCAAAGATTGATCTTCCGAGTGCTGCAAATGCCAAAATTCCGTAAATAGAGACCAACACGCTGCCTGTTCTGAGAAGCGGTTGGTTCTTTTGCATGGTTCAAGCCTAGTTGGCAGGTGGGGTTATTTTAACTTTCGGAAGGCCTTTCGAAACCGGCTGAATGGCTGCAATTCGAACGGGCTCAGGAAGTGCAAGCAAGTTGCTTGAGCCAAGGGAACCTTGCGAGTCTTGACGAAGCATAAACCTTGCCGCAGCGCGGGTTATGAGGTTATCGGTGCCACAAAGCCCCAAATTAACCGGGTAGATAGCATCATATGGCACGGGAGCTACATCGGAACCTTCTGGTGCAACGGGTTTTTGATTTGAGTTCACCTTGACGGTCACTGAGGTTGCTGTCACCTTCGAAACCCACTGGGTCGAAGCAGAAGTGATGTTTGAGGATTCCGCGGGTGCGGCATCGCTTAAGTGCTTCGCATCTCGTACGACGCTGGCGGTTACAAAACCTTCGACGCTATTCACCGAGTAAGGCAAAATCGCAATCTGGTTATCTTTAAGTTTGTCGGCTTGGGTCACCTTGAAAAGTGGTGTTGGCTTCAAAAGAGACCCTGTGAATGCTACCCCTAGGTCTTTTGCCCACTGTTTGATAGCTGCTAGGGCCTCTGACTGCACCTCTGGAAAGACCGAGATTGCCACCGCTGGAAGTTCGGAATCTGGATTCAGCTTGGCAATTGCTGGGTCGTTCCACATGGTGATGGAACCGTCAAAAATGTCTGAGGTAGTTTTTAGGTCAAGATTTAGCGCGCTTAAGTCGGGTTCGTTGACAACAATTACGGCGGCATCAACGGCAAAGGGAACTGTCAGAAACGGCTCGCACGCCAGAGCTCCCGAAGAGATGTCTAGCTGCGGCACTTCTTTCTTTTTGACAACAGAAAGGGTCATTCCCGAGCAAGCCGAAGAAATGGCATCTGAGTAATCTGCAGAAATATCAGAGATGGATTCTGGGTAACTGATTTTGGTGTCGCCATCGACACATTGAAACGATTGTTCCTCTTGAGCAATTCGAAGTTCTGGTGGCATCGGCGGTGTGCAGCCAGTTAGCCCAAATAGCAGCAATACCATCGCCGTGAATCCAACGAATTTTCTCATGGGGTTCCTTTTCTTTGTTTTGAATCTTAAAGCAATGTAATCGGGAGCGCAGACTAGCTAGCCTGCGCTCCCGATCACTTTTGACTTTTAGTTACTTGATCTTTGCAGCTAGAGCTAGAGCAGCCTTCAAGATACTGCCCTTTAGGGCAACGTATCCGAGAGTTGCGGCCTTTGCAGGGGCACAGGTCTTGAGCACGTAGTTTACGTAACCCTTGACTGCTGCACCCTTTGAGGCGTCGCTAGATGCGGTTGGGGCAAGGCCATAGGTAACAATCGAAAGGTTATAAGCACCCTTGATCTTGCTCTTGAACTTTAGGTTTACCAAGCCGGTTGAGGCGTCAATGGTCTGCTTCGCAAGGAATAGGCCGGCGCTCTTTACGCTTGGCTTTACGAACTTTTTGAGGCCGTTCTGAATAGCAGCAAAGTAAAGACCCTTCTTGTTTACATCGGTAAGGTCTGCGTAACCAATAGCGTCTGGGGTGGTCTTTACCAGACCAACCAAAGCACTCGAGTTAGCGGCTGCTGTTCCAGTTGGGGTGGCATTGCCGGTGGCAGTTGCCCAGGTGCCGTTTGCAGTCCAGCCGGTAGCACCTGAATCGTGCAGGAATTGGGTGATGTTCGCGCTGGTGCCTGACGAACCTGAACGGTAGATAACGTTGATCTTGGTGGCAGGCAGCGCTTGGCTCTTGTTCAGCTTCTTGATGGCTGCGTCGTTCCAGGTGGTGATGTCACCACGAAGAATCTTGCCAAGAAGTGCTGGGGTTAGGTTCAGTGCGGTTACGCCAGCCACGTGGAAAGGAATGGCGATTGGGCCACCGATTACAGGAACGTAGGTGAAGGCAGTTGGCTTGGCGTCAGCTGCACCGTAAGGAACATCAGCTGCTGCGAAGTCAAAGGTGCCCTGCTGAAAGTTTTTGCGACCGGTTCCTGAAGACGAAGGCACGTAAGTTACTGAAGCACCAGTGAACGAGTTTGCACATGGCACAAGAATGTTTCCAGCGAACGACGATCCACCTGAAGCGATGGCGGTGGCGGCGCTTGCCGAGGTTGCGGTTACTGCAACCGAACCGATTACTGCGATTGCGGCGATAACGCCTGCGAGCTTACGCATTTTTGTTTCTCCTTATTTGGATTATTGATGCATCACTTGGGTGATGCTTCTATTGTTCGTTCACAAGGTGAACTTACGGCTGTTTACCTCGCTAACGGCAGTAAGCCAGTTGGTAAACATTTGGTGAACTAGCCGAAGTGGCCATTCACGTAGTCGTTGGTGCGGCCATCCACAGGGCGGTTGAACACATCTTCGGTGTTGCCGAATTCCACTACCCCACCAGGGTTTCCATCTTCGGCCAAGAAAAATGCAGTCTCGTCTGCCACTCTCTGAGCCTGTTGCATGTTGTGGGTGACGATCACAATGGTCATCGACTCTGACAACTCAACAATGGTTTCTTCGATACGGCGGGTTGAACCTGGGTCGAGAGCCGAACAGGGCTCATCCATGAGCAAAACCTCTGGGTTCATTGCCAGAGCACGAGCAATACATAGGCGCTGCTGCTGGCCACCTGATAGAGAAAGTGCAGCATCACCAAGACGATCTTTTACCTCGTTCCAAATAGAGGCCCGGCGAAGCGAACTCTCAAGCAATCCGGATGCGTCATCTGTCTTGCGACCCGAAAGGCGAAGACCAGAAAGCACGTTGTCTTTTATAGACATGGTTGGAAACGGGTTCGGCTTTTGAAAAACCATGCCGATGTTAAGTCGAACATTTACTGGGTCCATCTGCGGGTCGTAGATGTCGGTTCCGTCGAGCAATATTTTTCCGGCAAAACCGGCACCAGGAATGAGTTCATGCATGCGATTTAGAGTGCGCAAAAAAGTTGACTTACCGCAGCCAGATGGGCCGATAAGCGCCGTCACTTGATTGGCGGGAAATGTAATGTTTACATCTTTTAGAACGTGACGTTCACCAAACCAAACATTTACGTTTTCAGATTTAAGATGCGAGGTTCCAGTGATGCGAGTCGACATGATTTAGGCCTTCTTTTTTGGTCGCTTGCGGTCGCCCGCAATAATTCGGGTGGCAGTGAACAAGATGGCAACGAGCAACAGAATCACCAAGGCCGCTCCCCAGGCGCGTTGGGTGCTGGTGTCATAACCGTTCGAAACGTATTGATAAAGGTAAGTCGGTAGCGAGGAAATCGGCCCACCGAATACGTTGAAGTTGGTGTTTTTGGCGGCAAAGGTCGTCAAAAGCAGAGGCGCAGTTTCACCGATGATTCGGGCGATACCCAAAATAATCGCGGTGATGATTCCAGATCTAGCTGCCGGAAGTGTGACCTGCCAAAAGGCACGAAAGGCCGGTGAGCCAAGCGCCAAGGCTCCGTTTCGAATCTCAACAGGCACTAAGCGAAGTGCCTCTTCAGCTGTGCGGGCGACGGTGGGCAACATGAGCGGCAAGAGTGCAAGCGACCCAGCCCATCCGGCGTAGGTAGTGACTCCCGAAACAATGAGCATCGAGTAAACAAACAAGCCAGAAACCACCGACGGCAATCCAGACATTGCTTGAACCAGCGTTCGAACCGTTGACCTTGATTTGTCTCGGGTTTCAATTAGATAAACCGCTATCAGAATTCCGAGTGGAACCGTCACCAGCGTGGTAAGCCCAACAATCAAAACCGTGCCCACGATTGCATGACCGACACCACCGTACTCCAACGATGTTGTCGGGTCGATGTAGACGTTGTTTTGATAGAGAAAGTGCCAGCTCATGGCGCTGAACCCTTGGCTAATAATCGACCAAAGCAGTGAAGTTAGAAGCACCGCAACTAAGACAGTGAAGAAAACGCTGGTAAACATAAGCACCGCGTCACCTTGACCCTTTTTGCCGGCAACGTTTCGACCAACGGCAATAGCGAAAATAACTTGAAGCGGAACAAAAATTAGCAAAACTGAAACTGCTGGGTCGATTCCAAAAACAAGGGTGAGCACCGTCGTTATGCCGGCTGGAATGGTTGAGGCCGCGGCAACTTTGAAGGCGCGAGACGGATTCGGGGTCTCCCACGGGGAACGTGCCGGCCTTGGCTGAGCTGAAAGATCGGTCATTAGAGCTTTCTCCACGGTTGAGCCTTGTTCACAATGTAGGCGGCAATCCAGTTCACAACTAGGGTGACCACAAATAACACCAAACCGGCTGCCATCAAGCCGCTAATTTCGGCATCGCTTGCCTCGCCGAACTTGGAAAGAATCATGGATGCCACCGAGCCACCCTGGTTCTCAATGATGTTGAACCAGTTCACCTTGAAGATTAGGTTCAAAACGAAGTATATGGCCACAGTCTCACCAAGTGCACGACCAAGCCCCAGCAGCACACCTCCGACAACGCCACCGCTTGCCGTTGGTAAAACTACTTTAAAGAAAGTAGATGATCGCGATCCGCCTAGAGCAAGCGATGCGTTGATGAGTTCCCTATCCATCTGACTGAAGATTTCTCGGGAAATCGAGGTGATGATTGGCACAATCATTACAGCAACGATCCATCCGGCAATAAAAGGCGAAGCCGAGAAGTTTCCGCTGGTGTTGGCGAAAATTGGAATGAAACCGAGAGCCTTGTGAAGAAGTTCGGCCCAGTGAGATGCCACCGGCGTGAAAACCACGAGACCCCAGAGACCGATTACCACCGATGGCATGGCAGCCAATAGGTCAACCACGAGGGTTGCGACGCGAGCCATGGTTTTTCCAGCCATAAATTCAATGAAATACGCAGTTGAAAGTGCCATCGGTACTCCAAGAATGATTCCCAGAACGGAAATCAAAAGCGAGCCCCAAATCATTGGCCCGATTTGCATCACAATGTGGTGCGGGTTTGATGTGTTCCAGTTAGAGCCAAAAATGAATCCGATTCCTTGGCTTTGAAAAGCTGGGGTGGCTCGAATAAACAAGAACACCAAAATGAGCGCAATCAAAATCACTGAAAAATAGGATGCCGAACGAGCGACACCAAAGAACATGCGGTCGGCGCGAGAAAACGGTTTTGCCTTCAGCGTGCGACGAACCGGAGAATGTGAAGTTGGTTCGCTCGAAGTGGACATGGCTCTAATCTACGATTCACCTTGTGAATGAAGCCAGTTATTAAGGTTAACGCAAGGTGAATTACTAAGCGCCGAACCAAATCTGGTGCATTCTAATTTGCATCACGAACAGGGTAAAACACGCCAAGGCATACACGTAAAAAACGAACCGGTTGCGCTCGATAAGCGTGAAGGTGATGCCTGCCAACGGCACCAACAGGGCGCAAACTGCATAGAAGAAATACTCGACGGTGCTGGTTTTGGCTGCGCCTCCCCCATTTACGACCACAACGGCAACTACGAGACTAAGTAGTGCT
>CANFOX010000013.1 GCA_947448845.1 Microbacteriaceae bacterium | reverse complement strand
ATTTCAAAATCTATGTGGATGCCGAAACCGACAACATTACCGAATGGTTTCTATCGCGCTTCGAGAGACTTCGCGAGTCGGCTTTTACCAACCCAGCGAGTTATTTTCACCGCTATGCCGAGATGGATCATGGCAAAGCTCTGGCAAGAGCCAATGAAATTTGGCAAACCATTAACCTGCCCAACCTAACCGAGAACATTTTGCCAACTCGCTCGCGGGCAACGCTGGTTTTGCGTAAAGGCAAGAATCACACGGTTGAGACCGTGCTGCTTCGTAAGGTTTAGCCCTGATTTAGAGCGCTAAACGGCGCTCAACCACGCGGGCAATGCGCTCGGCCCAGCTTCTGGCAGTGCCCTCGTCGGCCGCCTCAACCATAACTCGAACCAGCGCCTCGGTGCCAGAAGCGCGAAGCAGCACTCGACCGGTTTCAGCCAAAGTGGCTTCAGCCTCGGTAACAATAGCCTGCAGTTCTTCATCGCTATCGGTGCGGGTTTTGTCGACCCCAGGCACATTGATTAGCACCTGCGGGTAAACGGTAACCACTTCGCCAAGTTCGGCCAAAGTTTTTTTGGTTGCCGCCACCTCGGCCATTAGTCGAAGGCCGGTGAGAATGCCGTCGCCGGTGGTTGCCCACTGCGAGAAGATCACGTGACCAGACTGCTCACCGCCAAGCGTGTATCCGCCTTCGCGAATGGCCTCGAGCACGTAGCGGTCGCCCACCTTGGTTTCAATAAGTTCGATTCCGGCATCACGCATTGCCAGGCGTAACCCGAGGTTACTCATTACGGTGGCTACCAGGGTGTTGCGGGCAAGTTCGCCGCGCTGCTTGGCCGCCACCGCCAGAATCGCCATGATCTTGTCGCCGTCGATGATTGCTCCGGTGTGATCAACCGCTAGACAGCGGTCGGCATCGCCATCGTGGGCGATTCCGGCGTCTGCCCCGTGCTCAAGCACGGCGGCCTGCAGCGCGCCGAGGTGGGTCGAGCCAACGCCAAGGTTGATGTTTAGGCCATCAGGTTCTGCGCCAATCACAATAACTTCGGCACCGGCGTCAACGAAAACCTGAGGTGACACCGCGGCGGCCGCGCCATTGGCGCAATCGAGCACAATCTTGAGGCCTTCGAGACGGTTTGGAAGCGCGCTCAACAGGTGAACCAGGTAGCGATCTTCTGCGTCGGCAAATCGCTGAACGTGCCCTACGCCCGCGCCAATGGGGCGAAGCTTCTCACCCTGCATGGCTTGAGCAATGCGGTCTTCAACCTGGTCTGCAAGTTTGTGACCGCCGCGAGCAAAGATCTTGATTCCGTTGTCGCCGGCAGGGTTGTGCGATGCCGAGATCATTACGCCGAAGTCGGCGCCAAGGTCTGCGGTTAGATAGGCAAGAGCCGGGGTTGGCAGCATTCCGGCGTCGAAAACATTTACACCAGAAGAGGCAAGCCCGGCTGAAACCGCAGCCGAAATGAACTCACCCGAAATGCGCGGGTCATGAGCTACAACGGCAATGGGATGCACGCCGCGAGCGCGCGATTCCTCGCCCAAAACGATGGCAGCAGCCTGCGCCAAATTGAGGGCAAGTTCAACAGTGATGTCGGCGTTTGCAACGCCACGAACCCCATCGGTGCCGAAAAGCCGGCTCATGATAGAAGTAGAAGGGCCTGATTAACGCTTCGAGAACTGAGAAGCCTTGCGGGCCTTCTTGAGACCAGCCTTCTTGCGCTCGATAACGCGAGAGTCACGGCTTAGGAAGCCGGCCTTCTTCAAGGTTGCACGGTTGTTGTCGCGGTCGATCTCGTTTAGTGCACGTGAGATGCCAAGACGAAGTGCGCCAGCCTGACCAGCCACGCCACCACCGGTGATGCGAGCAACAACGTCGTAACCGTTTAGTAGGTCAAGAACCTTAAATGGGTCGGTGATTAGCTGCTGGTGCAACTTGTTTGGAAAGTATTCTGCAAGTTCGCGGCCGTTTACGGTGATAACACCCTTGCCAGGCACGAGGCGAACGCGGGCGATTGCCTGCTTGCGACGACCAAGGCCGGCACCAGGAACAGTTAGCGGGCCACGCGACTTGGCAACGGCTGCTGCAACAGGTGCATCTGCCGGAGTTTCGGTGGTGTAAGAGCCGCTGGTTACAACGTCTTCTGCTGGGGTTTCGTTTTTGGTGGCCACGTTAATCCTTAGTTTCTAATTCGCTTACTGAGCGACCTGGTCGATGACAAAAGTCTTTGGCTGCTGGGCAGCGTGTGGGTGCAAAGCACCGCGGTAAACCTTGAGCTTGCTCATCTGAGCGCGACCGAGGCTGTTCTTAGGAATCATTCCGCGAATGGCCTTTTCAACGGCCTTCTCTGGGCTCTTCTCAAGAAGCTCTGCGTAAGTGGTAGCGGTTAGACCACCTGGGTAACCCGAGTGACGGTAAGCCTTCTTCTGTGCCAACTTGGCGCCGGTGAGAGCAACCTTGTCGGCGTTGATGATGATTACGAAGTCACCGTTGTCTAGGTGAGGAGCAAAAACCGGCTTGTGCTTTCCGCGCAGCAAAGTTGCTGCCTGAACTGCCAAACGGCCTAGCACAACGTCGGTGGCGTCAATAACGAGCCACTCATTGTTCAGCTCGTGAGCCTTAGGTGAATAAGTACGCACAGTAAATACCTTCGATTTCCGTCAACCCGCAACAAACTAACGCTGCTGAGTTTCAAACTTTTTCGTCGAGAATGTCGACAACAAAGTATTAGTTTAGAGGCAACACCCCTACTCGGTCAAACCCTCTTTTTCATCGAGCGTTCTCATTTTTCGAGTTTTATCGGCCTGAGCCGCAAACTCACTCTCGGCCGGGTAATTAACCTCAATCAAAGTTAGCCCGTGTGGCTGCACAACCTTGAACTCACCAGCACGTTTGGTGGCATTCAGTAACTCACCGAGGCGTTCTGGCTCAAGATCGCCAACTCCAACTTTGATAAGGGCACCGGTGATGGCGCGCACCATGTTGTGGCAAAAGGCGTCTGCTTCCAGCTCAATTTCAAGCATGTCGGCATGTTGTTTGTTACGACTCACGGTTATCTCGCGAACCTGACGAATGGTGGTTGAGCCGGCACGCGGTTTGCAGTAGGCAACGAAATTGTGCAAGCCGATTAGTTGCTGAGCCGCCTGGTGCATCTTGGCTTCGTCGAGTGGGTATCTCACCCAAAGCACGTAGCGCGCCTGCAGCGGGTTTTGGGCGGTAGGGCGATCGGCAATGCGGTAACGGTAACGGCGGCTGGTAGCCGAGAACCTGGCGTCGAACCCAGCTGCTGCCGGTTGCATGCTGTGAATGCGAATTGATTTTGGCAGCAGCGTGTTCAAACGGTCGGCCAATTCTCGGCTTCGACCGATGCGGCGAAGTTGACTGGCTGAAAGGTCAATGTGCACCACCTGATGCTCGGCGTGAACGCCCGCATCGGTGCGACCAGCCACCCGCATATCGAAGTCGGTCTTGCTGTCGCCGAAGATGGTTGCTAGCGCCCTAAGTACCTCGGCCTGAACGCTTGGCTGGCCGGGTTGCTTGGCCCATCCGTTGAAATCGGTACCGTCGTAGGCGAGGTCGATCCGATAGCGAAACAACCCGTCGACCTTTGGGTCAACGGGTTGTTTCATTAGTTTTTAGAGCGCGAACTTATTCGGCTGCTGGGGCTTCTTCTTCGCCAGCTGGTGCTTCTGCTGCGGCCTCTTCGACAACGGCTTCTTCAGCTACTGCCTCAGGCGCTGCGGCTTCTGCCACAACTTCTGCCACGGCTTCTTCAACAACTGGGGTTTCTGCAGCCTCATCGGCTACAACTTCTTCAGCTTCAACCACTGCAGCGGCAACTGGGGTTGCTGCCTTGATGGTGTTGGTTAGCTTTGGCTTCTTAGTAGCGTTCTTTGGCTGAACTGGCTCTAGAACCAACTCAATTAGAGCCATCGGTGCATTGTCGCCCTTGCGGTAACCAAGCTTGGTGATGCGGGTGTAACCGCCCTCACGCTCGGCAACCTGAGGTGCAATGTCGGTGAAAAGCTCGTGAACAACCGACTTGTCGGTGATCTGCTGAAGCACACGACGACGAGCGTGCAGGTCACCGCGCTTTGCGAAGGTGATTAGTCTCTCAGCCACTGGGCGAAGGCGCTTGGCCTTGGTCTCGGTAGTGGTGATTCGCTTGTGCTGGAACAGCGAGGTTGCCATGTTGTTGAGCAACAGGCGCTCGTGAGCTGGTCCGCCACCTAGGCGAGGTCCTTTGTTTGGGGTAGGCATCGGTTTCTCCTCTTATGCTTTCTAGACCCTAGGCCAGTTCTTCAGACTCGAAGGCACCGCTGAAATAGGCGCCGTCAAAACCAGGAACTGAATCTTTGAACTTTAGGTTCATCGAAGTTAGCTTGTCGCGAACCTCGTCAACCGACTTGCTTCCGAAGTTGCGAATGTTCATTAGCTGGTCTTCGGTTAGGGCAATCAACTGACTTACGGTGTTGATTCCTTCGCGCTTTAGGCAGTTGTATGAACGAACGGTTAGGTCGAGGTCTTCGATTGGCATTGCCAGTTCGGCACTTGCTTCTTCTAGAACTGGGGCTGGGCCAATCTCGACACCTTCGGCCTCGAGGTTGAGCTCTTTCGCCAAACCGAACAGTTCGGTCAGGGTGCGCCCGGCAGAAGCCAGTGCGTCACGTGGGCTCATCGAAGCCTTTGACTCAACGTCAACAATCAACTTGTCGAAGTCGGTGCGCTCACCGGCACGAACGGCCTCAACACGGTATGAAACCTTGGTGACTGGTGAATAGATCGAGTCAATCGCGATCCAAGATGCGTCATCCTGTGGGTTGCGGTTCTGAGCTGCCATAACGTAGCTACGGCCACGCTCAATGGTTAGCTCAATGTCAAGGTTGCCCTTGGCGTTCATGGTTGCAATCACCAATTCAGGGTTGTGAATCTGAACACCTGCTGGGGCAACGATGTCGGCAGCGGTAACCGGGCCGGCGGCCTGCTTGTGAAGGCGGGCAACAACTGGCTCGTCAACTTCGCTCGAAAGAACGAGTTCTTTCAGGTTCAGAATGACTTCGGTTACGTCTTCAGTAACACCAGGAACGGTGCTGAATTCGTGAGCCACGCCGGCAATGCGAATCTTGGTAACGGCAGCACCTGGAATAGCTGACAGCAAGGTGCGGCGCAGCGAATTTCCCATGGTGTAACCAAAGCCAGGCTCAAGTGGTTCAAGCGAAAAACGTGAACGGGTAGGTGAAATAACTTCTTCATGCAGAGTAGGGCGCTGTGCAATGAGCACGTTTGATTCCTTTCGGCTAGACATCCACTATTTGATGTCTATGTTGTGAGCTGAACAGTGGCCACTGCTCAGCGATATTCAGTTAGAAAAGCTGTTGGGCGAAAGCCCTGATTGAATCGGCGCGAAAACTAAACGCGGCGGCGCTTTGGTGGGCGACATCCGTTGTGAGCCTGTGGGGTCACGTCAGAGATTGAACCAACCTCTAGGCCGGCTGCCTGAAGCGAACGAATTGCGGTTTCGCGACCTGAGCCTGGGCCCTTCACGAAAACGTCAACCTTCTTCAAGCCGTGCTCTTGAGCCTTGCGCGCTGCAGACTCTGCTGCCATCTGAGCGGCATAGGGGGTTGACTTACGTGAACCCTTGAAGCCAACGTCACCCGATGATGACCAAGAGATAACAGCACCGGTTGCGTCGGTAATTGACACGATGGTGTTGTTGAAGGTGCTCTTGATGTGGGCCTGGCCCACGGTGATGTTCTTCTTCTCTTTTTTGCGAGGCTTGCGAGCCGAACCGGCTGCCTTTGACTTTGGTGCTGCCATGAGTTTCTCCTAAATCCTAAATGGGCGCTAACGCAAGGGTTACTTGCGAGCTGCCTTCTTCTTGCCGGCCACGGTGCGCTTCGGGCCCTTGCGGGTGCGAGCGTTGGTTTTGGTGCGCTGACCACGAACTGGTAGGCCCTTGCGGTGACGAATACCCTCGTAGCTACCGATTTCAACCTTGCGGCGAATGTCGGCTTGAACCTCACGGCGAAGGTCACCCTCAACCTTGAAAGTGCCTTCGATGAAGTCACGAATGATAACCAACTGCTCATCGGTTAGGTCTTTTACACGGATGTCTTTGTTGACCTTGGTCTCAGCAAGAATTTGCTTCGAACGAGTGCGGCCAATTCCGTAGATGTAAGTTAGTGCGATTTCAACGCGTTTTGCGTCTGGAACATCGGCTCCGGCGATACGTGCCATTTGGAGTGTCTCCTTGGTTATTTGAAGGTCTGCAGCAGCACCGCCCCGTTCTTTCGAATGGGCTCTGGCCTTCAACCAGAGGTGCCCCGGCACGAGTGCCGATGGGTGTTGCCTTGTTTTTCTATTTAGTTATTAGCCCTGACGCTGCTTGTGGCGTGGGTTTTCGCAGATGATCATTACGCGACCGTGGCGGCGAATTACCTTGCACTTGTCGCAAATCTTCTTAACGCTTGGGTTAACCTTCATCACAAACTTCTTTTCTATAAGTCTTTATTTGTAGCGGTAAATGATGCGCCCACGAGTTAGGTCGTAGGTGCTTAGCTCAACAATGACGCGGTCTTCAGGCAAAATGCGAATGTAGTGCTGACGCATTTTTCCTGAGATGTGCGCCAAAACCTTGTGCCCGTTGGTAAGTTCTACCCGAAACATTGCGTTCGGAAGAGCTTCGACAACCGAGCCTTCGATCTCGATGACGCCGTCTTTGTTGGCCATAGCCTCACTTATCTGCTTGTACTTCGGCGTTTCAAAGCACGCAAGAATCTACTTCGTAAAAAAGTTGATTTCGTGCCAAGACACCGAAATCCAATCTTACGGGGTTCTCGGGGTTTTGCGCAATTAAATGTTTGGCAGCACCGGAGTGATGCCGAAAGCGCTAAGGGCGGCTTTTCCGCCATCAGGGGCGGTTAGCACCCAAATTCCTTGCTCATGCACCGCAATTGAGTGCTCCACGTGCGCCGCTGCCGAACCGTCAACGGTGGCAACTGTCCATCCGTCTGGGCGAACCACGGTGTTGGCACTTCCTGCGGTAACCATCGGTTCGATGGCCACCACAAGGCCCGGTTTGACCTTTGGGCCAGCGCCGCGAACCCGATAGTTGTAAACCGGTGGGTCTTCGTGCATGTTTCTGCCAATGCCGTGGCCAACGTATTGCTCGAGAATGCCATAGTTACCCTGTTTCTCGATGAAAGCTTCGATTGCGGTGCCAACTTCGTTGAGGTGGGCTGCTTTGGCAAGCGCAGCAATACCCTGCCAGAGAGAACGTTCGGTAACGGCTGCAAGTTTTTCGCGAATTGCCTGCTGGGCTGGGTCTCCCCCCGGCAAAACTACCGTGATAGCCGCATCGCCGTTCCAGCCATTGAGTTCTGCCCCGGCGTCGATCGAAACTATGTCTCCTGGGGAAAGAATGCGATCTTTTGAAGGGATGCCGTGAACGACCTCGTCATTAATTGACGCGCAGATGGTGTGCCGATAGCCAGGAACTAGCTGAAAGTTCGAGCGCCCACCGAGCTCGATAATAGCCTTCTCGGCAATGGCATCGAGTTCCAGGGTTGAGATGCCAGGGGTAATCGCTGCCCGAACGGCAGCCAAAGCGGCGGCGGTGGCTAAACCTGCAGGCTGCATCTCACGAATCTGAGCCGCGGTCTTGAGCTGATATTCGGAACGGCTCATCGAGAAGAAGTGCCGCTTTGGCGCTCAAGCGCCTCAACGATTCGGCTGGTGACTTCGGCTACTTCGCCGAGACCATCAATGCGCAGAACTTGGCCGCGGCCGGCATAAATATCAATCAGCGGCGCAGTTTGCTCTTCGTAAACCTCGAGACGACGACGAATTACGTCTTCGGTGTCGTCGGCGCGGCCCTGTTCTTGCGCGCGGCCTAGCAGTCGGCGAACTACCTCGTCGGTGTCTGCGGTCAGCAAGATCACGGCATCGAGTTTAGTTTCGGCTGCGGCCAAAATGGCATCCAGTTCGGTTACCTGCTCTGCGGTGCGTGGGTAACCGTCAAGCAAAAAGCCATCGGCAACATCGCTCTGCGACAGGCGGTCGCGCACTAGATCGTTAGTTAGGCTGTCGGGAACATATTCGCCGCGATCCATGAAAGCCTTGGCTTTCTTGCCCAATTCGGTTTCGTTCTTCACGTTGTGGCGAAAAATGTCTCCGGTTGAGATAGCGGGAATCTTGAATGCCAGACTCAGCTGTTCTGCCTGGGTTCCCTTGCCGGCACCCGGAGGCCCGATCAAGAGGAACCGGCTCACTTCAGTAGGCCTTCGTAGTTTCGCTGTTGCATCTGAGCGTTGATTTGCTTGACAGTCTCAAGGCCAACACCCACGATGATCAAAATCGAGGTTCCACCGAACGGAAAGTTCTGGTTTGCGCCAACGAGCGAGAAAGAAACCAAAGGAATCAGTGCGATTATGCCCAGGTAGAGTGCGCCAGGGAATGTGATTCGGCTGATTACATACTCTAGGTATTCCATGGTCGGGCGACCGGCGCGAATGCCAGGAATGAAGCCACCGTACTGTTTCATGTTGTCGGCAACCTCTTCAGAGTTGAAGGTGATGGCCACATAGAAGTAGGTGAATCCTACGATTAGCAAGAAGTAAAGAGCCATGTAGATTGGGTGGTCACCCTTGGTTAGGTAGCTTGAAACCCAAGTTACCCAGGGTGCCACATTGCCCTTGGCGTCTGGCTGGTTGAACTGTGCAATCAGCGAAGGCAAGTAAAGCAAGCTCGATGCGAAAATAACTGGAACCACACCGGCCATGTTGACCTTGATTGGAATGTAGGTGCTCTGGCCGCCGTAGGAACGACGACCTACCATGCGCTTGGCATACTGCACCGGCACTCGACGTTGTGACTGTTCAACCAAGATCACCAGGCCAACAATTACAACGCCAACTGCAATCACAAGAATCAGGGTCTCTGGGCTCTTGCTTTCTGCGATCGAAAGCAGCGACGATGGAAATCGCGATGCAATCGAGCTGAAGATAAGTAGCGACATACCGTTACCAATACCGTGCTCGGTGATGAGCTCGGCAAGCCACATGATTAGGCCGGTTCCGGCAGTCATGGTGATAACCATTAGCGCGATGCCGATTGCAGACGAGTCGGTAAGAATCGGAAGCACACAGCTGGCACCGAATAGCGCACCCTGGCGGGCAACGGCAATCAAGGTGGTTGACTGCAGAACACCGAGGGCAATGGTTAGGTAGCGGGTGTACTGAGTTAGCTTCGCCTGGCCAGCCTGGCCCTCTTTGTAAAGGGTTTCAAACCTTGGAATCACAACGCGAAGCAGCTGAATGATGATCGACGAGGTGATGTAGGGCATGATGCCCAGGGCAAAGATCGAAAGCTGAAGCAGCGCTCCACCAGAGAATAGGTTTACCAGTTCGTAAAGACCGCTGGTGTTTTGCGACTGCGCCAAACATTTCTGCACGTTGTTGTAGTCAACAAGAGGTGCAGGAATGAATGAACCCAAACGGAAAACAGCAACAATACCGAGCGTGAACGCTAGCTTGGTGCGAAGATCCGGGGTGCGAAACACACGGATGATGGCGCTAAACAACTTTGGCCTCCTGGTGGGGTCGTAAAAAGTGCTGTTACTCGGTTACCGAGCCACCAGCGGCAACAATTTTCTCGGCGGCTGAGCGCGAGACCTTGTCGACACTGACGTTCAGTTTAACCGAGATGTCGCCGTTTCCTAGCACCTTCACGAGTTCGTTCTTGCGAACGGCACCCTTCAGCACCAAATCTGAAACGGTTACTGAACCACCGGTTGGGTAAAGTTCTGCAAGCTTTTCGATGTTGACTACCTGGTACTCAACACGGAATGGGTTCTTGAAACCACGAAGCTTCGGGGTGCGCATTACTAGACGCACGCCACCACCTTCGAATCCTGGGCGAACCTGATAACGAGCCTTCGTACCCTTGGTACCACGGCCAGAAGTTTTACCCTTCGAACCTTCACCACGACCCACACGGGTGCGTTCCTTCTTCGAGCCTGGGGCCGGGCGAAGGTGGTGAAGCTTGAGCAGGTTGCTCTTTTCGATTGGCTCGCTCGCCTTCTTGGCAGCAGGCTTCTTAGCCGCTGCTGGCTTCTCAACTACGGCAGCAGACTTAGCCGGTGCCACCTTCTCGGCTGCAGGTTTAGCTGCAACCTTCTCGGCTGCAGGTTTAGCTGCAACCTTCTCGGCGGCAGGCTTTGCTGCGGCAGCTTTAGGCGCTGCTGCTTTGGCAGCGGCAGGCTTGGCGGCAGCAGCCTTTGGGGCGGCAGCTTTGGTAGCGGCAGGCTTAGCTGCAGCCGGCTTGGCTGCTGCAGGCTTTGCGGCAGCTGGCTTCTTAGCCGCTGCTGGCTTCTTTTCTTCGGCCATTAGTTGATCTCCTCGACCTTTACCAGGTGGGCAACCGTGCGAACAAGGCCGCGCACCGAAAGGCTGTCTTCTTTGACGACAATGTCGCCAATTCGCTTCAGACCTAGGGTGCGAAGGGTTTCGCGTTGGTTCGGCTTGCCACCGATTTCACTCTTAATTTGGGTTACCTTGAGACGCTCGGCCATTAGGCACCTGCCTTAACTTCTGCTCGAATCAAACCGGCTGGAGCCACCTGATCGAGTGGTAGGCCACGGCGGGCTGCAACTGCTGCTGGCTCTTCAAGCTGGCGCAGTGCCTCAATCGTGGCGTGAACAATGTTGATGGTGTTCGATGATCCGAGCGACTTGCTCAGAACATCGTGGATTCCGGCACACTCAAGAACAGCGCGAACTGGGCCACCGGCGATTACACCGGTACCAGCGGCGGCTGGGCGAAGTAGCACGACACCGGCAGCTGCCTCACCCTGTACTGGGTGAGGGATGGTGCTGGCGTTGCGAGGAACGCGGAAGAAGTTCTTCTTGGCTTCTTCAACACCCTTGGCGATAGCAGATGGAACTTCTTTCGACTTTCCGTAACCTACGCCAACCAGGCCGTTGCCGTCGCCGACCACAACCAGTGCGGTGAAGCTGAAGCGACGACCACCCTTGACCACCTTGGAAACGCGGTTGATGGTTACAACGCGCTCAAGGAATGGGCTCTTGTTCTCTTCGCGGTCACGACGCTCGCCACGAGGGGCGCGGTCGCGTGAACCACGACGAGCTTCGCGCTCAGTCGATTCAGTAGTTTCTGGGGTTGAAACCGGGGTTTCTGGGGTTGACAACTCTTGCTCCTTGACTTGTTCGCTCACAGGACCAGCCCGCCTTCACGTGCACCATCAGCGATGGCGGCTACGCGGCCGGCGTACTTGTTTCCGCCGCGGTCGAATACAACTTCCGAAATACCGGCTTTTTTGGCGCGCTCTGCAACCAACTTGCCGACCTCGGTTGCCTTAGCGGTCTTGTCGCCTGAGAACTTGCGCAAACCGGCTTCCATGGTTGATGCCGAAGCCAGGGTTACACCGCGGCTGTCGTCAACTACCTGAACGAACATGTGACGTGCCGAGCGGTTTACCACTAGACGCGGACGAAGTGCGTCGCCAACAACCTTCTTGCGAAGACGTAGGTGACGACGATCGCGGGCGGCAGACTTGCTGGCGCCTCTCTTACTGTGCAGACCCATGGTTACTTACCAGACTTTCCAGCTTTGCGACGAACTACTTCGCCGGCATAACGAACACCCTTGCCCTTGTATGGCTCTGGCTTGCGAAGCTTGCGCAGGTTGGCAGCTACTTCGCCAACGGCTTGCTTGTCAATTCCAGAAACCGAGACCTTGGTGTTTCCGTCAACGGTGAAACTGATTCCGGCCGGAGCCTTCACCAAAATTGGGTGAGAGTAGCCAAGCGCAAACTCAATGTCAGAACCCTTGGCGGTTACGCGGTAACCGGTTCCAACAATCTCAAGTGCCTTGGTGTATCCCTCGGTAACACCCTGAATCTGATTAGCAATCAGAGTTCGGGTTAGACCGTGAAGTGCGCGTGAGTTGCGCTCGTCGTCAGGGCGGGCAACTGTGATGGTGCCATCCTGTAAAACAATGGTGATAGGTGCTGGAACAACGTGGTTCAAGGTTCCCTTAGGGCCCTTTACCTCGATGTTCTGGCCATCAATCTTGATATCGACCCCGGCAGGAACCGGAATCGGAAGCTTTCCAATACGTGACATCTTCGATTACCAAACGTAGGCGAGAACTTCTCCGCCTACTCCCTTCTTGGCAGCCTGACGGTCGGTTAGAAGACCGCTTGAAGTGGACAAAATTGCGATACCCAATCCGCCAAGCACGCGTGGAAGCTCGGTTGACTTCGCGTAAACACGAAGGCCAGGCTTGCTGACGCGCTTGATTCCGGCGATTGAACGCTCGCGGTTAGGGCCGTACTTTAGGTCGACGGTGAGGGTTTTTCCAACCTCTGCGTCGGCAACCTTAATGCTGGCAATGTAACCCTCAGACTTGAGGATCTCGGCGATGTTGGCCTTCAACTTGCTGTAAGGCAGGCTGATGGTCTCGTGGTAAGCCGAGTTTGCATTGCGCAGCCGGGTCAGAAAGTCTGCTACCGGGTCTGTCATTGTCATTGGTGTTGCACCTTCCTCGGGCGGTTTCTAGAAGCTTTTCGGGCAGCTAGACCTTTCCGATTATTTATTTGGTCTGGAACGGGAATCCGAGAGCGGTAAGTAGCGCTCGGCCTTCTTCGTTGTTTGCGGCAGTAGTCACAATGGTGATGTCCATACCGCGCGGGCGGTCTACGTTGTCTTGGTTGATTTCGTGGAACATGGTCTGCTCGTTGAGGCCAAAGGTGTAGTTTCCGTGACCATCGAACTGCTTAGGGTTCAAGCCGCGGAAGTCACGAATACGAGGAAGCGCCAACGTTAAAAGACGGTCGAGGAACTCCCACATGCGGTCGCCACGAAGGGTAACGTGAGCACCGATTGCCTGACCTTCGCGCAGCTTGAACTGGGCGATTGACTTGCGAGCGATGTTTACCTGTGGCTTCTGACCGGTGATTGCGGTGAGGTCTTTCACTGCAAAGTCAATGAGCTTGCCATCTTTGGCAGCCTCGCCAACACCCATGTTCACAACAATCTTGGTCAGACCTGGAATCTGGTGTGGGTTAGCGAAACCGAACTCTTTAGAAAGAGCGGCGGCGATTTCGGCGCGGTACTTCGACTTCAGACGTGGAAGCGCCTTGGTCGACGGTGCCTTCTTGGCAGCCTTCTTGGCAGTAGCCTTTTCGGCTACTTCTGCAACAACTTCAGCTGCTACTTCTTCAACGGTTTCGGTTGCGTCGGTCATTAGATTTCCTTACCTGAGCTCTTTGCAACGCGAACTCGAACGGTCTTTTTTGCGCCGTCACGGGTTACGGTTTCAACACGAGCGCCCAAACGGGTTGGCTTCTTGGTTGATGGGTCGATTAGAGCCACGTTTGAAATGTGGATGTAAGCTTCAGCAATTTCGATTCCACCGGTGGTGCGACCATTGGCGCCCTCGGTGCTCTGAACCTTCTTGTGCTTCTTAACCATTTTGATGCCCTTGACTAGAACGCGGTTACGCTCGCGGTCAACTGACAAAACTTCGCCCTGCTTACCGCGGTCGCCGCCACGTTCTTGCTTGGCTCCAGCGATCACCTGAACGATGTCGCCCTTTTTGATGTTCGCCATGATTAGATAACCTCCGGTGCTAGCGAGATGATCTTCATGAACTTCTTGTCGCGAAGTTCACGGCCAACCGGACCAAAAATACGGGTTCCTTTTGGCTCACCATCGTTTTTGATAATGACTGCGGCGTTCTCGTCGAACTTGATGTATGAACCATCGGCGCGACGGGTCTCTTTTTTGGTGCGAACGATTACGGCCTTTACGACCTCACCCTTCTTGACGCTGCCGCCAGGAATTGCATCTTTCACGGTGGCGACGATGATGTCACCAAGACCTGCGTAGCGACGCATCGAACCGCCGAGTACGCGAATCGTCAGTAGCTCTTTAGCGCCGGTGTTGTCGGCAACCTTGAGTCTCGACTCCTGTTGAAGCATTTGTTACTCCTTATAGGTGGGTTGTTACACCCAGGGGTTTACTTGGCCTTTTCGACGATTTCGACTAGACGCCAGTTCTTGGTGGCCGAAAGTGGACGAGTCTCGCTGATTACAACGAGGTCGCCAATGCCGGCGCTGTTGAGTTCATCGTGAGCCTTCACCTTGGTGCTACGGCGAATAACTTTGCCGTATAGCGGGTGCTTCACGCGGTCTTCAACGACAACAACGATGGTTTTGTCCATCTTGTCGCTTACAACATAGCCACGACGGGTCTTGCGGTAACCACGAGTTTCTTCGGTGGTTTCGGTCGCAGCAGCGGTCTTCTTTGCATCGGCCATGGTTATGCCTCCTTGCCAGCGGCAGGCTTAGCTGCCTTAGTGGTCTTCGCGGCAGGCTTTTCAGCCTTCGCTTCTTCAACTGACTTAGCCTCTGCCTTGGCAGCTGGCTTAGCAGCGGTGGCAACTGGCAAGGCACGAATGCCGAGCTCACGCTCACGAATGATGGTGTAGATACGGGCGATGTCGCGCTTTACGGCACGAAGACGACCGTGGCTCTCAAGCTGGCCGGTAGCCGACTGAAAACGTAGGTTGAATAGCTCTTCACGAGCTTTCTTTAGCTCTTCAGCCAAAATCGAGTCTTCGATCTTGTCGAGAGCATCAACAGTTAGGTCTTTAGAACCGATGGCCATTATGCGTCACCTTCTTCACGCTTGATGATGCGAGCCTTGAGTGGCAACTTGTGGATCGCACGGGTTAGGGCTTCGCGAGCAATAGCTTCGCTAACACCACTTAGTTCGAACAAAACGCGGCCAGGTTTTACGTTGGCAACCCACCACTCGGGTGAACCCTTACCCGAACCCATGCGGGTTTCGGCCGGCTTCTTGGTTAGCGGACGGTCTGGATAAATGTTGATCCAAACCTTTCCGCCACGCTTGATGTGACGGGTCATAGCGATACGAGCCGACTCAATCTGACGGTTAGTAACGTATGCCGGGGTTAGCGCCTGAATACCGTATTCACCGAAGGCAACAGTGGTTCCACCGGTGGCGTGACCGCCACGCTTTGGGTGGTGCTGTTTGCGGTGCTTTACGCGACGTGGAATAAGCATTCTTATGCCTCGGTTCCTGCAGCGGCTGCTGCTACTGGCTCAGCTGCTGCAACCGGGGCTGCTGCAGGTGCGGATGCTGGAGCGTCGTTACCGCGACGAGGACGATCGCCGCGCACTGGCTTAGCGTTTGCCTGCTCGCGAGCTAGCTCCTTGTTGGTTACATCGCCCTTGTAGATCCAGACCTTTACGCCGATACGGCCGAAGGTGGTCTTGGCTTCGTAGAAACCGTAGTCGATGTTGGCACGAAGGGTGTGCAGAGGCACACGACCCTCGCGGTAGAACTCTGAGCGGCTCATTTCGGCGCCACCAAGACGACCCGAGCACTGCACACGAACACCCTTGGCACCCTGGCGCAATGCACCCTGCATTCCCTTGCGCATTGCGCGACGGAAAGCAACACGGCTGGCAAGTTGCTCGGCGATGCCCTGGGCTACGAGCTGGGCATCCATCTCTGGGTTCTTAACCTCAAGGATGTTGAGCTGAATCTGCTTTTTGGTTAGCTTCTCGAGGTCGGTACGAATCTGTTCGGCTTCGGCACCACGACGGCCAATAACTAGACCTGGGCGTGCGGTGTGAATGTCAACCCGAACGCGATCGCGGGTGCGCTCAATTTCGATGCGAGAGACGCCGGCACGGTCGAGTCTGGTCGACAGAAGCTGACGAATACGAATGTCTTCGGCTACGTAGTCTTGGTAACGCTGACCCTTTTTAGTTGAGTCGGCAAACCAGCGCGACACGTGGTCGGTGGTAATACCAAGTCGAAAACCGTAAGGGCTTACTTTTTGACCCATTACTTGTTCCTCGCCTTCGATGCGGTTGCCTGCTCGGCAATCGTGTCTGGAGTTGCAACCACAACGGTGATGTGGCTGGTGCGCTTCAAAATCTGAAAGGCGCGACCCTGCGCGCGGGGCATGATGCGCTTCAGGGTGGTGCCTTCGTCAACAAATGCGCGCGACACAATAAGGTCGGCTTCGTCGAAGTAGGCGTTGCTTGCGTCGGCCTTAACCTTGGCGTTTGCCATAGCTGCCTGAACCAACTTGAAGATTGGCTCACTTGCTGACTGTGGTGCAAACTTCAAAATCGCTAGTGCCTCGTTGGCCTGCTTGCCGCGAATCAGATCGACGACACGGCGAGCCTTCTGTGGGGTTACGCGGATGTGGCGCACACGTGCGACTGCTTCCATCGTTATCTCCTTCTCGTCTCTAGACGCGCCGCTTAAGAGCGACGGCCTTTCTTGTCGTCCTTCACGTGACCACGGAAGGTGCGGGTAGGTGCAAATTCGCCAAGCTTGTGACCAACCATGGTCTCAGTGACGAAAACTGGAATGTGCTTGCGACCGTCGTGAACCGCAATGGTGTGACCCAGCATGGCTGGAACGATCATTGAGCGGCGCGACCAGGTCTTGATCACGTTCTTGGTGTTGGCCTCGTTCTGCTTGGCGACCTTCTGAAACAGGTGGTCGTCAACGAATGGACCCTTCTTAAGACTGCGTGGCATCTTCTCTAACTCCTACTAACGGTTCTTGCCGTTTGGACGGCGGCGAACAATCAACTTGTCGCTCGGAAGGTTTGGCTTGCGGGTGCGGCCTTCAGCCTGACCCCAAGGGGTTACTGGGTGACGGCCACCAGAGGTCTTACCTTCACCACCACCGTGTGGGTGGTCAACCGGGTTCATGGCTACACCACGAACGGTTGGGCGAACGCCCTTCCAGCGCATGCGGCCAGCCTTACCCCAGTTGATGTTCGACTGCTCGGCGTTGCCAACTTCGCCAACCGATGCACGGCAGCGAGCGTCAACGTTACGAATTTCGCCTGAAGGTAAACGCAGCTGAGCATAAGGCCCGTCTTTAGCAACTAGACGAATCGAGGCACCTGCTGAACGGCCCAACTTGGCACCGCCGCCAGGCTTTAGTTCGATGGCGTGCACCACGGTACCAACTGGAATGTTCTTCAGTGGCAAGTTGTTGCCCGGCTTGATGTCGGCACTTGGGCCCTGCTCAATGCGGTCGCCCTGCTTCAGCTTGTTTGGCGCAATGATGTAGCGCTTTTCGCCATCTGCATAGTGCAGCAATGCAATGCGAGCGGTGCGGTTCGGGTCGTATTCGATGTGTGCCACGGTGGCTGGAACACCATCTTTGTCGTGACGACGGAAGTCGATTACGCGATATTGACGCTTGTGGCCACCACCGATGTGACGGGTGGTGATGCGACCAGCACTGTTACGACCACCGGTTTTGCTTAGTGGGCGAAGTAGCGACTTTTCAGGAGTCGAACGGGTGATTTCAGCGAAATCTGAAACCGACGAACCGCGGCGACCCGGGGTCGTTGGTTTGTATTTGCGAATAGCCATGATTAGATCCCTTTATTCCTAGCCGGCGTTCGAAAACAGGTCGATGGTGCCGGACTTGAGAGTTACGATGGCGCGCTTGGTGTTCTTGCGCTTGCCGATACCAAACTTGGTCTTGCGAACCTTGCCCGTGCGGTTCAAGGTGTTGACCGAGTCAACCTTTACCTTGAAGATGTGCTCGATAGCCTGCTTGATTTCAGTCTTGTTCGAGCGTGGGTCTACCTCGAAGGTGTACTTGCCCTGATCGATCAAGCTGTAGCTCTTTTCAGAAACAATCGGCTTGATGATTACGGTGCGAGGGTCTTTGTTCAGTTCGGTCATGATTACGCCTCCTGAGCAGTCTTCGAACCAACGAATGCATCGAAGGCCGACTTGGTGAAAATAACGTCATCGCTTAGCAGAACGTCGTAGGCGTTGAGCTGGTCAACCGGTAGCACGTGAATCTGCTTAAGGTTGCGAAGTGACTTGTAGGCCACATCGTCGTTGCGGTCGAGCACAACGAGAACGTTGCGACTCTTTGCAATTCCTGCGATTAGACCAGCGGCAACCTTGGTTGAGGGAGTCTGGCCCAGAGCGAACTCTGAAACAACGTGTAGACGGCCATTACGCACGCGGTCTGAAAGTGCACCGAGAATCGCTGCGGCGATCATCTTTTTAGGGGTGCGCTGTTCGTAAGTGCGAGGCTTCGGACCGTGAGTTACATAACCTCCGCGCATTTGAGGAGCACGTAGCGAACCCTGACGGGCGCGACCAGTACCCTTCTGTGCAAAAGGCTTCTTACCGGTTCCGGCAACTTCACCGTGGCGCTTGGTTGACTGGGTGCCCTGACGAGCAGCTGCCAACTGAGCAACAACAACTTGGTGAATTAGTGGAACGTTGGTGGTTGCGTTGAAAAGTTCACCTGGAAGATCAACCGAACCGGCTTTTTTACCGGTGTTGTCGATCAGGTCTAGCTTGGTTGATTCAGCCATTTTGCTTAGGCTCCCTTCACGGCGTTACGCACGTACACAAGCTGACCCTTAGGGCCAGGAACGGCACCCTTGATGAGTAGCAAACCGCGCTCGGCGTCGATTGCGTGCAAAATCAGGTTCTGAGCGGTCACACGGTCGGTTCCCATGCGGCCAGCCATCTTCATACCCTTGAAAACGCGCCCTGGGGTCGATGACATACCAATCGAACCAGGCTTACGGTGGTTGCGGTGAGCACCGTGAGAGGCACCTACACCGTGAAAGCCGTGGCGCTTCATGTGACCTGCGAAACCTTTACCCTTGCTGGTTCCAACTACGTCAACGGTGGCACCGGCTTCGAACAATTCGACTCCAAGTTCCTGACCAACTGCGTAGTTAGCGGCATCCGCGGTGCGAATTTCAGCTAGGTGGCGGCGAGGGGTTACCTCAGCCTTGGCGAAGTGACCGGCAGCAGGCTGATTCACCTTGCGTGGGTCGATTGCGCCATAAGCAACCTGGATGGCGGTGTAGCCATCGGTTTCAACGTTCTTGATTTGGGTTACGACATTTGAGCCGGCTTCAACCACGGTTACTGGAATCAACTTGTTGTTGGCATCCCAGACCTGGGTCATGCCGAGCTTGCGGCCCAGCAACCCCTTAACGATCTTTTCAGTCATGATTTCCTTTAGAGCTTGATCTCGATGTTGACATCGGCAGGCAGGTCGAGACGCATCAACGAATCAACAGCCTTTGGGGTTGGGTCGATGATGTCGATTACACGCTTGTGGGTGCGCATTTCGAAGTGCTCGCGGCTGTCTTTGTATTTGTGCGGAGAACGGATTACACAAACCACGTTCTTCTCGGTTGGCAGTGGAACTGGACCAACCACGGTTGCACCCGCACGGGTAACGGTGTCGACGATTTTGCGCGCCGACACGTCGATGACCTCGTGGTCGTACGACTTAAGTCGAATGCGGATCTTCTGTGCCGCCATGTTGACTCGCTCTCTCTTCACGCTTTCGCGCAAAGTGCTAGTAGCACTACTTGATGTTGCACCACTGTTTATCTGTCAAAATCCGGTTTCCCGGAGGTGTTGCCTCCGACCCACGCGCTCGGGCGTGTCGCGCTTCACGCAACATGCCAAACCGAGTAAATCGGTAAGTTTTCGGTTCTAGCTGCGGCCGGCCCAGTTGAAAACTGTTCACTTCGCCTGCAGTGGTTCACGCAAAAATGCGTGACTTCTCACGAACTTGACTAGTCTGCCACAGGTGCGCGTGTCAATGCAACTTAAAGGTGGCCGAAAAGCTATAGTTTTCCACTTTTTTTCAAATTTGCTTCAAAAACTGCAAATCCCCCGAACTTTCGTTCGGGGGATTTGCGAAATCGCGAAGTAGAAACTACTTGGTGATCTTGGTAACGGTTCCTGCACCTACGGTACGGCCACCCTCACGGATAGCGAAGCGAAGACCCTCTTCCATGGCGATTGGCTGAATCAGCTCAACCGACATTTCGGTGGTGTCGCCAGGCATAACCATTTCGGTGCCAGCAGGAAGGGTGATAACACCGGTCACGTCAGTGGTACGGAAGTAGAACTGTGGACGGTAGTTAGCGTAGAACGGGTTGTGACGACCACCCTCATCCTTTGAAAGGATGTAGACGTTGGCGTCAAAGCCGGTGTGTGGGGTGATCGAAGCAGGCTTACAAACAACCTGTCCACGCTCAACATCTTCACGCTTGGTTCCACGAAGCAATAGACCTACGTTCTCGCCGGCCTCTGCGTAATCGAGAAGCTTGCGGAACATTTCGATACCGGTAACGGTGGTCTTCTGCTTGTCGCGGATACCAACGATTTCAACTTCGTCGTTAACCTTTACCTGACCGCGCTCGATCTTTCCGGTGATAACGGTTCCACGACCAGTGATGGTGAAAACGTCTTCAACAGGCATCAAGAATGGCTTCTCAAGGTCGCGAACTGGCTCTGGAATGTTTGCGTCAACTGCGTCCATAAGGTCTAGAACACTCTGACCCCACTTAGCGTCGCCCTCAAGTGCCTTCAGTGCCGAAACACGAATAACTGGAGCGTTGTCGCCATCGAATTCCTGGCTCGAGAGAAGGTCGCGGACCTCAACCTCTACAAGCTCAAGGATTTCTTCGTCGTCAACCATGTCTGACTTGTTTAGAGCTACAACGATGTAAGGAACACCAACCTGACGAGCAAGCAGAACGTGCTCGCGAGTCTGTGGCATAGGACCATCGGTTGCTGCAACTACGAGGATGGCACCATCCATCTGAGCTGCACCGGTGATCATGTTCTTGATGTAGTCAGCGTGGCCTGGTGCGTCTACGTGTGCGTAGTGGCGCTTCTCAGTCTGGTACTCAACGTGCGAGATGTTGAT
>CANFOX010000012.1 GCA_947448845.1 Microbacteriaceae bacterium | reverse complement strand
GGCTCGCCTTTTCGCCAATGAAAAGCCGTCGATTTTTATAGCATTGCTCACGGTATTTGGCCCAATTTCTGCATATGTGTCTTACTTCACGCCTGATATTGCGTCATATTTCACAGTTGCACTCATCATCTACTTTGCCGTGCAACTGAGGCAAAGTTCGCATGTGCTTAGGTGGGTATTGCTTGGCTTCGGAGTAGCGATCTCTGCGCTCATAAAACCGCACGCGCTTTTCCTACTTCTACCGTTATTGATTTACGCCGGCTATCTTTCAAAAAAAGAAACCAAGCTGAATTGGTCAAAGCTGCTAAGTCGCTCATTTGCTCTAGTTGCCAGCACCTTTTTCTTGAAACTTTCTGTTGGCTTTGCGTTTGCGGGAACTCGAGGGCTTGGTTTATTCGGAGGTAGCTACGACTCGGCAACCAAAAACCTGCTTGGGCAAACGGCGCAAAAAACAAGCGAAACGGCAATAAGTGGGGAAGCCTCTGGCAGTAACCCGTCAGCCACCTGGTCGCTTTCAAATGCGGCATGGATCGGAAATTTTGCTGTTGACTTGGCCCTGAGCCTCTTTTTTGTATTGATCTTTTTTGGTGTTCCATTTTTGCTGACCCTCAATTTAAAAAA
Source organism: Microbacteriaceae bacterium (assembly GCA_947448845.1). Classification (GTDB taxonomy): domain Bacteria; phylum Actinomycetota; class Actinomycetes; order Actinomycetales; family Microbacteriaceae; genus Rhodoluna. Next base: position 20,621 of record CANFOX010000012.1, on the reverse strand, counting down.
TCAGGGTGGAGAATTAAGCGAAGACTCGAACTCAGAGCCAACAGATTTAAGCAAGCTTCGACTGCTGGTTTATTCAGTGCTGGCGACGTTCATATTGGTGAGCGCGGGTTATGTGGCCGTTTCTAGAAGTTGGGGTGAGATTCTTGATAACCGCGTAATGGTGCGTTACTACGAACACATCTTGGTTTTTTTACCCCTTCTCTTAGTGGCCAATGTTGAAAGCAAAGCTGCCGTCAAGAAGAAATTTGTTGCGATTCTGGTAACCGCGAGTATTCTCTTCTTCGCCGTCGGTGCATGGGCCATGAGCTACCTCGTTCCGCCATTATTTGCAGATTCCAGCCTCTTCGCTTCTGTGATTCAGTCGGGATTCACCATCTACCCACTAGCAGTGCTCTCGCTTACCCTTTTTCTAATCTCAATATTCAGGCCAGCAACGGGCAAAAAAGGCTGGCTGATTGTGTTTATGCCAATAGTGACCTTGGTTTTTGTAATGGGAAGCTTTCTGAACCTCACCGTGAAAGATTCGGTCGCCGACGAATACACAACATCCGCTCGGTGGGTGCATTCAAACTTGAATTCTGACCAAATTCAAGGAATGCAGGTCTTTGGAACAATTCGCTCCCAAGTGCTTTCCGCGCAGTTTTGGATTGACGACCCAAGCGTGATTGGAACCACTGTGAAACCAGGAACAACTGTGGATGTTAGTCATTTCAAAAATGGAAGTTACCTGCTTGTAATCGACAACGTGAAGCTAATCGGAACCGGGCTAGTAGTGAATTCGGGTCGCGGTTACAACGTGATTCAAATAGTAAGCAAATGACTCAAAAAACAGGGATCGTGGTGCCAACTATTGGAACCCGCCCGGAATATCTTCCGCTAGCCCTGAAATCGATTAGAGCAGCTGGTGACGCTTACATTGTGCTGGTTGGAAACCAGGAATTCGACGCCACCGAGTTTCAGAAAATGGGTTTGATTGACAAGTACCTAAAAGAGTCAGACCCACGTTTGCCAGCGAAAATCAATCAGGGTTTTGGGGCAATGCCGAAAGAAGTTGAATATATAAATTGGCTAGGAGACGATGATCTTCTCGAGCCAAACGCGTTGGCGCTAGCAGAAAAAATCTTGCTTGAAAACTCGCGGATTGCCCTCGTTTACGGGGCATGCAAATACATTGACTCAACTGGAAAACTGCTCTGGCTGCAAAAATCAGGGCCGTGGGCAGCGCGACTACTTCGATTCGGCCCGCAATTAATTCCGCAACCGGCAGCTCTCTATCGCCGCAAATCATTCGAGGCTATTGGCCAGCTTTCACTTGGCTACAGCCTGGCTTTCGATTTCAAGCTTTTTCTAGACCTGAGCAAGTTGGGGGGCACCAAATATTTACGCACGCCTTTAGCAAGTTTTAGATGGCATGCAGATTCGCTTTCGGTAAAGAAGCGAAGAACTTCGGTTCTAGAGGCAAGCCAAGTGAGAAAAGCCAACCTGCCGAGGGTTCTCCGCCCAACGTGTGAGATTTGGGAGTTTCCAATTCGTGAGGCTACCTATTGGGCCGGAAAACTACTTAGCCGCCGCATGAAGCAAAATAGTCAGTAGTTTTTGTGCCTGACTCGCCTTGGTTCGTTTGCTATGTCTTGGTTTAGGAATCCCAATATAAGTTGCACTCCAAGAATGATGGAAATTGCTGCAATCATTACGGTACCCGCCGTGGCTGGGTGACCGGCTTCTTGAGAAGCCCTCCATCGAACCAGCCCAAATATTGCACCGAACCAACTGAAGAAAATGCCAAGCGGCAATTCAATTGAGGCGGCGGTCATGTCGCGAAGGTAGTAGTTATAAAACAAGCGTTTATGAAAGTTCACAAAATGGCGTCTTGGAAACTCAAAGATTGCTCGAAACACACTCAGGTTACTTTTTTCGCTGCCGTAGCGGGCATCCATTGCTACATCAACTACCACTGCCCGGGCCAAGCTGAGGCGAAACAGCAAGTCTGATTCGAAGAAGAACCTTTTGCTAACCATTTCAAGTGGCAGCGCTTTTGCAATCTGACTGTGAATAGCAGTGAAGCCATTAGTTGGGTCGGTGATTCCCCAGTAACCAGATGCCACCTTCGACATGAGGCTGAGTATTCCATTTCCAAAAACTCGTACGTTTGGCATTTGTTTGAGTCCGGTCAGGCTGTCGAATCGATTTCCTTTGGTGTAGTCAGCATTGCCAGAAACTATTGGGGCAATCAAATCCTTGATTTTGGATGGATCCATCTGACCGTCGCCATCAAGCTTCACAATGACATCTACGCCTGAGTCAATCGCTGCTCGGTAGCCGCTCACTGTGGCCCCACCAACGCCCTGATTGACGTCGTGAAAAATGACCTTCACACGCGAGTCGTTGCATTTAGCCTGAACTAATTTTCCGCTTGCTTCGGGGCAAGCGTCATCTACTACATAAATGTTCGATACTTCTGGGCCAATTTCTCTAAGAACGTCAAGAATGTGGCTGGAAACTTTGTAGGCGGGCACCACAACCGCGATTTTCTGAACGGTCATCTGCAACACCCCTCTCTTCTTCAGCGATTCACGTTAGGTAGAGTCGAAACTAATGCAACCTAATGCAACCTATTTCCATTATAGAAATGGGTAAAATTTTGCCCCAACGAGAACCAAAGGAGAAACTATTGCACGTCATAATTGTGGCAATCATGAGGTTGCCTTCGGTGAAGGGTCAAGTCTCTGAAGGTAGCGGATTGCGGGTTTGGGCCCTCGCTGAAGGCTTAAGAAAAAATGGCATCAAGGTGACAATTGCGGTGCCGAAACCATATTTCTCGCCAGAGGTAAGTGAATGCGTTGCATATGAAGGCGTCGACGACCTAATTCGCACTTGTCAATCCAGCGATGCTGTGATTGCTCCTTATTCGACTCTTTTTACGAAGGATCTGTTCGAGAGTCTGCCGAACCGTGTGCTTCGCATTTCAGATTCCTATGTTCCAATTCACGCAGAAATTAGCGCTCGCAATTTCAACGACGACGACGACACAATTAAAAGTTTTGAAAATTTAAGCCAAACGTTTCTTGACACTCTTGCACTGGCACATGTGCTTCTGGTTGCGAACGAAGCACAAAGAAACTACTACCTGGGGATGCTTTTCGCCCTTAAAAAGGTCAACCCTATGAACTTCGACAAAGTTGCGATTTTGATGTGCCCAATTGGGGTGAGTGAATTGAACGAAGCTTCTGTCATAAAAACCCAAAAAAGCCACAAAACGCTTCTCTGGTGGGGTGCGTTTTACCCCTGGTTCGACTTTCAAAAGTTTGCAGAAATCGCCGAAATTCTGGAATCAAGGGGCTCAAAAATCAAGATTGAAGTTATCGGCGCTATGAATCCTTATGTTGGGGAGGCGTCATTTATAAAACCGGCTCGAGCTGCAATTGAAAGACTAAAGCAACTAAAAAACGTTGAAATTATTGAATGGCTTCCCGCCGAGCAGATAGAAACTGAATTTAAGAAAGTTGACCTAGCAATTTGCCTGAATAAGCCGAGTTCAGAAACACAACTCAGTTGGAGAACCAGATTTGTCAACCTTGTCGAAATGGGAATGCCTCTGGCAACCGATGGCAGCGATCCATTCGGAGAAGAAATTCTAGAAGCAGGCGGAGGGTTTCGGCTCACTGGAACCGCTGAAGAGATGGCGGAAAAACTTGAAAACCTCAATTTTGTAGAAATCCAGTCAGCAAAAACCAATCTCAAAAAAGTGGCTAATAAGTTCTCACTGCAACAAGCGAGTGAACCACTCGCCAAATACCTAAAAACTGAAAATCCTTACCGAATGGCAATCCGCCTGAATAAACCAGTGCGAACAGTTCTTGGGTTTTCTAAACAACACTCCCGCGCTTTGTTTGGAGAGAATCTAATGAAACAGTTCGAGATGTTTATGGACCATACTTCAAAATTTGGGTTCAAAAGCGCAGTAATGAAAGTCGTCAGACTGCATCTAAGATTTCCAACTAAGCAAAAAAAGCAAGACAGCAAAAGCGGTAATCCTTTAGACATAATGCTTATGCACCAAATTGACATCACAGGGGCTCCCCTAGTGGGCATTGAGCTGTGCAGAACCATGGCAAGCACGCCAGGCCATGAAGTCAAAATGATCACCCCAACCATTGATGACAGTGAAGTTATGTCTGAACAGTTTGATGGTTCATTTGAAGTCGAAATTCAAAACCCCAAAAGGAAACTTCGGCTTCCTTCAGATTTGAATTCCATTGGGGTCAATTCTTGTGCTGTTCCAAGAAATTGGATTGTTGAAGTTTTGAACACAAAGAAAAGAATTCCCCGCCTTAAGGTCGCCCTTTTTCTGCACGAAAATGAGCCAAGCATCTACATCGACAAAGAGCTTGCGCTTCGCCTTCTTGAAGCGCAAGACTTGGGATTGAAAATTTACGTTGGCTCAGAGCAAACGCGTGAAAACCTTCTTAATCTGTATGGCCTGGGCCTAAAAGGAAGCTTGGCGAAATGGCCAATCAGTTCGGCACCGCAAATTGACTTAGAGAAAAAAACAGATGCGATTCGCGTTTGCCTAGTTGGCAACACAGGCGACAACCGAAAACGGCATTTAGATACCATTACTGCGGTGGCAATGGCTCAGACTGCGGCAAGGTCGTCAAATGTTTCAAGACGAGACATAGAGCTTGTTCTCATAGGCGTCGGTGACAACTTTTTTGGGCGTGAAGTCACGAGAATTGCAAACCAATCTTTACAAAAGGGCAGCTTTGAACTTTTCGGAAAACTTGGGAGGCTCGACTGTTTACGTGAAATTTCTGCCTGCAACGTCGCCGTCTCTCTGAGCGACAATGAGTCTTTTGCCCTTTACATTGCAGAAGCGATGTCTTCTGGCGCTATCGTCTTACGAACCCCAGTTGGTGGGTCGGAAGAAACGGTAAGTCACGACTTCAATGGCTGGTCTATCAACACCATTTCAGAGCTAACCCAACGACTCTTATTACTCTCGGATCGAACCCAAACAAGCGATGAACGTTTGATTCAAATGATGCAAAATTCCAAAGACAAAATAGGCCCTTGGCTTGCAGGGGGTCACAGCGAAGTGGTGAATGATTTTCTAAACACCGGGGTAAACATCCAAAGCTAGAATCTGGGGTCTCGAAAGCTGTCATCTTGAAACGAGTAGCTCACTGGCAATTGATCTGTTGCAATTGCGAAGGCACCCACGAATCTTTCTAATGCATGTTGTAGAGTGCCATCGAGTTGGCCCTTTTCAGGCGGAAAATCTTCGGGATGCAAATCAACCTCTAGCATTTGCCGCAAGAACTCAATCTTGGCTAAAAACATGCCACCCACCGGAAAAGCGAATTTGGTGGTGTCTGCCATGAACTCTGGAAATGAAATACCTAAACGGCCGAAAAGTTCTTGCCCCAAATCTTCGTTGGCCAGCCAGTTGAAATTGTTACTTGCAATCAAATCTTCAACATTGGCATAGGCAAACGCGGTCTCTGGCCTCTCTTCTAGAATTGAGCAGGTTCTAGCCATGAGTTCTGAGTTCTCGAGGCCAAGTTTCCAAAGTCTTTTTGACCACTCGGCGCTAACCTCAGAACTAGTTTGCAAACTCATTTTTGAATGGATGTGGCTAACAAAATCGACGTCAGCCTGTCGAATTGTGTCTGCTGCGGTCACAAATACTGACTGAAAATTCCGACCTCGATTCTCAATCAAGGCCACTGTGAACGGAACTTTTATTTGGCGCAATTCTTGAGCTAACATTTCTTGCACTTTTTCGTTTGTGCAAGTAACAAACACCTGCTTTATAGCCGAGTTTTGATTGATTTTTGAAGCCAAACCTTCGACGAATTCTTCGTAATAAATATGAGCAACCAATAAAACTCTTGGTTGAATTATTTGTTTCGGTTCGCTCAGTTTTACGTGGTTTGAAGTCAGTTGTTTTGTGATTCCAATTGTCTTAAATAACCCAACTGCCGCTTTGAAAAGTGAACCCCCTGTAGGGTCTGATTTCAAATACAGCCGAGCCGTTTTTACAGCAGACCATCTAAAGAGGGTCAGAATAAGCTTCATCTTGTTGAAAAAATCTAGTTTTATAGCGAGGCTCTTGGAAATCAGATTTCGTTGAGCTTCAACTTCGCCTGCTAAAGCACGCCTGGATGATTCAAAAGAAACCCTTTTACTGGTTTCTAGAGATGATTTAACCGCTTCGAGCATTTTGCGTCCGAACCGATTTGAGGGCTCCAAAATAGCGCCCTCCGCCCATTCATTCCAAGCATTTACGAAGATGAAGTCGGCCTGTGAATTATTCCTTGAAGTCAACGTTGAATACTTGCGCAAGTAAGTTAGCCATTTTTCAAATACGCCTGGTGAATCGTTAACAATGATCATGCTGCGATTCTGATTACGAGCAGTATTGTCCCATCCGGGAATGATTCCGCGGTAAAAGTGCGACTTTTCAGGCAAACGGCCCAGAGAATCTAGGGCGAATGCCGAAAGATCAAAGAAATTTCCTTTGAAGTCGGGTTTGGCTTTAGGCGGTTGCAGGCATCTAGCGTTAGCTGAATTGTGGGGAGGAAACTCGACAAGACCATCTGCCCCAACCTCTTGCGAGCTGGTCAGTCCAAAACTTGCAACCGCAAGAACGTAAAGGTCACCCAAACCTGCGCTCTTGGCCAATTCTTTGAGGGTTTTGATCGAAGCAACCGGATCAGGCAGGTTTTGAGCCCTGTAAATAAGAAGCATCGGCCGACCGTCATGGCGAATGTACCTTTTGTCGCTGAGGTGGGGCAACAGCTGATCGAAGATTACCTGTTCGAATCCAGCTTCATAATCTTGAGGCATTAATACCGAACTGTCCCCTCCATCCCATTTTTTCGTCCAATTTTCATTCGCCCAACAAAGCGCATAGGGAAAATCAATATCTGAAGCCAGAAAATTGTCGACCGGTTTTTCTAGAAGACGCTTGCCGTTAAATGAATAGAAGTAGTAGATGAAGCCACCTACTCCGTACTCTTTGGCAAGGTCGGTTTGTTTTTTCATGACATCAATTTGAGACAGATCGTAATAGCCAAGGTCTGTTGGCAGAAGTGGCTGATGGTGACCTTCAAAAACAGGTTTAGCCTTCTTTACATTGGTCCACTCGGTAAAACCTTGCCCCCACCACTTAGAGTTTTCAGGAATTTCATGAAACTGCGGAAGGTAGAAAGCCAACACTTTTTGTTCACTTGACTCAGATAAAGTGCTCAATTTTTACTCACTACTTTGCAGTCATAGTGATTACTCACCTGGTCAAGACTCGAAAAAACCCACACCTCGCGATTATTCAAAAACCTTGTTGCGGCATCGGTGTGAACTGGCGAAATTGGAAGCCCAACTTTACAAGCTTCGCTGCCGTGTTCACTCTGAATCATGGCATCACGGTTATTCATTTGATTTGAGAAATTGGCATAGGTTGGCACAAGATATGCGACCGTCACTAAGCTCACGATGCTGGCCAAGCTAGTAGCCACAAGAACTGTTGTGGAAGATTGCAGAAGAGTTCTGAGAACATAAATGATCAGCCCCAACATAAGAAGCCAAGAAAAAGTGAACACCCTTGGTTCAGTGTAAGGCGCAGCAATAAGCACCATGCAGTTGAGTAACACGCCTGCCAATGAAACAGTAACAAATCGAGAATTGCTTCGGTTGAATGCAAGCAACCAAACGCAGGCGGCCACAAAAATCAGCGCGAGAATCCAAGAAGAAACCACAAAGGTGCCGGCAACATTCAGGGCTCTCTGCAAAATGTAGTCAAGGGTATAGCCCTGAAAATGAAAAGCCTTCTTGAAAAAGTTGATTCTAAATTGGGTGGATGGCATCAGTATCAGCACAGCCCAGCCAGCAAGCAGCGACACTATCGGGGCGAACCATCGCCAAAACTTTAACCTAAAGAGGGGTTTGAAAAGAAAACCAATCATCACCGCTGCCAAAACTGGTGGGGTGTTCTCGAAAGATATTCCAGCCAGAAAGCCGATCACCGAGTAGGTAACTATTTTTCCTAAAGATGGGCTTAGCGACTGGTAAACGGGTTTTGAAACCCTCGATAGCAGCCAGAAATACAGAATCATTGGCTGCAAGTAGCCGGCTTGAGAAGTTCTCCAAAAAAAGATGTCCATCGAAGGCCAGAGCGCAAAACAAAAAACAACCATTGTTGCCCAGTTCTGAACCCGGCCACCGGTTTCAGAACGAAATACCTGGCTTGAAAAATAAGTGATTGCCAAAAATGCCAAAGTTGCAGCGATGTTGTAAGCCACCGGTGGCATGTTCAGCCAAAAAATACTTAGTTGTTCACCTAAACGAGCGTTCCAACCAGCAATTTGATCACTCCAGCGGGTTGCAAGCCAAGGTAATTTTTGCCAAGGCGATTCGCCGTGCCAAATTCGAGCAAAAGCCAAATCTTCGCCATTATTTGACGGGCTTAGTGAAAACACAACGAAATAGCCAAAAGTCACTGCTACTGCAGAAGCCAGCAAAATACGGTTTGACCAAGCCGCTAACTTCATAATGATTTTCGAAAACTTTCGCCGAATCTATCTTTATCGCTCAAAATAAAGTCTTCAATTCCGTGCTCGAAGGCTATTTTCTTGAAGTCAATAGCGAGGTTTTTGTCGAGCGGATTGAGAGTTCGATCAAGACTCGGGTTGTACTCGGCCGTGCACAGGTAGTTAGCAACCGTGTTGTCGCTAAGACTTAGAAATGCGTGCCCGATTCCTTCCATAATCAAGACTGACTTGTGGTTCTCGCTTGAAACCAAAACTGAATCCCATTGCCCAAAAGTTTTGGAATCTGGTCGAAGGTCAACCACAACATCCCAAAATGCACCCGCCGAACAGGAAACAAATTTTGCTTGGCCGATGTCACCATTCGTCCAATGTATTCCACGAATTACCCCTTTGGCAGAGAGGCTTTGATTCGATTGCTTCACCTCGAATGTTTTGCCAATGAGCGAGTTGACCGCAGAAGACTTGAATACTTCACTGAATTCGCCGCGCGAATCGGAATAAACGGTTGGATCAAATACCCAAGTGCCAGAGATGGCCAAAGGGGTAGCAATCACGAGACCCCCTGATAGTTTGAAGTTAGTTCAATCTTAGATTGCGAGGAGGTTTGATGCGCTGGGCAGTGTTCGGAAATAAAGGCATGCTCGGAATGGAATTCCAAACCCGCCTGACCCAGTTGGGATACAGCGTAGTTGGCTTCAATCGCGACAATCTCGATCTAAGCCTGTCATTCAAAGACATCGCCCGAGTGGTCGATTCTGCCGACGTAATCGTAAACGCGATTGCCTATACCGCAGTTGACAAGGCAGAAGCTGAACCAAAACTTGCCCACTTAGTAAATGCCACCTATGCAGAGAAAATCGCGAAGATTGCATCGGAACTGGGAGGTAGATATTTGCACATATCAACCGACTACGTTTTCGACGGCGATGCATTATCGCCTTACAAGATAAGCGACGTTCCTAATCCCCAAACTGCTTACGGAAAATCAAAGCTGGCAGGTGAACGACTAGTTGCCGCATCAAATTCAAACTTCACCATTCTTCGCACGGCCTGGCTTTACGGTCAGTACGGCCGGTGTTTTCCCAAAACAATCGCAAAAGCCATAGAAGAAAATGGTTTTGCACGTGTTGTTGAAGACCAGATTGGCCAACCAACCTGGGCTAGAGATGTCGTTGATTTCGCAATTGAAATTTCGAAACTCAATGTTGTGCCCCCTTTGGTTCACGCCACATCATCGGGTGCAGCTTCTTGGGCTGATTTTGCGGAAGAAATTGCGCTTTCACTTTCAAAACCACCCGGCGTTGTTCAGCGAGTGTCATCAGACCAGTACTCAACTGCCGCTAAACGACCCCGCTTGAGCGCCCTAGACCATTCAGGCAGCCCAGTTCCAGGTATTGGAAGCTGGCGGGAACGTTGGCATGAGGCAGCCAAAACTGTTCTAAATAGGTAAGGCTGTTAGCCTTAGGGCAATGAAACCTTGGGCATATGTGAAAGCCAACCTTTCCATTTCATCGATGCTGGCTTGGCAAGACGTGAAACAGGCATACCGACGATCAGCAATTGGCGCTTTCTGGATAACTGCCAGCATGGCGGTTCAAATAACAACAATGGGCGTAGTGTTCGGAATCATTTTTAGAACATCCCTTTATGAATACTTGCCGTTCCTCGCCACTGGAATCATCCTTTGGTCTTGGATTTCGACCACCGTTAATGAAACCTGCAATTCATTCATCGCGGCCGAAGCAATAATTAAACAACTAAACGTAAATCTTGCTGTGCACGTGGCTCGAGTAGTTCTTCGAAATCTCATTACTTTGGCTCACAACATCGTGATCATTCCGCTGGTATTTCTTGTGGTTCAGCATCCCCTCGGTTGGCAGCTCATTCTCTTACTTCCTGGGCTATTGCTTGTTTTAGCGAATCTCAGTTGGATGGGCGTGGTTCTCGGTATGGTCAGTGCCCGATTTAGAGATGTTCCGCAAATCATTGCCGCGATAATGACCATCGTTTATTTCATTACTCCGGTGATGTGGAAGCCTGAACTTGTGCCTGAGAATACAGCCCACTGGTTACTAGGGCTGAACCCCTTTTATCACCTCATCCAACTTGTAAGGCTTCCGTTTTTGTCAATTATGCCGACAGCCGAAAATTGGATTTTGAGCCTCTTATTGGCATTATTCGGTTGGCTTATAACTTGGTTCGGTGTCAATAAGTTCAGTAAACAGATTGCCTACTGGGTCTAGCATGGCGAATATACGTCTGCAAAATGTGAGCGTTGAGTTTCCGATCTTCAACGCCAACGGTCGTTCGATCACATCTAGAATTCTCGAAGTTGCATCTGGCGGGCGTCTAGATAAAGACCCCTCGGGGCGGGTGCTAGTTCACGCTCTGCAGAACATCAATTTTGAAATCAATGAAGGCGAGAGGGTCGGACTTCTGGGTCACAATGGTGCCGGAAAATCTACCCTGCTCAGGGTCTTAAGCCGCGTTTATCACCCTCAAAAAGGCGTGGCAAAAATGGATGGTGACGTTTCATCGCTTATTGACTTGGGTCTTGGCATCAATCCAGAAGCCACCGGGCGTGAAAATGTCTTTATACGCGCTGCATTACTCGGGCTGTCTAAGTCAGAGGTGGCGGCTCGGTTCGATGAGATTGTGGCTTTCAGCGACCTTGGGGAATTCATAGAAATGCCTGTTCGAACCTATTCTTCGGGCATGCAACTGCGTCTGGCTTTTGCGGTGTCAACCGTTATTCAACCCGAAATATTACTTATGGATGAGTGGCTCTCGGTGGGTGACGAGAACTTCAAGCACAAAGCTGAAGCCCGTCTATCAAACTTGGTAAATTCCGCCAAGATTCTTGTGATTGCCAGCCACGATCGAGAACTGATTGAAAAAACCTGCACTCGGGTGATTTGGCTCGAGCACGGAACGGTCAGAATGGATGCCGACGTAAAGAAGGTTTGTTCCAGCTACTTCTCTCAATGAATAAATTACGAGGCGCCGCCTCGATCGTGAAAGCTAGTGCTTTCGAAGTTTGTGCGAATTTTAGAGTGCAAAATTGACCCGAAAGGCCGCTCTATGAACGCATTGACCAAGACCGCCACTAAAACACAAGACATCACTGAAATGGTGAGCACAAGATTAGGCTCAAGAATGCCCTGCAACTTCGAAATGATTAACCTTCCAAGATTCTGATGAACCAGGTAAAGCGCGTATGTAATAGATCCGACATAGGTAATAACCGAACTCACTCGTTTGGGAAACGAAACAGCCACCGAACCCAAATAAACGGAGGCGAAGCAAAGGAAGACCAGGGTAGCCCCAACCATTGTCGAAAGTTGAATTCCTGAATAAGATGTCAAGTTTTGAAAATTTTGACTTAGTAGTTGGTTAGTTGAAAGAACCACATTCACGAAAAGAGCCAGCCAAGTCAGAAGCTTTTGGCCGTATTTCCGAATCAAAAAAATGCAAATTCCGCCTGCGAAAAGCGGCGCAAAATTTTGTTGCAAAGCACCGGCGAGCCATTCGACGCCCAAAGTTCTGAAGTAAACAGCCAAAATTGGCCAAGCTACTGCGAAACCAAGTACTCGACTATAGGTGAGCTTCTTTCTCGCCAAAAAAAGAAGAAGGCTGTAAAAAGTTATTTCCACCCACATTGTCCAGAACGCACCATTTACGTTCTCTGCACCAAGGGCACCCTGCAGTAGCAGAGAATTTACCGCAAAGATATTGAAGTTAAATTTGTGAAAATCCGAGGTTTGCGAAACTTGGATCACGAAAGCCAATAGCACGGCAGCTAAATAGGCAGGAAGCAATCTTGAAATTCGAGAGGCAATAAATTCGGGATTTGTTTTTCCCCAAATTGAACCTGTGATGACGAATCCACTGATTATAAAAAGAAGCGGAACGCCTAATCCGCCGTATACGCTTGCCACAACGAACCAGTCTGGTAAGAAATTTGTTCCCTGAATCCAGAGCCCCTTCAGTGCAACCAAATGGTAAAAGACAATTGAAAACGCCGCCAAAACTCGCAAGCAGTCGATTATTGAAAATCGCTTCATGGTTAACAGAATGTCAGATTTTTATTCACTAGAGCGATGGTGTCGGCCGGAAGATTCGGTATAGACAGAACAGCGTTGAAGATGTCTTTGGCTTCGCGCTTGTGGCCAACGTGCCAAGCGACGACTCCAGCTTCAACCGATAGGCCCCAGTCAGAGATCCAGGGTTCCACGAAAAGAATGCGTGACTTTGCTTCAAAGTTTCTTCCATTCAGAAAACTGTGGGCGGTTGAATAGAGTTTCTTGTCTTCGAAAATCTTGACGATTTCGAATGCCGCTTCATTCCGGTCGGGGCAGTTTTCGTTTGCAGCCAGGAATTCCAGTAGAGCAGCATCAGCTTTACCCTCTTTTTTCAGCAACCGGCCGCTTCTCAGTTTTGCTATGTATTTTTCTTCATCCCAAAAAGAATTTGCCGTTGCCGTCGCGTAATTCTGCAATGCTTTTTCCGCTAATCCAAGGGATTCGTAACTTTGGGCCAAATAAAAATAGTTTCGTGAAGTGGTTTTACCATTGGCAATTTCCCCTTCAAGCAGGTTGACATCCCGTTCGAACTTGTCAGCTTTTGAACCGCCATTTCCAACGTGAGTGATTTTTGCGGAATCAATAGGTTCTTTTACAAGTTCGCGGCTTGCCGTTAGAAATTCGTGGGTGGCCCCCTCGTAACGATAATTCAAGCCTTGACGAACCAGATAGGGCATGCGGTAAACAATTTGTGCTTCGCTAACATTCAATAAGAAAGCGTCTGCGTTTGGTTTTGTGGCCAATTCAACGTAAAGGGCTTCAGGCGATTCAACCTGCAAGATCTGATCGGCATCCATCAGCAATGCAAAATCGCAGTTCTCTGGCATTTCACTTACCAATTCACTGCGATTGTGACCAAAGTTTACCCATGGCCGCTCTATTAGACGACCCGGAAAATTGGCGAGTAGGTCTCTAGCTAACTGCTGAGTTCCGTCAGTAGAGCCGGTGTCGACTATTACCCATTGCGAAATAACTTCTTTGACGCTGTAAATCAAAGTTGGTAATGTAGCGGCCTCATTTTTGACAATCATCATGAGGCAGATGTTGGGTTTGACGATGTTTCCTGTCAATCTGAGTTAGAAGCGTTTAGCTTTTGCCAAACGAACCGCAACGACAATGTAGTAAATCGGCAAAATCCACTCAACAAATATCAGAATTGGGTAAAGCAGCAAATAACTAGCCCAGAGTTGACCAACGGTAGCCAAACCGTAAATTTTGATTGCAAGAGTTGACAAAGTCCAGATCGAACTTGCGATTATTAGCATGGTCGATTTGCCAATACTCCACTTGCTTAGATTGCTGTTTAAGAGCAGTGGGGGAACTATTGCCAACAAAACCCATCCAGCAAGTGAGAAGAATCCGAGAATCGAAAGTAGATTTACGCCATTCTGGAACGGAATGAAGTAAAAATAACTTTTGAAACTAAGGGAAATCAGTGCCACCAAGAGTGACGCATAAATACTGATTCGAGAGTACTGGTTCTGCGATGCCGGCTCAGTCAAAGTGCCATTGCTCCTTATTGCGGTCATTTAGTTGGTGTCGCAAACGATTATGTATTTCTTAGTGGCAACTGCATACCAGGCATAAACACCAGCGTGCGGTGTTCCGCTAATTGTCACGGTGCAGTTATCGCCTACAGAAGAATCTTCAATTCCAACACCTGGTTGGCCTTGAACACCCTGAGGGCCCTGTGGGCCCTGTGGACCTTGAACACCCTGTGGGCCTTGAGGGCCAACGGCACCCTGTGATCCCGTTGGACCGCGGTTTCCCTGGGGGCCAATTGGTCCGGTGTCACCGGTTGGGCCGACGTCTCCGGTAGCGCCAGTGTCACCCGTAGCTCCGGTGTCGCCGGTTGGGCCTGTGTCGCCCGTAGCTCCAGTGTCGCCGGTTGGGCCTGTGTCACCAGTTGGGCCGACGTCTCCGGTTGCTCCAGTGTCGCCAGTTGGGCCGACGTCGCCGGTCATGCCAGTGTCACCGGTTGGGCCGATGTCGCCAGTGGGGCCGACGTCGCCGGTCATGCCAGTGTCGCCGGTTGGGCCGATGTCGCCGGTCATGCCAGTGTCGCCGGTTGGGCCTGTGTCGCCCGTGGCGCCAGTGTCGCCGGTTGGGCCTGTGTCGCCCGTGGGGCCGACGTCGCCCGTAGCTCCGGTGTCCCCAGTGGGGCCTGGAACGTTAGAGTCTGCGCCTGTAGCACCTGTGTCGCCGGTTGGACCTGTGTCACCAGTCGGGCCTACGTCTCCGGTCATGCCAGTGTCACCGGTTGCTCCAGTGTCACCGGTTGCTCCAGTGTCACCGGTTGCTCCAGTGTCACCGGTTGGGCCAGGAACGTAAGAGTCTGCGCCTGTAGCGCCAGTGTCACCTGTTGGACCGGTGTCACCTGTTGGGCCGGTGTCACCTGTTGGGCCAGGAACGTTAGAGTCGGCGCCTGTAGCGCCAGTGTCACCGGTTGGACCGGTGTCACCGGTTGGGCCGGTGTCACCTGTTGGGCCAGGAACGTTAGAGTCGGCGCCTGTGGCACCTGTGTCACCGGTTGGACCGGTGGCTCCGGTGTCGCCAGTTGGGCCAGGAACGGTTGAGTCAGCTCCAGTTGCACCGGTGTCTCCGGTTGGGCCGGTTGGGCCAGTGGCACCAACAGAACCGGTTGGGCCAGGAACGGTCGAGGCGGCGCCAGTAGCGCCGGTTAGGCCAGTTGGGCCGGTAATACCCGTGGCACCGGTGGGGCCGGTGACACCGATTGGGCCGGTTGGGCCGGTGGACCCTGCGGCGCCGGTAACACCGGTGTGACCTTCAACACCCTGAGGGCCAGTAGCGCCGGTTGGGCCGGTTGCACCTCGGGCACCGTTTGTGCCAGCAGGGCCGGTTGGGCCGGTTGGACCTCTGGGGCCGGTTGGGCCGGTTGGGCCGATTGATGATGGTGCCGCAGCCTTAGGGCCTTGCGGTGGCAACTTAGAAGCATCCGCGCTTGAGACCATCGGCGTGGCCAAAGCCATTGCCGCAAACAGGCACGTTGAAACAGTTACTTTTATAAAACTTGAGCCGCCCATAAGCTACCCCATTCTGTGTAATTGAAAACTACCCAACTAACAGCAAAGTTTGCAAGTTGAACTAATAAAAAATGGGGAATATTTACAAAACTGTAACTTTAGAGTTAGCAGTTCGGGTCTTTGCCGGGAACTGTTCCATCAACCAAGAAGTTGTCTACGGTGTTGTTCACGCAAGTGCTACCGCGGCCATAGGCGGTATGACCGTCACCGTTATAGGTAACGAGAAACCCGTTTGCGAGAATATTGTGCGCGAGCCGCACCGCTTGCGAGTATGGCGTTGCCGGGTCTTTGGTGGTGCCCACCACGAGGATGGTTGGCGAACCCTTTGCCGCATAGCTTGCCGGCCCCTTCACTGGCGGATATGGCCACATAGAGCAAACTAGAGCTCCGTATTGCCAGTAACGCCCCAAGGTTGGGCTGGCGGCGAGCACGAGTGAGTTTTGCTTGGCCATGGCAGCCGCAGAGCCGTCAACCGGTTCATCGAGGCAAGAGATTGCATAGAACGCTTCGAGCCCGTTGGTTAAGAAATCACCCGCAGACGAACGATCGTTGTAGATATCAGCCAGTTTTAGCAAAGTATCGCCCTTGCCAGCGAACGCTTCGGTGAAGCCGGTTGAAAGCATCGACCAAAAGGTGTTGCTGTAAAGCGAGAGCAAAATTCCCGTGGTGGAAGCGGCAATTGTAAGTTCGCGACCACTTTTTGTTGGAAGCGGATGCGTCTCTATGGATCTCAACAATTTTTGAATACGCTTCAGCGAGGCGTTGACCGACCCTTTAAATGGGCATCCGGTTTGACTAAGGCAGTCAGCCAGGTAACTTCTTAGCTCAAGATCAAAGCCCTTCAGTTGGTTAATGTTTTTCTGGTTGGTTGAAAGAGTTGGGTCTTCTGCGCCATCGAGAACCATTCGGCCGACCTTTTGTGGGTAAAGAGCCGCATAAGTGTTTCCAAGAAACGTTCCGTATGAAAAACCGAGGTAGTTCAATTTTGGTGACCCAAGAGTTGCCCTGAGAATATCGAGGTCTCGAGCGGCAGAAACGGTGTCTAGATATTTGAGTTCGAGGCCGGTTTGGTCTTTGCAACTATTCACAAACTTAGAAACCATCTTCTTGGATGCCGCCAAGTCATTTGGGCTTCCGTAAGCGTAGCCAGAGTCTGAATAGAGAAACTTCTCTGTGTCGCTCATGTTTAAACAAGTGACAGCGGCGCTACGGTCGACACCCCGAGGGTCAAATCCAACAATGTTGTATTTATCAATCAAACGGGATGTTGCAACCTGCGAGATGGAATCGTGAACAAAATCGTAACCAGATGCACCAGGGCCACCCGGGTTCGTGAATAGAAAGTCAGAAGCATCTGGATTGGCAGCCTCATGAATGACTGCTTGAATTTTGATGGCTTGCTTTGAACTTGGCTTTTTCCAATCGAGTGGAACCGAAATGCTTGCGCAAAGAAGTTTCTTGCCGCAGTCACTCCAAGTTAGTTTTTGGCTATAAAAAGGCTGAAGGGCTGAGCTCACCTGTTCTGTTTTCGCACGAGTAAATGACTGCGAAGTGCAGGATGCGGTTGATGCCACAAGCGCAAAAGCGGCGATTACAGCCCAAAGTTTTTTCATAGTGGTTTCCAGATCATTCGAACGGCCAAAGATTGCAACACAAGTAAGTCTCTAACATTTGATTCGATTCGAAGTCGAGCTTCGGTAATAGCATCGGTGATTTCAAGGGTTCGAGCGGTGCCAGTGCTGGTAGCCACTCGACGCAGGGTTGGTTCAAGATCTTGATTCACCAGCGCTCGATTACCGTCTAACTGCAACATCAAAATGTCTCGATAAACCGCCAGCAAATCAACCAGGATGCGGTCAATGCCATCTCGCAAACTTCGAGTGGCGCGACGCTTTTGAGACTCTTCGATTCTTCTAAGATTTGCCCGCAGCGCAGGCGGAAGATTGCTTTCTGGGTCAAGCCCAAAATTGGCCATAAAGGTGGCGCGCTCTTCGGAATCGCGTTCCTCGTTTAGCGCATCGGCATCCTTTTTGGCAAGTTCTAACCAACGTTCAGCGGTGGCAATCGCGGTTGAGATGTTGTCGATTTCGAGGGCTGCAGTGAGGGTGTCACGACGCCGAGCTCGAGCGTCGGGGCTGGTAGCCAGGCGGCGAGCCATGCCGATGTGGCTCTGCGACTCGGCCGCTACGATTTCGGCAAGCTGGCCGTCAACCTTGTCGCGGGTCACCAAAAGGCGGGCCACATCGTTGGTGCTAGGAACCTTCAGGCCAACCTTGCGAACTCTCGAGCGAATGGTTGGTAGCAGATCGGCTTCAAACGGTGCACACAGAAGCCAGATTGTGTCGGCAGGTGGCTCTTCGAGAGCTTTGAGCAAAACGTTTGCGGTGCGAGGCACCATGCGGTCTGCATCTTCAACGAGAATAATTCGGTAGCCGCCCATGGTTGAGCCGTAGGTTGCCATTTCAACCAGTTCGCGCACGTCGTCGATTGGAATCATCACGCGATCGGTTGCCATCACCGTTAGGTCGGGGTGACCGTTTGTTTTCACCAGCAAACAGGTTTGGCAGCTTGCGCAACCGCCCTGTTCGCAAAGCAGAGCCGCGGCAAAGCTTCGCGCCGCGATTGAACGACCAGAACCGGGTGGGCCGGTGAATAGCCAGGCGTGATGCAAGTTGTCGGCTCGGTTGCGAACCGCTTTTTCTAGGGTGGCAACTGCCTCAGGTTGACCAGGTAGATCTTGCCAAACACTCATTTAGATAAGGCTCGCAACCCGAGTGCGAATCGCGGCGGCGATTTCGGCTGGCGGCAAGCTGGCATCAAGCACCAGCCAACGATTAGGTTCGGCTGCAGCAAGACTCAAGAAACCCTGGCGAACGGCTTCGAAAAACTCGGCTTTCTCGCTCTCAAGGCGGTCAAGTTCGGTGCCAGCCAGCCGCGCCGCGGCCTGGTCTACGCTCAAATCGAGCAGCACGGTGAGGTTCGGCAGCAGACCCTTCACTGCGAATAACGAGAGCGCCCTAACCTCGTCGTGACCCAACTCACGACCGGCGCCCTGGTAGGCAACCGATGAGTCGAGATAACGGTCGGTGATTACATCGCAGCCAGCGGCAAGGGCTGGTTCAATCTCAAGTGCCACATGCTGGGCGCGGTCGGCTGCGTAGAGCAGGGCTTCGGCGCGGGCGTCGATGTGACCCTTGCTATGAAGCAAGATTTCGCGAATTGAATCGCCAAGTTCGGTGCCACCTGGTTCGCGCGTTAGGGTCACCTCTCGCCCAGCCTCGCCCAAGTATTCGGCAAGTAGTTTCACCTGAGTTGACTTGCCAACTCCATCAATACCCTCGAACGAAATGAACAAACCGCGCGGCATGCTACTTCTTTTTTGCCTTAGTGGCGCGCTTAGCGCCGCCCGTTGGCGCACGCTTCGTGGTGCGCTTGGTCTTTGCCAACGCTTCACCAGGTGCCAGCCCCAGTTTTTCGCGACGAATTGCCAGCAGTTCGTAAGCGCGGTCGGCCGATAGTTCGTCTACGGGCTCCTCTTTCGGCAAAGTGGCATTTACGAATCCGTCGGTCACATAGGTGCCAAACTGACCGGTCTTCACCAGAACCGGGGTGCCGCTGGCAGGGTCGGCAGCAAATTCCTTGAGTGGAGCATTTGCCGCTGCTTGGCGACCACGAGTTTTCGGCAATTTATAAAGTGCAATCGCTTCATCCAGAGTGATTTCAAAAATCTGTTGCTCGGTGGTGAGCTGGCGCGAGTCATTGCCCTTTTTCAGATAAGGACCATATGGCCCGTTCTGCGCGGTAATAGCCTTGCCGTCTTCGGTGTCAACACCAACTTCTCGCGGAAGGGAAAGCAATTGCAAAGCCTCTTCTAGCGTGATTGCCGCCGGATCCATGCTCTTGAAAAGCGACGCGGTTTTCGGTTTGGCAGCTTCGGGGTCGTTCAAAACCACATATGGCCCATAGCGACCATCTTTGAAAAGAATTTCAAACCCTGTGGATGGATCTTCACCGAGCACCTTGTCGGTTACCACTGGCGCGTCAATCAATTCTTTGGCTCGCTGGTTGGTGAGTTCGTCTGGCGCGAGACCTTCTGGAATGTTCACGATGCGGCGACCGTTTTCGTCAACACCTGGTTCGCCCGGCTCACCGCGCACCTCAAGGTAAGGGCCGAACTTTCCGGTGCGCAAGGTTAGGCCTTCGGCTAACTCGAACGAGTTGATGGCGCGGTTGTCTTGCTCAAGAATGTTTTGCGCGGTTGCGGTTAGGCCAGGGTGTTGCTCGTCGCCGAAGAAGAACTCTTTCAACCAACCGATGTTGTCGAGTTTGCCCTCTGCAATCTGATCGAGGTCTTGCTCCATCGAAGCGGTGAACTCGTAGTCAATCAGATAGTCAAAGTTGTTTTCAAGAAAGCGAGTAACCGTGAAGGCAATCCACTCGGGAACCAGCGCCTGGCCGCGCTTGGTGACGTAACCCTTGTTCACAATGGTCGACAAAATGCTGGCATAGGTTGATGGGCGGCCGATGCCATCTTCTTCAAGAGCCTTCACCAAGGTTGCCTCGGTGTAGCGAGCCGGCGGGCTAGTTTGGTGGTCTTTGGCGGTTACTTCAACTGCCTGAACCTTCTGCCCCACCTCAAGTTTTGGTAACTTCGATTCGCGCTCTTGATTCTCTTCATTGGCCTCATCATCGCGGCCCTCTTCGTAAGCCGCCATGAATCCGGCAAAAACTACTACCGTTCCGCTAGCCGTGAACTCGAGTTCCGAGCCAACGCCGGCGATTGGTTCCGCAAGCTTCGCCTTCAACTTTGCGGTGGTGGTCGAGACCTTGGCATCCAGCATCTGCGATGCCACCGTGCGTTTCCAAATCAGGTCATATAGGTCGAGGGCGCGACCATAAAGCACGCTGGCTAACTCGTTCGGGGTTTTGAAAACCTCACCGGATGG
>CANFOX010000011.1 GCA_947448845.1 Microbacteriaceae bacterium | reverse complement strand
TTTGCCCGAGCCCCGAGGGCCCCGATTATGGTTGCCGCCACCAAAGACCCAACCACCGAACCGGTAATAACGCTTGCCCCCAAAAGCAATGCAATCGCCGCCCCCGCAAAACTTAGCTCAGAGATTCCGTGCACCGCGAATGACATGTCTCTTGTCATCACGAACACCCCAATCAGGCCGCCAATCAGCCCGAGCAGAACTCCGGCAATCAACGAGTTCTGCACCAGTGGAATCAGCTCGCCATAGTTAGAAAAATCAAAAAGGGTCATGGCATCCACTCTTCGTGGTCGTGGTGCTGATGGTCTTGCGTGCCAACCACAACAATGCGCCCCTGGTTTCGAAGCACATCAACCGGTGTTTCATAAAGTTCGCTCAGCACATCACTTCGAAGCACCTCGTCTGGTGTGCCAATGCGAAACTTTGAGTTGCCCAAATAAAGCACCCGGTCAACCATCGAAAGAATTGGGTTAACGTCGTGAGTTACGAAGAGCACAGCGGCATTGTGGTCGCGGCGCTCTTGATCGAGCAAATCGGCAATGGTTTTCTGCTGTGCCATGTCGAGTGCGCTGAGCGGTTCGTCTGCCAAAATCAGGCTGGGCTCACCAATCACGGCTTGGCCAACGCGAAGCCGCTGCAGCTCACCGCCGCTTAGGTCGCCAACCTTTTTATGCGCCAATTCGTGGGCATCGATGCAATCGAGAATGTGTTTCACCCGAGAGTTAGATTTTCGGTTCGGCAGTGGCAGGCCAAAGCGATGCCCATCGAGGCCCATGCGCAACAGATCGATGGCTCGAATCGGTGCAACCCCTTCGCTAGTTCGGTGCTGGGGAATGTAGCCGATCTCTTTTGAGCCACGAGCTGCCTTTTTACCGCCAAGTTCAATGCTGCCGTTGGTTAGTTCAACCTGCCCAAGGATTGCCTTCAACAGCGTTGTCTTGCCTGAACCGTTCGCCCCAATAATGGCGATGAATTCGTGTGGTTGAACTTCGAGGTTCAGATTGCTCCAGAGTTGGCGGTCACCAAAAGTAAGTGAGGCGTTTTTGATTGAAAGCGCGGAGTTGTTCATTTGCCGCCAACGCCTTTCATGATCGAAAAATCTTCAACGGAACTCAAAAGGTAATCGAAGAAACCACCCATCGATTCAAAAGTGTCTGGGTCTTGAACTAGAAGTTCGCCAATTTGAGTGGCAGGCACATTTTGCTGATTTGTGTTCAAAAGTTTTTGAGCCTGCGAACCAACGGTTGCTGAGCTGTAAACCAAAAGATCAATCTGCCCGCTTTTCAGCAAGCTTTTTACCTGCATTGCAGCTTGAGGCGGAATGTCGCGCCCCTCTTCAACCGCCTTGCTAAAAGCACTTGGAGTGGCGTCAACAATGCCGAGGGCATCGGCCAGGTAGCCACCGATTGGTTCTGCGAAGATAACTTTTTTGCCAGTAGTGGATGGTTTCAAAATGTCAATTTTCTGCTGCAATGAATTCAGCTTCAGCTGCACCTTGGCAAGGTTGTTGGCTATTTCGACGGCACCCCTTGGGTTGAGCTGCTTTAGCTTGGTGGCAATGGCTGCGGCAACCTTGCGCACCCGTTCAATCGAAAACCAAACGTGCTCGTTGCCATCTGCCCGAGTGCCAGCCACTTTCACGGCGTTGATAACAGAAGTTGGCTTCTTGTTTTTGGCTAGCTTGCTCATGAAATCGTCATAACCGCCGCCGTTTACAAGAACAAGGTTTGCCTTGTCAACCATCAGTTGATCTCGAACCGTTGCCTCATAAGAGTGCGGGTCTTGGTTGATGTTGTAAATAATGGCGTGGCTGGTAACCGCTTTGCCGCCGATTTGATAGGCCAGGTCTGCCCAAACGTTGGTGGTTGCAACAATGCTAATTTGACCTGAACCGCGCGACCATTTTCTTGGTTCAGCCGGTAACAAACTGCACCCGGCAAGAAGCATGAGCATGCCAACAGCGGCAATGCTGGCCAAGATGCGCTTCATTGCAACAGGCTAAGCCTTATTGCTAATGATTGTCAATAGCGATTAGCGGGATGCCAAAAAGCTAGTCGAGAAGCAGTGCCGGTTCTTCAATAATGCTGGCGACATCCTGAACGAATCTAGAAGCAACGTCACCGTCAACCACGCGGTGATCGAAGGTAGCGCCAATGGTGGTTACCTGGCGAACCACGATCTCGTTGTTTACAACCCACGGCTTCGGGCGAATCGATCCGAGGGCCACGATGCCAACCTCACCCGGGTTCAAAATCGGGGTGCCGGTGTCAACGCCGAAGACACCGATGTTGGTGATGGTGATGGTTCCATCTTTCATGTCGGCCGGAGTGGTCTTGCCTTCACGAGCAGTGGCGGCAAGCTGTTCAAGCGCCTGCGCCAGTTCGAGCATCGACATTTTGTCGGCGTCTTTAATGTTCGGCACAATCAAGCCGCGCGGGGTAGCAGCGGCAACACCGAAGTTCACATAGTTATGAACGATGATCTCTTCGTCTGTCCAGGTTGAGTTCACGGTTGGGTTTCTGCGCACCGCCCAAATCATGGCCTTCGCCATAATCAGAAGCGGGGTCACCTTCACACCGGCGAAATCTGGTGAGTTTTTGAGGCGCTTCACATATTCCATGGTTCGGGTGGCATCAACGTCAACGAAGATGCTCACGTGAGGCGCAGTAAATGCGCTCGAAACCATTGCGGTGGCGATTGCCTTGCGCACACCTTTAACCGGAATGCGCTCTTCTCGCTCACTCGGAGCGGCTGGGGTTGAAAGATTGCGAAATACGCTGGCCTGGCTGGCTGCGGCAACTACGTCTTCGCGAGTAACCTCACCGGCGGTACCGGTGCCGCTCACGCGAGCTAGGTCAACCCCGAGGTCTTTGGCCAACTTGCGAATGGGTGGCTTGGCAAGCACCGAATCTTCGGCAGGGGTTACCTGCAATGCCCCGGTGGCAATGGCTGCGGCCACCGGTAGCGCGGTGGTGGCAGGCGCGGCTTGCGGCATGGCAACTCGCCCGCGGCGGCGTGACGCAGCGGTGTGCGCTGCAACGCCATAACCAACCAGGTTCGGGGTCTTCGGTTCATCTGCGTCAACCGAGGCCGCCGCTGCGTTTACCGATTCGTGCGCGTCTGCCGCTGCCACGGCAATCGCGCTGGTTTGGGTGCCGACGGCTCCGTCTGCAACGCTCACCGAAATAATGGGTTTATCTACCTCAACGGTGTCGCCCTCTGCCGCCAAAAGTTCTGACACCACTCCGGCAAACGGGCACGGAAGTTCAACCAGCGACTTGGCGGTTTCGATCTCAACAATCACCTGATTAACCGAAACGGTGTCGCCTGGCTTTACCTTCCAAGAAACAATTTCAGCTTCGGTCAAGCCTTCGCCAACATCTGGCAGGTTGAAATATGCAATCTGAGTCATCGTTTGCTCCGGTTAGTAGGTAAGCACTCGGTCAACCGCTTCAAGCACGCGGTCGGCGTCTGGCAAGAATCGCTCTTCCAGCTTGGCCGGTGGGTATGGAACATCGAATCCGCCAACCCGAAGCACTGGTGCTTCAAGGTGATAGAAAGCCTGCTCGGTTACTCGAGCTGCAATTTCACTGCTCACGCTAAATGCGGTGCTAGCCTCGTGAGCCACCACTAGGCGCCCGGTTTTTACAACCGAAGAAATAACGGTTGCAAAGTCGATGGGAGAAATTGAACGAAGGTCAACTACTTCAATGCTGATTCCCTCGCTGGCAGCGATTTCTGCCGCCTGCAAACAGGTGGCAACCATTGGGCCGTATGCCACCACGGTCACCTGCGAACCTTCGTGCAACACCCGTGCCGAGTGAAGATCCATCGGTGGTTGGTCGAGGTTAACCTGACCCTTTTGCCAGTAGCGACGCTTTGGCTCGAAGAACATCACTGGGTCAGTTGATTCGATTGCCTGCTGAATCATCCAATAGGCATCGTTTGGATTGCTCGGTGTAACCACACGCAAGCCGGGAGTGTGAGCAAAGTATGCCTCGGGGCTTTCGCTGTGGTGCTCCACCGCCCCGATGCCGCCGCCGTAAGGCACGCGTATTACTACCGGCATGGTTAGGTAACCCTCGCTGCGGTTTTGCAGTTTCGCCAGTTGCGTGGTGATTTGGTTGAATGCCGGAAAGATGAATCCTTCGAATTGAATTTCGGCAACCGGGCTATAGCCACGCATTGCCAAACCAATTGCCGTTCCCACAATGCCGGCTTCTGCAATCGGAGAGTTGAAAATGCGGCTTTGGCCGAACTCGCTGAACAAACCCTCGGTTACGCGGAATACTCCGCCGAGTTGTGCAACGTCTTGCCCAAAAACCAAAACCTTGTCGTTCTTTTTCATTGCCTCGCGAAGCCCGGCGGTAATGGCGCGAGCAATCGGCATCTCAACGAAGTTGCTCATCAGGCATCACCCTCGAACGAGCTTTCATACTCTTTCACCCAAGCCAACTGCTCGGCAATTTCTGGATGTGGTTGCGAGTAAACGTGATTGAACATGTTCTCAATTGGTGGCTCACCCAGTGCGAAGGTTGCCGCGCGAATTTCGGCAGCCATGGTTTCACCCGCGTGCTCAACTTCTTCAAAGAAGTCGTCTTTGATTCCCTGACGGCGCAAGAACTTCTCAAGGCGAGTAAGCGGGTCACGCGCGCGCCAATACTCAACCTCTTCTTCTTTGCGATATTTGGTTGGGTCGTCAGAGGTTGTGTGGGCGCCAATGCGATAGGTCAATGCCTCAATCAGAAACGGGCCGTCGCCGTTTCGGGCGTCATCCATGTGTTTTGCGGTTACGCAATAGCTAGCAAGCACATCGTTGCCATCAATACGGATTCCGGGAACACCGAAGCCGGCACCGCGCTGATAAAGCGGCACGCGAGTTTGACTCGACACCGCAGAAGAAATGGCCCACTGGTTGTTCTGGCAGAAGAACACTATTGGCGACTGGTTGATAGCTGAGAACAAAAGACCTTCGCTCACTTCACCCTCGGCGGTTGCGCCATCGCCAAAGTAAGAAATCACCGCGAGATTGTCTTCGGCTTTAGCGTTACCAACCTTGCCGTCGAACTTCACACCCATGGCGTATCCAACCGCGTGCGGAACCTGAGTGCCGAGCACGATGGCATAGAGGTGAAACCGGGTTTCGTCTGGGTTCCACCCGCCGTGATTCACGCCGCGCAACATTTTCAAGATCGACATCAGGTCGATTCCGTGAGTAATGGCTACACCGTGTTCACGATACGAAGGAAAAATGTGGTCATTGTGGCCAACTGCGTAGCCAGATCCAATTTGGGCTGCCTCTTGGCCAATCGCCGGAATCCAGAGGCCGAGCTGGCCCTGTCGTTGCAGAGCCGTTGCCTCGTGGTCGAAACGGCGCATGCGCGCCATATCGCGGTAAAACTTCAGGTAATCGGCTTCGGTTAGGCGCTCTAGATACTGGGCATAAACCGAATATGCGCTGGGCACACCAAGTTCACCCTCCGGCGAGAGAATTTGCACCATTGGCACGGATGAAGACTCGGCAGAACTCACAGACTCCAATTTAGCCGAGTCTGGCAAAATCTAAACATGATTCGTTTTCTTACCGGCACCGCAATCAACGCTTTCGGCCTTTGGTTGCTCACCTTAATTGTTCCGGCATTCAGCATGAAACCGCTTGGCACAGGCTTTTGGCCTACTGTGGGCTCTTTCTTTTTGGTTGCCGCAATCTTCGGATTAGTTCAGGCTTTTGTTGCCCCGGTAATCAAGGTTCTGGCTTTTCCGCTCTATTTAATTACCTTCGGCCTGATTTCGTTCGTAATTAATGGCGCCCTGCTGATTTTGGTGGCTTGGCTAAGCGGCGTTATTTCAAACCGCCTGTTTGCCATTGACGGCTTTACCTCTGCCGGCCTCACCACCCCGGCCCTTGGCTGGGCAGTGATTGGCGCACTGATTTTGAGCATTGTCACCACGCTGCTTCGTGCCGTGTTTCGATTCGCTCGCTAAAACTTCAGCTATTTAGTGCTGCGCTTCAGTTTGATGAACTGAACCTTTACGCGTTTGGCTTTTAGTCTCGCCAACAGGTTGGTTCGGGCGCCGGCAATGGCCGCGTTGTTCGATTTGTCGGCAAGCGATGTCATTGGCCCATAACTGCTGAGCTCGTGTGCGGCCATTCCGCTTGCGGCAGCCGTTGCCTGCACGGTAACCCAGTTGGCGGCTAGCGGGTTAGCCTTACCAGCCAGGTAAGGCATTGGGTCGTTGGTGTGCTCGAACGCCAAAACCTTGGTTTTCGAAAGGGCGCCAACTGCCACCATTGGCCCTGCAAAACTCAAAATCGTGCTCACATTAAAACCACTCGGATGTTGCGCAAAATTGGCGGCAACCAAACCGCCTTGCGAGTGCGCCACGAATATCACTTCATCGCCAGGGGTTGCACCCGCTTTTTTGAGTGCCAAAAGTAGCGCGCTTTGGGTGTCAGATTTTGAGTGGGCAAACGCCTGCAAATCAGAGCTGAGGTTCAGCGGGTTCTCGCCGGCAACTGGCGCCCAATCTTGTGTTCCTGGCAGGTAAATAATGAAGTGGCGCTTGCCGCCTTCAAACCAGCTTTCAATGCGCAAAGTTCCGTTCGCCAACAACGCCGTGGTTTGCAAGCGATTCAGCATGGTGCGAAGTGAACCCGGTGCTGAGGTGACCTTGGTTTCGCCAACTCGGCCAACCCGAAACTGATTTGAGCCAAGTTCTTTGGAAGCCAAAACACCAGATAGTTCTTGGGTAACACCCGGTAGAAACTGATGCATCAGGTTTCGCACCTGACCCTCAACCGTGAAATAACTCTGGGCGCTCACCCAGAGGCAAAACTGCAGATAGCGAAGCCGAACCAACCAAATGGGTAACTGGGCCAAAAGCAAAAGGTGCTGCGGGGTTGGCTCGAGCAAAACCATGAGCTCGGCTTCAACTAACACCCTGGCCAAAAGTTGCTCGACTGCCGAAAGTTGCCTAGCCACCCGATTGATCTCGTGTTCGGCGGCAACCACCCGCACGCTGCCCCCGTAACTGGTTAGTTGCCCGCTCACTTGGTAACTATTCGCAACTCGTGAATGAGTTGCTCTATCTGCTGGCGGCAACTTTCGGCGGCTGGCCCTGCCCACTGCCCTCGCTCTGGTAACGCGTGGGCCAGCCAGGCGAGCGCCAACTCAAGTTCTTGCGACAGGTTATTCATATTCGAAGATTTTGGCGCCAGCCCCGCCCATGTTGCGCCGCAGGCCGCACCATCGTGCAAGCCGTTTCTGCCAGCCGCGCTGTTGATACGGCACAATAGAGAGGTGACTTCACTCTCGCAGCAACCCCTCAGCCCACTCGATGGCCGCTACCAAAAAGCAGTTGGCGAACTCGGCGCCTACCTTTCAGAAGCCGGTCTGAACCGAGCTCGCATTCAAGTTGAAATTGAGTGGATCATCTTCTTGGTGAACCAAGACCTGTTGGGCCTCAAAAAGTCGATTAGCAAGTCTGAAATCTCACAACTTCAACAAGCCGTAAGTAACTTTGGTGACACCTCGGTGAAGGAACTTGCCGAAACCGAAGCTGTTACCAAGCACGATGTGAAGGCGGTTGAATATTTTGTTCGCGATCGCTTGAAAGACATTGGCCGCAATGACTTGCTCGAGCTCACCCACTTTGGATGCACCAGTGAAGACATAAATAATCTGTCTTATGCCATCACCGTGCGCGACGCAGTGAATTCGGTTTGGCTTCCAAAAGCCAAAGAGCTAATCGCCGCCCTAACCGACTTAGTTGAAAAAGCCGCTGATGTTCCCATGCTTTCGAGAACTCATGGCCAACCTGCAACCCCAACCACCATGGGTAAAGAAATGGCGGTATTCGTTCACCGACTCTCACGTCAAATCAAGCGCATTGAACAAACTGAATATCTCGGTAAGTTTTCTGGCGCAAGCGGAACCTTTTCGGCACAGGTGATTGCGGCTCCAGAAGTTGACTGGCTTGACGTTAGCGAAAAGTTTGTTAGCGGCCTCGGCCTCACCTGGAACCCGCTTACCACTCAGATTGAATCGCACGATTGGCAGGCTGAGCTTTACTCGGGCATCGCCCACTTCAACAGAATTTTGCACAACCTCTGCACCGATATTTGGACATACATTTCAATCAACTATTTCAAGCAGATTCCGGCACCTGGTGCCACCGGCTCTTCAACCATGCCCCACAAGGTAAACCCGATTCGCTTTGAAAATGCCGAGTCGAACCTTGAGTTGAGCAACGCGGTGCTCGAGTCTTTGGCTGCCACCTTGGTTACCTCAAGAATGCAACGCGACCTCACCGACTCAAGCAGCCAACGAAATATCGGGGTTGGGTTTGGCCACTCGCTGCTCGCACTCGACAACGTCATTCGTGGTTTGAGCGAACTCGAACTGAGCAATGCCGTGCTCGCCAGCGATCTGCTCGACAACTGGGAGATTCTTGGCGAGGCCATTCAAACCGTAATTCGCGCCGAGGTCGCAGCCGGTCGCAGCAAAATCGATAATCCATATGAGTTGTTGAAAGAACTTACTCGCGGAAAGCGGCTTAGCGGCGAAGCTCTGAAAGAGTTTGTTAGTGGCCTCGATATTTCAGAGGATGCTAAAAACCGCTTGATGTCACTTACCCCTGGCGGCTACATAGGCCTCGCCAGCGAGCTGGCTAAAAGGGTTATTTAAGCTTAGGTTGGTCTGGGTCGTCGTTTGAGTCTTTGACCGAGAGCGCCAAAGTAGCGATTCCAACCAGCACCACAATAAAGGTTATGCCAGCCCAAATGAGGGTTTCTTCGAGTTTGCGAACCCCGCCGAACACAATCACGCCAACCACAACGGCTGCGGTAAGAGCAAGAATCAGGTAGTTACGAACGCCAATCGGCTTTTCTTCTTTAGGCACCCAATAAGCCTAACTTCAAGCTTTGGGTGAAAACGCCGCGATGCCAAGATGCACCGAGCTGAGCACTAAATAAGCGCCAAAAAATCCAACGGATGAAACCGCATCCATTGGGGTTACCAAAAACAGCACGCCAAGAACGAGCGCCAGCCCCGCGGTGATGAGGTGTTCGCGCGAGCGGTTGCCGTTCGGGCGAGCCCGCCAGCCAAGTTGCGCCTCGTTGCCCGCCAAAATAAGAGCCCAAACCGCAACCAGCACGGTAAAGGTGCCCAGACCAGCACTTTGATTTAGCAGGGCAAAAACCGACAGGGTGGCCGAAGCCACCGAAACTACAAGTTCTTCACGCAGGTAGCGGCTGGCTTCGAATCTAAGAGCAAAGGCAGACACCAAAACCGCATAGCCGAGGGCAAAAATGCCAAACACCAAAAGGCCAACCTGGGCCCCGTGAGATTGACTAAATGTAATTACCAAACCGGCAGCAACGGCAACCGCTGCCTTCACTGCCTGAACCATTCTCATTAGTTGGTCTTTAGGTTTGCAAAGCGCGAATAGTGACCCTGGAAGGCTACTTGAACTGTGCCGGTTGGGCCGCTTCGTTGTTTAGCCAAGATGAAGTCTGCTTCGCCGGCGCGCGGATGATCTCTTTCGCCCATCGCTTCGCGGTGCAGCAGAATAACCACGTCGGCGTCTTGCTCGAGCGATCCAGATTCCCGAAGCTGTGAAAGTTCTGGTTTCTTATCGGTTTTCTGTTCGGCACCTCGGTTTAGTTGGCTAAGCGCCACAACTGGAATGTTCAGCTCTTTGGCCAGCAACTTCAGAGCACGCGAAAACTCTGAAACTTCTTGCTGGCGCGATTCGACCTTCTTGCCTGAACTCATCAGCTGAATATAGTCGATCACCACCATTTTCAAGCCAACTCGTTGCATTAGGCGACGGCACTTGGCGCGAATCTCAATAAGGGTCAGATTTGGGCTGTCGTCAATGTAAAGCGGCGCATCGTTAATGTTCTGACGAACCAACGCCAACTTCGTCCATTCGGCTTCGCTCAAACCACCCTTGCGCATGGTTTGCAGCGGAATCGAACTTTCGGCCGAAAGCATTTTCATGGCAATTTCGGCACGACCCATTTCAAGGCTGAAGAAAATGGTTGGCTTACTTTGCTTAATAGAAGCATGGCGTGCGAAGTCGAGTGCCAGCGTTGATTTACCAACTGCAGGGCGTGCGGCAATCAGAATAAGTTGGCCAGGGTGAAGGCCGTGAGTCATGGCGTCGAGGTCGGTGAATCCGGTAGAAACGCCAATCATTTCGCCGCCAACGCGCTGAGCGCTTTCCATTTCTTCGACAGCTGCATCGATAGATGTTGAAAGCGCCACGTAATCTTCGGCTCGGTTGGCACTGGCCACCGCATAGACATCGGCTTGGGCTTCGTTTACGAGATCTTCGACTTCACCTTCGGCAAGGTAACCACGCTGGGCAATTCTGGTGCCGGCTTCAATAAGGCGGCGAAGCACAGCTTTGTCGTGAACGATCTGGGCATAAAACATGCTGCTGGCAGCAGTTGGCACAACACCGGTGAGCTGATGCAAATAGTCGGCACCGCCGGCACGAACCAGATTGCCCTGCTTGGTGAGTTCGTCGGTGACGGTAATTACGTCGGTAGGTTCACCGCGACCAAAGAGGTCGATGATGGCGTCGTATATAGCCTCGTGCTTAGGTGCATAGAAGTCGCTGCCGCGAACAATTTCGTGCACTTCGGCAACGGCCTCTTGCGATAGCAGCATGCCACCTAGGGTGCTTTGTTCGGCGGCTAGGTCATTGGGAAGAATGCGCTCGTTCATGCGAATTGGCTCGTTTGACGGCACCGGCGCTAGCGACATTTAGACCTCCTTGTTATGACTTTGTTTATAGCATCGACTAACGACAGTCAGACCGTAAATCGCCCTGTGAGTATTAATGTGAATAACTTCACAGACACGCCGTCAATTATGTGTAAAAGTTGGGGATAACCCTGTGTATTTGAATACAAATCAGCCCTAGAGCCTTTGTGTTTATTGAAAAACCCCTGTGGATAGAAAACTCTCAGTAAACTCTAAAGTTTCACCTTAGGGTTGTGGATAACCAAAGGTTATTAACCCATTATTAACTAGAAAAACCGCCCCAATTTGAGGCGGTTTTTCTAGTTTTGAAACTATTTTTTGGAAATAACCTGAAGGTTGATGGTTGCGGTTAGGTCGCCGTGAAGCTTGACACTTACCTGGTGGTTTCCGGTCGAGCGAATCGGGGCCGAGAACTCAACCTTACGCTTGTCAATTTCGCCAAGACCTGCGGAGGCAACTGCTGCTGCAACATCGCCAGTCTTAACGGCACCGAACAAACGGCCGCCAACTCCGGCTTTCACCGAAATCTTTACGGTGGCGTTCTCGATGCGAGACTTCAGGGTCTGAGCCTCTTCAACGGTTGCCAATGCGCGAGCATCACGAGCCGCACGAAGTTGTGCAACCTGCTTCTCACCACCGGTGCTCCAGGCAACTGCAAAGCCGCGCGGAATTAGGTAGTTGCGAGCATAACCAGCCTTGACGTCTACAACGTCGCCGGCCGAGCCGAGGCCCGATACTTCATTAGTCAGAATAAGTTTTGACATTTATTTCTCCTTAGCGGCCAGCGCCTGCGTAAGGAAGCAATGCAACCTCACGAGCGTTCTTGATGGCCTTGGCGATTAGACGCTGTTCCTGCACCGATACTCCGGTGATGCGGCGCGAACGAATCTTGCCACGATCAGATATGAACTTGCGTAGGGTGGCAACATCCTTGTAATCGATGACGCCTACCTTGACGAATTTAACTGGGGCCAGTTTTAGGTTCTTTGCGTTGCGATTTGGTTTGCGACGCGTGTCGTTTGACTTTGCAGCCATGATTTTCTCCTTGAAATCTAAGTTTTAGAACGGGGTGTCGTCAGAGTTGACCGAGGTGGCTGGGTTTGCCCAACCGTCGTTAGCAGCCTTTGGTGCGGCATCGGCCCACGGGTTGGCATCGCTGCCACCAGCTTCGCGAGCACGACGGGTAACGGCTGCGGTTGCGTAACGCAACGACGGGCCGATCTCGTCGATCTCGAGTTCGAGTGATGCGCGGGCCTCACCGTTGGCAGCCTGGTAAGCCGAAGGGGCTTTCAAGCGGCCGGTGACAATAACGCGGTTTCCCTTGGTGAGGGTTTGGGCAACGTTCTCTGCCAAATCACGCCAAGCGGTGCAACGAACCCATACGGTTTCGCCGTCTTCCCAGGCGTTGGTCTGGCGGTTCAGGGTGCGTGGGGTTGAACCTACGCGAACTGAAACCACCGCGACGCCACCTTGGGTGTAGCGCAACTCTGGGTCATCGGCAAGGTTGCCGACAATCGTGACAGTAACTTCGCCAGCCATTATGACTACTTAGCAGTCTTAGCGGCAGGCTTGGTGGTCTTGGCTGCAGGCTTCTTAGCCGATGCCTCTTCTTCGGCCTTTTCGGCTTCAGTTTCAGCAGGAACATCAACCGGCTTAATGCGGAAGACTGCCTCGTCGGCACGCAACACCTTGGTGCGCAGTACCGCTTCGGAAAGCTTCAGCTGACGGTCAAGCTCGATAACGTCTTCTGATTTTGCGGTCAAGTTCAAAACGGCGTAAATGCCTTCTGACTTCTTTTTGATTTCGTAGGTGAAACGACGACGACCCCAAATGTCAACCTGGTCAACGGTGCCTCCACCGTTGCGAATGACGTTTAGGAATTTGTCGATGCTTGGAGCAACAGTGCGCTCTTCTACGGTTGGATCAAGGATGACCATTACTTCGTACTTATGCATGACTAACCCACCTCCTCTGGACTCGAACGGTCACAGGATTTCTGTGACAGGAGGGTATGTGCAAAAGACTGCCTCGAAGAAAAATCTTCTTCAGGGCAACCTGCCCAGTTTAGCGGCTAGCCCACCACTCGAGCAAGCGTTTTTCTGCCTGCTCTGCACCCAGTGGCCCACTGTCAAGACGCAACTCAAGTAAAAACTTGTATGCCTCTCCCACTTCACGCGAAGGCTTCAAGTCAAGAATTCTCATTATGTCTTCGCCATCTAGATCTGGGCGAATGGCATTGAGCTCTTCTTCTTCAGAAATTTGAGCGATGCGCGCTTCTAGGTCATCGTAAGCGTGCGCCAAACGGTCGGCTTTGCGCTTATTCCTAGTAGTCACATCTGCCCGAGTGAGCGCGTGCAACCTAGTCAACAGCCCATCGGCATCTCGCACATAGCGCCGAATTGCCGAGTCTGTCCAGGCTGAATCGCTGTAGCCGAAAAATCTGAGGTGCAGTTCAATGAGTCGCGCCACATCCTTGGTGGTTTCATTGTCGAAGCGAAGCGCCTTCATGCGCTTGGTTGCCAAACGGGCACCAACCAGATCGTGGTTATAAAAGGTAACGGCACCGCCGGGCTCGAGGCGACGAGTTGCCGGCTTGCCGATGTCGTGCATGAGGGCGGCAAAGCGAAGCACGAAATCAGAGTCGAGACCATAATCGCGTTCATAATCGATTGCCTGGTCAACCACGGTAAGCGTGTGTTCATAAACGTCTTTGTGGTGGTGATGTTCATCAACTTCAAGTCGAAGTGCCGGCAGTTCTGGCAGCACAATGGCCGCCAACCCGCTATCAACCAGAGCCTCAAGCCCAAGGCGCGGGTGTGCGCCTTTCATGAGTTTCACAAACTCGGCTTGCACTCGTTCTGCCGAAACAATCTCTAATCTGGCGGCCATTTCTGTCATAGCCTTGAACGTTGCCGATTCAATCTCGAAGGCAAACTGCCCAGCAAAGCGAGCTGCCCGCAGCATTCGCAACGGATCATCGCTGAAAGAATCTTCTGGCTTACCAGGCGTGCGCAGAACCCCAGCAATTAAATCGGTAAGCCCATCGTGCGGGTCAACGAAGACCATGTCTGGCAGGCGAAGCGCCATCGAGTTAACGGTGAAATCTCTGCGCACCAGGTCATCGGCCAGGTTGTCTCCGAAGGCAACCATGGGTTTTCGCGAATCTGGGTCGTAAGCCTCAGCGCGATAAGTGGTGATCTCGATTGTGTCTTCGCCGAGTTTCGCACCAATGGTGCCGAACTCCTTGCCAATGTCCCAAATGGCATCTACCAGTGGTTTCAAAATCTTTTGGGTTTGTTGGGGCTTGGCAGAGGTTGTGAAATCTAAATCTGGCGATTTGCGACCAAGAAAAGCATCGCGAACCGATCCACCAACCAGAGCCAATTCGAAGCCAGCATCTTGAAATGCGGTGCCAAGTTTTTTTAGAGTTTCTGAATCGGTAACCTGCTGCAAATTAAGCATCGCTTGGGCAACAGATTCCATGCCAACTAGTGTGCCACAGCCGTCACATTTGGGTTTATTAGAGTAATCAGTATGAATTCCTCTGGGCCAAGTGCGCACCTGGCTAGAAGCTATGAAACTTCAGCCGGCGGATTTGTGCTTTCTTCAGATGGAAACAACTGCGTTGCCTTGATTGCTCGCGTCAATCGCGGTGGCAGCATCGACTGGTGCATTCCCAAGGGGCACCCAGAAAACGAGGAAAATCTTCGAGAGGCAGCGGTTCGCGAAATTGGTGAAGAGACCGGAATTTTTGGCGAAGTGCTTGCCGACATCGGCCAAATTAAATACGAGTTCACTGCCGGCCGAAAAAAGATTGTTAAAACGGTTCATCACTTTTTACTTCGCCAAACTGGCGGAGAACTTTCGGTAGAAAACGACCCGCAACACGAGGCAACCGCCGTGGAATGGGTTTCCATTCTTGATGCCCAAAACAGGCTCACCCACGAAAACGAAAAACGCATGGCTCGTCAGATGCAGCGCCTGGTTGGTGAGTTGGGTTTATGAGGCGAATTATCAGTGCGTTGCTGGCATCCTTTTTGGTTATTGCCCCGATTAGCGCCGCTCAAGCAAACCAGCTGAACCCAAACCAGAACCTTCGCCCAATTGGCGTGAGAATTCTCAGCGGTTCGAAGGTGAATCTGGTCTCACATGAATCAAAGTTGCCGATTGCCATAACCAATGACTTTGACACCGAGGTTCGGGTTGTAGTTCACGTTCGACCTAAAACTTTGCAGGTTGTGATGCCTTCGGCGGTTGAGGTAACCATTCCTGCGCAAACCACCATCAATGCCAAGATTCCAATTACAGCAACGGCCGATGGCGACGTGACTATCGAGGCATGGCTTACGACTTTTTCTGGTCTGAAGTTCGGGCGAGTGGTTCAACTTCAGGTTGGCGTCAATGAAGATGTTGAGCTCTATCTAATTCTGAGCTTTGCTTTTCTGGTGGGGGTCTTGATTGTGATTGGTGTTCTGAGAACCCTGAATCGCAAGCAAAAAGAAAATCAGGTTGCCGCGTGAGCATCGCCAGATCTTCTTTAATCATGGCTTCTGGCACGGTGCTTTCGCGCTTGCTCGGTTTCGTTCGTGCGGTGCTATTGGCAGCCATGATTGGTGTAACTACGGATGCCGCCGACGCATTCGGGGTAGCCAACCAGCTTCCGAATAACGTCTACGCCATCATCGTTGGTGGAGTTCTGAACGCGGTTTTGGTTCCGCAAATTATTAAGGCTCGTGCCCACAAAGACGGTGGCGCTGGCTACATTGACCGCTTGCTAACGCTTGCGATTGTGGTTTTCGGGTCGGTTACGATTTTGGCAACCGTTGGGGCGCCTATTCTGATTGGGCTCTACACCAGCGGCTGGGCGCCGGCGCAGCTTGCACTTGCCACTGCATTTGCCTACTGGTGCATTCCCCAACTGTTTTTCTACGGGCTCTACTCCATGCTTGGCGAAGTGCTGAACGCCAAAAGCCAATTCGGCCCGTTCATGTGGGCTCCAGTGCTAAACAATGTGGTTTCGCTAGCCGGCATGGTTGGTTACCTCTTAATTTTTGGTGCCGACCCAACCGGTGTTAGAACTGTTGACCACTGGGGTTTCACTCAAATTACCTGGCTTGCCGGTTCGGCAACGCTTGGCGTAGCCGCTCAAGCTCTGATTTTGTTTGCCAGCTGGCGAAATATTGGCCTTCGCTTCAAACCGAACTTCAGGTGGCGTGGCTTCGGGCTGCGCCCAACCCTGAAGGCAGCCATCTGGACTTTATCTATGGTTTTGGTGACGCAGATTGGCGGGCTCGTGCAGAGCGTTGTTGCATCGAAGGCCATTTCGCACCGTGGGCAAGGCATCGAAATTGCCTCGATCGCTGCCGCTTCGATCGCTTGGCTAATTTTCATGCTGCCGCACTCAGTAGCCACGGTTTCGATTGCAACCGCATACTTCACAAAAATTAGCCAGCATGCGCACGAGGGCAAGCTCGACCTTTTGAAACAAGACCTCGGGGCAGCCGTTCGTGTGATTTCGATGGTGAGCTTGCTTGCCACCGCCGTAATAATGGTGCTGTCTTACCCAATTTCTCGCGTATTCGTTGGTGAATACCCGGCTACCGTTGCGCTTGCCAATGTGATTCTCGGGTTCATGGTTGGCCTCTTGCCTTTCAGTTTGCTCTTCATGATGCAGCGAGCTTTCTATGCACTTGAAGACACCAAGAGCCCGTTCTGGTTCACAGTGCTTCAAATTTCTATTTACGTTCTTGGTGCCTGGTTGGTTGACCTGTTTGTTGCCCCGCAATATGTTGTAGTTTCACTCGCCCTGCTCACCAGTCTTTCGGTTTCCATTCAAGCCCTAACCGCATACCGAATGCTGACGCGCAAAATCGGTTCACTCAAGGTATTCGCTCTAGGCGGCGCCACCTTGAAGTTTTTGATTGCGGCTGTTGCTAGCTCTGGGGTGGGGCTAATACTTATGACCGCTATTGGCGGCAATGGGGCTGGTGCTTTCACGGTTCGCTCGGTTGCCACCGCTGGCCTAAGCGCCGCTGGCATTGGCCTAGTCATGGTCGTTGTCTACCTAATCGTGCTGCGGCTATTACGTTGCCGTGAAACCGACGCGTTGTTTGAAATGGTTCGCGGAATACTTCGCCGATAAAATTGCTTTAATTCATTGGCGGCATCGCCATTTCTTTGGGAGTTTTCTTGCACGACGTAATCATTATCGGTTCCGGCCCGGCCGGCTACACCGCAGCCATCTATACCGCGCGTGCTGGCCTCAAGCCGCTACTTATTGCGAGTTCGGTTGAAGCCGGTGGCGAGCTCATGAAAACTACCGAAGTTGAGAACTACCCAGGTTTTCCGGAAGGCCTGATGGGCCCAGATTTGATGGCAAACTTTCAAGCCCAAGCCGAGCGTTTCGGCACCGAAATTTTGATGGATGATGTGGTTGAGGTTGACCTAAAACCAACCATCAAAATCGTCAAGACTGGCAACGGCAAGACCTTTGAAACTCGAAGCGTTATTTTGGCAACTGGTGCCGCCTATCGCGAACTTGGGCTACCACGCGAAAAAGAGTTGAGCGGTCACGGCGTTTCATGGTGTGCCACCTGCGACGGATTCTTCTTCAGACAAAAAACTATCGCCGTGGTTGGTGGCGGAGACTCTGCCATGGAAGAAGCCAACTTCTTGACTCGGTTCGCCGACAAGGTGTACCTGATTCACCGTCGCGATTCGTTCAAGGCATCGAAGATCATGCAAGAACGTGCGCTTGCCAACCCAAAGATTGAAGTTATTTGGAACACCGAAATCAGTCAGTTGCATGGCGAAGCCAAACTCACCGGTGTGAAACTTCGCAACACAGTTGACTCAACCACAAAAGACCTTGAACTAGATGGTTTGTTTATTGCAGTTGGTAACGACCCTCGAGTTTGGTTGGTTGAAAACCAGCTCGAACTAAGCCCAGAGAAGTTCATCAAGGTAGATGGCCGCTCGTCTCGCACCAGCATTTCTGGAGTGTTCGCCTGTGGCGACGTAATCGATCCAACTTACCGACAGGCAATCACCGCTGCCGGTTCTGGCTGCGTTGCGGCACTCGACGCCGAGCATT
Organism: Microbacteriaceae bacterium; assembly: GCA_947448845.1. Classification (GTDB taxonomy): domain Bacteria; phylum Actinomycetota; class Actinomycetes; order Actinomycetales; family Microbacteriaceae; genus Rhodoluna. Next base: position 3,610 of record CANFOX010000011.1, on the reverse strand, counting down.
ACCTGCAAGACGCCCACTAGGGCATTAACCTTTAATCAAACTAGGAGACAAGATGGCAAAGAACGTAACCACCTCATCATTCCAAGCCGATGTGCTGCAGAGCAGCAAACCGGTGCTCGTTGACTTTTGGGCAGAGTGGTGTGGCCCTTGCCGCGCAGTTGCTCCGGTGCTCGACGAAATCTCGGCAGAATATGGCGACAAAATCACGATCGTCAAGGTAAACGTAGACGAAGAGCCTCAGCTCGCCCAGACCTACAACATTGTTTCGATTCCTGCCCTGCAGGTTTTTCAGGGTGGCGAACTCGTGAAGCAGGTTATTGGCGCCAAGCCAAAGCCAATTCTCGTTAGTGAACTTTCCGAGTTTCTTAACTAACCTAGTATTTACTGTTTCACCGCTTAGTGCCGACCAGTTTGGGTCGGCATTTTGCTAACCAAATTGAAAGACAAAATGACAGAGCGCAAGAACCAAGCCGGCAACAATTTCGACCAATGGTTGGATTCGTATGCCGCGCGAGCGGAAACCCTTTCGGTTTCCGAAGTTCGTGCGCTGTTCGCGGTGGTTTCACGACCAGAAGTAGTCTCACTTGCCGGCGGAATGCCAGAAGTTTCGGCACTGCCACACGATCTACTCACCAAATCGTTCAACAGCATGATGCAGAAGCGCGGAAACTATGCCCTTCAGTATGGTTCTGGGCAAGGTGACCCCATTCTGCGCGATCAGATTCGCGAACTTATGGCACTCGAAGGAATCTCGAGCTCGATCGAAGACCTGGTCATTACAACTGGTTCGCAGCACGGGCTAGATCTTCTCAGCGGCTTATTTCTTGACGAGCACGATGTGGTTTTGGCAGAAGCACCAAGCTACGTTGGTGCCCTGGGTATCTTCAAGCACTACCAGGCACACGTCGAGCATGTTTACACCGACAACGATGGCATTTCACCAGAGGCACTTGAAGAATCAATTCAACGCATGCAGGAACAAGGCCGTCGCATAAAGTTTCTATATCTGGTTCCAAACTACGGAAACCCATCTGGCGTGACGCTTTCAGCCGAACGCCGCCCTCGCGTTCTAGAAATATGTCGTCGACACCACATTCTTGTTATCGAAGATAACCCTTACGGTCTTTTGTATTTCGACCAGAAACCGCCGAACGCCCTTCGCTCTATGCAAGAAGATGGCGTGATTTACCTCGGTAGTTTCTCAAAGATATTTGCTCCCGGATTCCGCGTTGGTTACGTGTTAGCTCCCCCTGCCATTCGCGACAAAATGGTGTTGGCAAACGAATCGGCAATTTTGTGCCCAAGTTCGTTTAGCCAAATGCTAATCAGCGAATATCTCGCAACCGCTGACTGGAAAAAGCAGATTGACACCTTCAGGGGCGTTTATGCCGCAAAACGCGATGCGGCGCTTGAAGGTATGGCCGAATACTTACCAACCCTTGAAACCACCCGCCCAGATGGTGGCTTTTACCTTTGGGTCACTCTGCCAGAAGGAATTGATTCGAAAGCCATGTTGCCTCTTGCTGTCAAAGAACTGGTTGCCTACACCCCTGGCACCGCTTTCTTTGGCGACGGCACCGGTCAACGCCACCTTCGCATCTCGTATTGTTACCCATCGCCAGATAACATCAAGGTAGGCATCAAGCGGTTGGCGAATGTAATCAACTTGCAAACCGAACTGCTCGAAACTTTCTCGGCAAAGGAGCACTAGTTATGATTCCCAACAACCGTGCGGCCGGAAAACTAAAAATATTGGTGCTTGCGGGGGGAATCTCACACGAACGCGATGTCTCTCTAAAAAGTGGACGCCGAGTAGCCGACGCCCTAATTGAAGCTGGCGCCTCGGTAATTATTCATGAACCAGACTCTGCCCTACTTGCGAACATCAAAAAAGAAAAACCAGATGTCATTTGGCCCGTTTTGCACGGGGCCTCTGGTGAAGATGGTGCCCTTCGCGACATTCTCGCGCTAACGGGCATTCCCTTTGTTGGAGCCACCGCCGACGGTGCTCGTTTAGCCTGGGATAAATCAATCGCAAAGATTTTGGTTCAAAAAGCTGGAATTCAAACGCCAGTCTCGATAACTTTGCCCAAAGACACTTTTCGTGAACTAGATGCGGAATCGGTGTTGAAATCGGTTGGTTCATCGTTATCTTTACCGCTGGTTGTGAAACCAGCTCGAAGTGGTTCTGCTCAGGGTGTCACAGTTGTAAAAAAGGCAGAACAGCTTTCACGCGCAATGGTAGATGCCTATGTTTACTGCGATGTAGCCATTATTGAAAAATTTGTAGATGGAACTGAACTTGCCGTTTCAGTTATCGATCTCGGCGCTGGGCCAATAGCACTACCACCGGTTGAGATCGAACCTGTTAGCGGTGAATATGGTTATCAGGAACGCTACATCGCTGGCGAAACCAACTATTACGTACCAGCTCGTGTGAGTAAATCAACTCTTGAACGCGCCACCAAAATGGCAGTTGATGCCCATACAGCTCTTGGGCTTCGACACATTTCACGAATCGACATGATCGTTGACAAAAAGGGTACGCCTTGGTTTCTAGAAGCCAATGTGCTTCCTGGCCTCACAGAAACGTCACTGCTGCCTCAAGCCATACTTGCCAACGGAAACACGTTGAGCGAGGTTTACCTCGGACTCACCAACGCAACTCTTCGCGGTCGCGGTTAGGTTATTAGAATTTTTTTCTATTCCTCGCCAGGTTCCATCTCGGCCAGAATGCGCTTCAAGTCGGCGAAGTTCGCAAAATCAATAATGATCTGACCCTTGTCGCGTGACAGTTTGATTTTTACACGAGTAGAAATTCGGTCACCCAGCTTTGCAGCCAATTCGTCAAGAATTTCAAGACGAGTTCCATATTTTGGAACGGCGTGCTTCACTGCGCCTTCCTTAGGTGTCTTCTCGAGGGCAAGCATCTCTTCGAGAGTTCGAACCGAAATCCCCTCGTTTACAACCTTGTTTGCCCAGTAATCACGGCGATTTTGGGCGGCACCAAGAATTGCCCGAGCGTGCCCTGCAGAGAGCACACCGGCCGCAACTTTCAGTTGAACAGTGGTTGGAAGCTTCAACAACCGAATGGTATTCGTAATCTGGGGGCGAGAACGGCCAATACGATCTGCCAGTTCATCCTGTGTAATTCCAAAATCTTCAAGAAGTTGCTGGTAAGCGCTAGCCTCTTCCAGCGGGTTAAGATCAGCCCGATGTAGGTTCTCGAGAAGGGCGTCACGCAGCATATTCTCATTGGCGGTTTCGCGAATAATCGCAGGAATTCGCTTGAGTCCGGCCTCTTTCGAAGCACGAAGACGACGCTCACCCATGATTAGCTCAAACTGGGCATCACCAATTGGTTTGGCTAGAGGGCGAACGACGATTGGCTGCAAAACACCAAGTTCCCTAATGGAATGCACCAATTCGGCAAATGCTTCTGGTTCGAATGTTTTTCGAGGCTGCTTTGAGTTGGCAACAATCTGAGAAACATCAATGTGGGCAAATTTTGCACCGGGAACCGGCACAAGATTCGAAGCAGAAGAAGTAGCTTTGGCATCAACCTTGGGAGCTGCTGACTTAGTAGCCGGCTTGGTGGTACCTGCCTTAG
>CANFOX010000010.1 GCA_947448845.1 Microbacteriaceae bacterium | reverse complement strand
CCTGCTTAGCCTCATGACAATCGAAACCCTGACTGAACCAAGCGCGGATGCCGCTGCAGCGGATTTTTTACGACGCCTACACGAGGCCGCCCCAACTCTTCGAGGCCTCGGGCCAACCACTCGGGCGGCACTTGGTTTGCCGGTGCAGCCGGAGTATGCGCACCAGGTTGGTAACACCAACGGCGGCATAATGCGAACGGCACTCTTGGGTTTGGCGTTCCCCATTAAAGAAGAACGGCACGAGTGGGTTGAGGCCAGTTGCCGTGCAACTCACAAAGCAAATCCAGCGGTTAAAGCGGCACTTCGCATGGCCGACCTGTATGCCGAAGTTCTCGCAGACCCAGGTGCACTCGATCGCATAGCGGCATCCGAAGATTTTGCAGTTGGTGAAGCCGGGGTTGGGCTCGACCCACTCGAGACTTTAAATGCCGTTCTGGCTTCCGCCAGCGACACCAGCAGCGTTTGGCAGGCCTTCGAGCGCGCCTGCCTTTTGGGCGGAGACACCGACACGGTTTGCGCTCTCGCCGGCGCTCTGGTTGCTCTCGCCCACCCCGACTCGCTCAAAGAACTTGCGTGGCTACCTCAAGTGGCTTGGCACGAGATTCCGCAGCTTGATGCTTGCATAGAAACTTTGGTTTCGCGCAACATCTAGTGCCTCCTAAACAGTGGTTCACAGACTGCTCAGTCTGCAGGATGTATTTGACGCCGTCTGATAGGCGTCACCATAATTAGACGATTCTGTTTCTAATTCAGTTGAATGGTCTTTATTTATGTTGCGCTCAAAAATTGCGTTCGTTGCTGCGGTGAACCTACTTGCTGCATGCCTTAGTGCAGTGAGCACTCCCAGTTCAGCGTCCGCTGCACCCTCGGAACGCTTTGCCAGCACTGGGGCTCCGTCGCTCAGCATCGGGGTTGATTCAAACGGCAACGTGTTCACGGCAAACGAAGGTTCAATGTTGCTTACAAAAGTAACCCCATCTGGAACTGCCGCCGACTTTGGGCCTACCAGCGCATTTCCGAGAGCCATACTGGTCGATAGGCAAGACAACATTCTTACAGCAAACAGTATTTTTGGAAATGTAACAAAAATTACGCCATCTGGAACGCCTACTACGTGGGATCGAATTGCATACTCGCTCTACCCAAGTGCACTTGTTGAAGATTCACATGGAAATGTCTACGTAACCCAAGCTCTGAATAACGCGGTTTATAAATACACTCCAAATGGTTCAGTTTCTAGATTGGCATCTACGGGGTCATTCCCGATGGGCATGACAATCGACTCGTCAGACAACCTTTACGTCACCAGTTACGACCAAAACAAGGTCACGAAAATCACCCCTGATGGAACTGCCACCGATTTCGCGACAACTGGAAGCCACCCTTGGGGAATAACCGTCGACACTTCAGGAAACCTCTACGTAGCCAACTCATTTTCTCGCTATGTAACTAGAATCACCCCTGACGGAGTTTCAACTCAGTTGGGCACCACCGGTAGGGAATCAGAGTCACTAACTATTGACTCAGCAGGAAACGTTTACGTGGCGAATGCGGTTGATAACACTGTCACCAAGATCACTCCAGACGGAACTTCTTTCACTTTTGCAACCACGGGAATTTTTCCTAAATCCATTGCCATAGATGAGAAGAATGGTTATCTCTACACCGCTAACTACAACGACAATTCGGTAACCAGAATCTCTCTCGGTGAGAATCAAACCATTAATTTTCCAGAACTTACGTCTATCAATAGCGGTGATCCTGTGCCTGTGCCAGCGGCGACTGCCACCTCTGGTTTACAAGTGAAATACAGGTCAACAAGCCCAGAGATTTGCTCCATTTCGGGAACCACAATTCACACTTCTAAACCGGGTTTGTGTTCAATACAAGCCAATCAACCGGGTGATGAAGATTACCGCGCGGCTGCACCAGTTTCCAGAACTTTCTACATAACTCCCAAACAAACCGATAGCATCTCTAAAACAACCTCTGAGTGCCTCAACCAAACAACCAAAATAACTGTCACAGGTTCGTTTGAAAGATTTGTTTCAAACGTGGCTTTGGGTGCTGCTAGCGTCTCACCAGCTGATTATTCGGCTACTAATTCAGCTGTGGTGGTAAAGCTAGGCTCTGCGCTTATAACCGCAACACCGATCTACATATACAACGGGGCGGGTCCGGTTCTAACGGCCACTGTTCAACCTTGTGCATCTGCTGCAGAGGTTGGCTCTGGCCACGGCTCAACCACATTGAACGTTTTGTTCAAGGCTGGTTCGGCCAAGTTGAGTGGTGCCATTACGGCACGCATTGCCAAGTTCGTTAGCGCCAAGGCTCTAACCGCCAAGAAGGATGTCGCCATCACCGTAATCGGTTTCGGCAGAACCAGCCTTTCACTGGCTCGCGCCAAGGCGGTGGCTTCAAAGCTTGCAGCTTTGGGTCTGACCTCGAAGGCCAAGTTGACCACACGGTCGGCTTCGTCATCCAAGGCAACTAGCATTCGAAAGGTTCTGATCAGCGTTCGCTGGTGACCCATTCGGCTTGCGTTAGCCAGCAATCTCGACTACACACGAGTTATGACTGAATTTCGTTCACCACTTTTTGCCCTTGCCGATGAGTTCGTTGAAACCAATGCGCGCATGTCACCAATGGCCTGCACCGAACTTGGCATTTCAGGATACGACGACAAACTTGATGACTTCACTCTCGCCGAGGCCAACCAACAGGCAGATTTTGCCCGCGAGGTTTTGAAAAAAGCCAAAGCTGCCGAACCCATTGACGACATTGACCGCATCGGTAAAGACGTCTTGGTCGAACGCATCGAATCAAACCTTGGCGTGCACGATTCGCTAGAGCAATTTGTAACCTACTCGCCAATCAGCAACCCGGCGGCGAACATCCGCTCGATTTTTGCCATTATGCCAACCGAGAGCAAAGATGCCATTGACAACATAACCGCACGATTGAACCTGGTTGAAAAATCTCTTCAAGGCTGGAAGCAAACCATTGAAGAAATGGATGCCCTCGGCAAGAAAACAGCGCGCAGACAGGTTGTCGGTGTGGCCGAACAGCTGGCCACATTCGCTAACGGCGGCTGGAGCTCGATGGCGAAAGACATCGACCCAAAGTTGGAGCACCCGGCCCTGCACAAGGCTGCCGATAGGGCGCAGAACGCCTCAGCCGAGATGAGTAATTGGCTGAGCGAAGTGCACGCACCAAGATCAACCGAGCAAGATGGCGTGGGTGAAGAGCGCTACAAACCTTGGGCCAGTTATTTCACCGGCGCCAATCTCAATCTAAAAGACACCTATGAGTGGGGAATCGAAGAACTAGATCGCATTAACGACCGCATGCACAGAGCCGCTGCCAAACTGGGCCTCGAAGGCATGCCACTCAAAGACGTTGCAGAATACTGCGAGAACGCCGAACTTCACCGAATCACAGGTGAAGACGCCCTGCTTCAGCAGTTGAAAGACTTCACGCAATCAGCCGTGCAGAAACTCAACGGCACATACTTTGACATCGACGAACGCATTGCTTTTTGCGATGCAAAGCTGGCGCCTGAGGGTTCAGCCGGGGCCGCTTACTACTTGCCACCGTCTGAAGATCTTTCGAGGCCGGGGTCAACCTGGTACCCGACCCTTGGTCACACCCAATTCAACTTCTGGCACATAGCCTCAACCTGGTATCACGAAGCGGTTCCCGGCCATCACCTTCAAATTGCCACCGCGATTTTAGAAAAAGATCGACTCTCACGTTTTCAAAGAAGCGGGGCTTGGATCTCTGGCTATGGCGAGGGTTGGGCGCTTTATGCCGAAAAGTTTATGGATGAGCTCGGTGCCTTTGAAGACCCAGCCCTTGAGCTTGGGTACCTTTCTGGGCAAGCCCTTAGGGCCGCTCGTGTAGTTGTTGACATTGGCATGCACTGCGGCTATCTCGACCAAAACGGCCAGGTTTGGAACGCCGATTCGGCGCTCAAGTTGCTGGTTGAGAACGCCATGATGGCACCCGACTATGCCAAGAGTGAAATCGAACGCTACCTAGGATGGCCGGGCCAGGCCATTTCTTACAAGGTGGGCGAGCGCTATTGGCTTGAGATTCGCGAGGCAGCGAAGCAACGCCTCGGTTCAGCCTTCAACATCAAGGAGTTTCACAACTTTGCCCTGAAAATCGGCCCGATGGGGCTCGACGCACTTCGAACAGAGATGTCGGCGTGGAGTGGCGGCACTAAATAGTAGTAGTAAACTAAACCTTTGTTCTAGTAGGCTTGCGGCATGAAACTTCGCCGCCTAATTTCAACTTCTGCCGCCCTTAGCCTGCTTGTTACCGGCCTAATTGGTGTCACCTCAACCCAAACTGCCTCTGCAGTTGTGAACTGCGTAAAGTCATCTACCTATCAAGATGTCACCAGTGGCTACACCTACGTGTCATACACGAGCCCCGATGGTGTTTCTACCTGCACCTACCACGACACCTCGATCGCGGCAGGCGCCAAAGTTGACTACTTCGTTGTTGCCGGAGGTGCTTCTGGTGGTACTCACGAAGGGCCTGGTGGCGGTGCAGGTGGCGTTTTGCAAGGTTCGATCTTGCTAAGTAACGCTTCAGCGAATGCAGGTGCAACCGTTGTCGATGTTCAGGTGGGCAAGGGTGGAGACGCCATTGCCGGGTACACCGGTTCAGCTCGATACGCAGGTCACAACGGTGACAACTCACTACTTTCGTGGCACAGCGCATGTGATTCAACCAGCGCAAACACCGGCAGTTTCGCTACACTCACTGCCCTTGGCGGTGGAGGCGGTTTCGCTCCAAACGGCTCCAATGGTGGTTCTGGTGGTGGTGGCTGGGTTACTGGGGGCTCTGGCGAACCTGGCCAGGGTCACAATGGAGGAACCGGGAGCAACTTCGGTGCCGTCTATGGTGCTGGTGGTGGCGGTGGCGGCGGAACCGTCGGAGGCAATTTTAATAGTTCCACTGGGCAAGGTGGTGCCGGTGGTGCTGGAGTCGGTTGGGTTGGTGATTTCACTTCAACAATTTCGACCGGTGTTGGACTCGGCGGAATCACAACTTTCGCCGGAGGTGGCGGTGGCGGCACGACAGGTCTTTCGGGCGGCGTCGGAGGAGCTGGCGGGGGTGGAGCCGGTGGCTATAACACGGTTGCGCTCACAGGGCCAACCCATGATGGCGTTGCTGGAGCAGCGAACACCGGAGGCGGAGGCGGAGGCGACTCATACATTGCTGGCACGTCGACTGCTAGCGCGTCGGGTGCCGGTGGTTCAGGTGTAGTAATTCTTCGCTGGCAGACCACCGAGACCCTAACCGGTGCTTGTCTTTTGCCAACCGATACGAACGTGACGGCTGGAACAGTTAACCCTGTTTATGGATACAAAATCACCGATGCCGCGGGGGTCACCATTACTCCAACGCTGACAACGAATCCAACCTGCAGCTCGGCCTATACAAGCTCAGACCCAGCTCTTACAACACGAAGTTTCACCTGTTCTGGGGCCACGGCAACGGGTTACCAGTTCTTCTATGCCGGTAGCGCGACTTTAACCGTAACTGCAGGCTGCACGCGTTCCACCACCACTGACGGTGGCTACACCTACATCGCCTTTGTCAGCCCAGATGGCACCACCTGCGAGCTTCAAGACACCCTTCCGACTGGGGCAATTGTTGATTACCTAGTCGTTGGCGGTGGCGGTGGCGGTGGCCGTCGTCACGCTGGCGGTGGAGGGGCCGGAGGGTTTTTGAGCGGCACATTGTTGGTTAGCGCGGTTTCATCGAATGCAAATGCCGGGAAAGTGACGCTAACCGTTGGAAAAGGCGGAAGTGGCCTGCCTCAATTTAGTGGCAATGCGGGTGGAATGGGTAGCAACGGAGACGACTCTCAAATTCTCTACCACAACGCTTGCAACCCAGACTCTGCAAGTAACTCACTGGTTACTGACTCGAAGCTAGCCTTCGGTGGCGGTGGCGGTGGCTGGGGTGCTCACAACGGACTTAGTGGAGGTTCCGGTGGTGGCGCATACGCTGCCGGTGGCGCATCTATAAATGATCAAGGTGGTGTCGGTGGTGCTGGATCATCAACGAATGCCATTTATGGATCTGGCGGCGGCGGTGGGGCTGGAGGTTCTGGCTACAATTTTGATACCTCAAATGCAGCGGGCGGTGCCGGAGGTCAAGGTTCACCCTGGATAAGTGACTTTACAACTTCGGTGGCAACAGCCCTTGGTCTGTCAGGAAGAATTTTTGCCGGCGGTGGCGGTGGCGGCACAATGGGTAACATCGGCGGTGCGGGCGGCACTGGCGGTGGCGGCACAGGTGGTCACAACACCTCGTTAGTAAGTTGGGTCGAAGGTGGCCCAGCAATTGCAGGAACCGACGGTGCGGCAAGCACCGGCGGTGGCGGTGGCGGTGGCGCATTTTTACGCTCTGGAACTATTGAAGGTGCCTCGGGCAACGGTGGCTCTGGCGTAGTCATTCTTCGTTACAAAACTGTGCAGACCACAATTGGGGCTTGCGCAGTGGCTCAGAACACTGACATCACTTATGGAACGAGCAGCCCAACCTATAACTACAGTTTTGTTGACGCTGCCGGAACCACTGTTGCTAGCAACCTTATTACTTCGGCACCCACATGCAGCTCGGCTTATACGAGCTCAGACCCTGTGAGCACCACTCGCACAATCAGTTGTACTGGCGGAGCAGCCACCGGCTACCAGATCTTTGATGGTGCCACTGCAACTGCAACCGTGGTTCCGAAAACTTTGCTTTATGTGGTGCCAAGTGCATTCTCGGTAGTGCAGAAAACTAACCCTTCTAGCGTTTACCCGCTGCTGATTAGCTATTACACCGGCTCTGCTTCAGGAACCATGATTGACCCAACGGCAAGCGTCGGATGGAGCGCCCCAACCTGTGATATTGCTTCTGGCTACACCACGGCTACTGCGGTTGGCACATACACAATCACTTGTTCTGGCGGTAACGGTGGGTCACTATACGATTTCGACTTCAGCTCAACAGCCGACTTTGTGGTTACAGCATTACCTTCAGGTGCCCCGCTTCAAACCGACTCCATCTCGACAGCTACTGCGGTTTGCACCAACGATTCCTCAACCATCACAGTTGCAGGTTCGTTCGATCGTCACATCTTGAACGTTGCGGTGGGTTCAACCAACTTGGCCAGCAGCAGTTACTCGGTGAGCACGAATTCGGTTGTTATCAAACTGGCCAGCCCACTGACCAACACAACAACCGTTTACCTGTTCAACGGTGCAGCACCAGCGCTTTCGGTAGCAGTTCAGCCTTGCGCATCGCAACAAGTTTCAGGGTCAGCTGGTCACGGTTCAACCACTTTGAGTCTCACATTCAAGGCAGGGTCAGCAAAACTTAGCGGCAAGATTGCAGCGAGAATTGCATCCTTCATCGAGGCGCATGCCCTGAAGAGTAAGTCAGGCTTGGCTGTGAGCGTAGTTGGCTTGGGCGAAAACCGCTTGCCACTAAAGCGAGCCAAGGCAGTTGCCTCGAAGCTCGCAGCCCTCGGCATAAAGGCAAAGGTAACCACTCGGTTTGCAAAGGGAAGCAGCCTGCGAAGGGTTCTGATCAGCTTTAGCTGGTAAACCAAAGCTAATCGGCTGGCGCAATGAGAGAAATCTCATAGTGCCGGCCGATTTCTTTAAACTCTCGCCCAGAGTTTTTGGCGCAAACATTCAGTGTTGTCTCAGGCTAAGCGGGTGATTCTCACAGGCGGCTTTTCTAACGTGAAGTTATCGAGGTCGAATGATTTCGAATAATAGATTGGACCCCCAATGAAAAAGAAGACTATCTTCACATCTTTAGGTTTAGTTGCCGCTGGCATCGCTGTCGGTGCGGGCGCTTCGCTGGCTATTCCTGCCATCGCTGCCACGCCATCCGCTAACGATTCAACTAGCACCGCAGCACCAAGCACACCTGAAACCTGGCACTCGAACACCGACGCGACCCACGAGGCTGGCGAATCGGCAGCTTGGGCCGCGGCAGAAGCTAGGGCTGACGCCACCGGGGTTGCCCCAACCGTTGGCCCAGACGGCAAACCTTTCGGCCCTCATGGCGGCCCGGGCGACAATGACGGCGACGGCCCAGACTCTGGCAGCTGGAGCCCGAGCTCAAGTTCTACCCCTGCTCCAAGCGCTGGTAACTAACCAGCCTCTGGCAAAGTAATAAAACCCTCGAAGCCTCGCGGTTTCGGGGGTTTTACTTCGACGCTGTGTCAAACACCTTCCACACCTGAACTTTGCCATTCCAGCGGCTGTAAGCCGTGAACACTGGTTTTGCAAAGTAAGGAAGCGTGGTCTTCAAGTAGTTCGGGTCTAGGTAGCTATAACCCTCAGAGATTTCTTTAGATGTAGTTAGCACATAGCGCACGTTGTGAAGAGCAAGGTTGCTCGGTGAAGCCCACGGCCCCACTGTTTTCATGTCGTTTAGATAGAAATACTGAGCCAACGTGTAGCGAGTTTGACCCTCTGCCCATGCCACATTTTCGGTTGGAGTTCGGTGGTTATTGATGTAGCTAACCGCGCGCTGGTAAGCGTTGTCGGGATTGGTTCGAATCTGAATCTGACCCAAAACACTTGGGGTTACTACAACCCCGAGCAATACCAAACCAACAACCAACCGCTCAATGACGGTTCGCTTGATTGGGCGGGAAAAGATCAGAATGTCTGCGGCAACCAAAACCGATGCGGTGGCAGGAATGAGTAGGTAATAGAGAAACTGCTCTTCAAGGGTTCCGGCAACGAGATCAAATGCCAGCAATGCACCTGGGCCAACGGCAAAGAGAGCGACCAATCGTTCACCGGCGGTGCCTTTAATGAGCAAATAGACAACGGCTGGCACAGCGAGCAAAAGCACAATGTAGGTTGGCCAATAGGTGCCGAGTTGCCCAACAATCTTGTCAATAAGACTTGGGGCACCTGGTGCATGAAAGCCAGAAACCTGTTCGATGCCCAATGCCCGCTTTATGCCAAATAGTTTGTCGTCAAGCCACTTAGACCAGTATTGCGTGGTTGATACAAAGCCGATGTATGACAAATATGGAACCGCAGCTATGCCGAGTAGCGAAACCCAGCGCCAGCGACTTATGCCACCAAGGCCCCAGATTGCTGAAATAAGAATAGGAAGGGCTACGGCAACGACCATCATGTCTTTACCTAAAACCGCAGTTCCGAGAAGCAGGCCAGATGCCACCATTCGCCAAATTCCAAGTCGACCGCGGTTTACTGCTGGAAGCAAAATAACGTAACCAATGAGTGCGGTGGCTACGGTTACGGTTTCAAGCATGAAGCGACCATTGAGTCTTGTAACAAATGGGTCTACTGCAACCAACACCGCAACAATCAAACCCGAAATGGATGCCTGACGAACGTGAGAGCGAAGTGCAAAACGCACCACCAAGCCAACTAAAGCGGCGGTAAGTGCACCCACCACGATGTTCACCCAACGCACTTGATCAACCAAAGAGACGATGTCGTTTTGGGTGATATGCACGAAGCCGCCAGTTACCAGCGAGCCAACGAGAAAAACCAGTGGCGGGTGCAAAAAGAAGGCTTGATTGAACAGGTCAATTGGAATCAACCCGTTAGCGTGAACTGACTGCGCCAGCCCGCCATACATCACCTCGTCAACAAAAATGCCGTAGGCGGTGTCTTTCGACCACACTCGAAGTGCGAATGCAGCAACTGCAATAAACCCGAGCCCCATGCCGAACCATAGGTTCCAACGATTGGTGTGTTTTTTATCTAGCGTGATGTCAGTCATTTTGACCTCTTTCCCCTTAATGACAATCTAGTTCTCTTTTGCATGATGACGAAGGGCTACTCTCACCACTCCAACGAAAGCCATCGCCCCGCGGCGAAGAGTTACGGTGGTGTGGTCGTCGTGCACAAATGAAACCGGGCCCTCAGCCGACGTCATGCCTAATCGTTCGAGTGCAGCAAAAATATCGACGTCAATGGCAAAGGCATTTTCAGCAAGTTCGGGTAACAGCAGCGGAATCAGTTGGCCAGAGAAAACCTTGATGCCGGCTTCGGTGTCGCTAACACCTGGGCTCAACCAAAGTTTTGTCCACAATCTAAACGCCCAGCTCGCCACAAACCTAAATGGTTCATATCCGGCATGAGCGAGATCACGATGGCCCACCGCAACCAAGTCTCCTCGAGCGCGAGCCGCCTCAACCAGCGATGGCAGTTCTTCTGGCGCATAGTCACCATCGGCATCAATGGTGCCCACCCAGGTTCCCCGAGCCAAAGCCATTCCGGTTCTAAGTGCAGCCCCTTTGCCCGCGTTCGGTTGGTGCACCAGCAAAAGCGGTCCGGGCATATCATGAAGTAGCTCTGGAGAGTTATTTGTCGAACCGTCATCGACAATCACAACTTCACCAAACTCCCCGGCAATCTTAAATGCGCGTTCGACGGTAGATCTAAGCTCTTCGGGGTCAGTGTTATAAGAAGGCATAACGATTGAAAGTTTGGGTTCGGTGCAACGGGTGCGGTTAATAATGACCTGACCACCCACTGGCAAGAACCTTGCGGAATCTGAAGGCTCGAAGCGAATTTCTCGCTCAGCGGCCACGGCAACCAAATCGTCTGACTGACTAACCCGGGTAAATATCACTTGGTCGATCCACGCGTCTAATGCGTTTTCATTCCAGTCTTCTGGCAGCACGTTGAAGCCGCCATATTTACCGAGCAACGATCGAGACTTTTCTTCAAAGGTGAGCGATGCAACCGGGGTGCCGGTAGAAACCGCGAACACTAGTGCGTGAAAACGCATTCCCACAATGGCGTCTGCAAAGCCCACTAGGGCCTTTGCAGTCTTTGGAGTGAGGTTGGGGCCGAAAGTCATTACCGGCACTTCGGCAAGCGCGGCAATCTTCAGAGCCAGAACACGATCTGACCAAGCTCTGCCGAGCCCGAACTCGCTACCCGCCGAGAGCAAAAGCATGCCAACCTGACCACCCTTGTTGTGCCAGCGCCGAACCGCCGCAGCGAGGCTGCGCACGGATCGTTCATTTAGGGTGGTGTCTAAACCAGCCTTAGGTGAAATCAAAAGAAGTGGTCGGTGAGCGTCAAACTCTTGCTCGTTTAGCAGATGTCTTGCGGCATCGTCGTCTGGCGTAAGGCCAAACCCGGCATCTGGAATAAGTTCGAGCTTTCGCGCACCGAATCGAAGGTCAAGGGTTCGAGTTGAAGCATCATCACGCACCAAAGACGGCTCTGCTGCTGAAGCCGCCAGGCCCAAAAGGAACTTCGAAAAGCGCGGCATTCCTTGGTAAACACCAACACCAGCAAAAGCAATCGATTTGCCAAGCAGCTTTGAACCCAACAAAACAGCAGGCAAAATCGAAATCAGAATCGGTTGACCTGGCCCAAACATTCCTCCGCCGCCAACCACAACTCTTTTTGCCTTCATCCAGGTGCGCATGCCAGCCAAAGACATCAGCGAAACCGAGTTCACACCGTGAGTAGCAACTATGTTGCTGGGGTTCCTAGATGCCACCGTCACCTTGGTGTTCTTTGGCACAAACTCTAGAAGACGAGCCAGAATTGCCTCGTCGCCAGTGTTGCCATTGCCATAGTTGCCAACCAGCAGTGTTGAGTTTTCGGGCTTGAATGCTCTAGCCAAAGCCGAATCATCTTCGTGAGTTTCAATGGTTGTGAATCGTCTTGAAGCAGCCAGAACCTGCTCTATGTCGCGGGCAATCAAGTTCCAGTCGAACTTGGCAACTAGGGCTGGCCCCGCAGTTTTGGCAGATTTTTTTTGCGCAGGGTTCAGACCAGCCTCAATGGCCATCGCCCAATCTTTCGGGTTGTGACCCTTCACTGCCAGGCCGGTTTCCTCGGTTACAAAATCACGCAGCGAATCTATATCGGTTACTACCACAGGGGTTCCCACTGCGAGCGCCTCTGCCGCCACCATCCCGAAGGTTTCATAGTGGCTTGGCATGACCACCAACGCGGCATCAGCCAACATGTCTAGCCTTGGGCCCCCGTTGATGCGGCCTACGAAATGCACCTCGTTTACCAGATCAAGTCGCTTGGAAAGCTTTTCGAGCGCCTCACGATCAGGGCCATCGCCAACTATCCAAAGGTTTCGCTTGGGTTGGTTTGGTTTCACCAATGCCCATGCCTCAATTAGAGTGTCGAGTCCCTTTTGCGGACTCTCTAGTCGACCCAAAAACATTACGTCTTTACCCGCGTTCCAACCCGGCATTGTGACAGGTTGACGTGGTTCGCGAGCCTCATCTGGAACGCCGTTTGGAATAACGTGAACCGTTGCGTGCTTCGCCCTAGTTCTGAGTGAGATTGCTAAATCTTCTGAAACGGCAATGATGTCTTTGTGCGAAGCGAAGCCGAGCTTTTCGATAAACGCAAATGGCAATCCATACTGCTTGGTTTTTCCGGCAGCATCAGCCCACTGCGCCACTCCAACGAGCGGGTGGGTGGTAAACCAGCGCAGCGGAAGCGACGAAATTGGGGCTCCAAAATCATCCATGATCACATCTGGGTTGTATTTGGCAATCAAGAATGGCAGGGCAAACGGTAACGCCAAGAAATATAAAACAGTGGATGCCTTCAACCAACGGTCGGCAAACCTACCGATTCCAAGTGGTCGCCAGGTGACACCATTCTCAACTCGGGTCTTAGCCCCAGGGTAGCGTCGGTGAAGGGCAATGACGGTGTGGCCCAATTGAGTGAGTCGCTCGTCTACCTCATGGCTGTGCACACTTCCGCCACCAGCACCTGGCTGGTTCGGATCTTCATAGGCAAGGTGCAAAATGCGCATGTGTTTCACATCACCTTGAGGGTGAGAGCGCTGAATCAAAGACGCGATTCCAAGGCACCCAGCAAAGAGCACATAAATAAGTAACATGAAGCGGCTTTGGCTGCTAAGTGCAGAAAGCATTGCCAAAGGAACACCCACCAAAACCCAGCTGAGTGACGTGAACGCGGTGAGCATTCTGGGGGCGTGCTTGCTCAAGGTGATCGCAAGAGCCACCACAGTAGCTGCCATAACCGTGGCATCACCCATAGCCATTCCCAGTGCGCCAAAACGCTGCCACAAAAATGGGCCCAGGTTGGCATTGATGAAAACAGCCAAGAGCAGCAAGACAACTGGACCGCGAACCACCGAGCGCGCTTGAGCCGCTGCGGTTAGAAGCAAAACCAAACCGCCAAACCAGCCGGATGCAGCCAGTGCCAAAACAAGTTCAAACGACCACCCGTTAGCGTGGGAACTAAGCAATGGCCCATAGATGGCAACCGGCAAAGTTATTACCGTGAATGCCACTACTGTTGCAGCTCGAATGTAGAACGATAGCGAGTTCCAGGCTGCGCTGAACTGCCCTTTGGTTAGCGGAACGAACATGACCAGTGCCAATGCACCTGCAATTAGCACTGGAACCCTGGTTAGCACTGTGATTGCCTGGTAGCCGCCGATTACCTCTGAAGCACCGACTGCACTTGTAACCACGGCCAAAACGGCAACGCTGGTTAGCAACGTGCCCAAACCTTGCAGGGCCAAGCCAGAAAAAGCTGTGCGAAGCACCGGAGCCGGAGCGGCACTCTTTTCATTAACCACAGTTATACGGTTTCTAGTCGAGCGCCTGGTGCTCAACAAAATGGCAAGCAAGGTAAATGAACCAGTGCCAACAACAATGGCACCGACTGCAACCCAGGTAACCGCAAGTAACGCTCCGATAACCATGATTGCGCTTCTACCTAAGGCTTCAACCAATCGAAGTGCAGCCATCGTTCGATTGGAGCGAAGAGCCTGTAGGTAACCGGCAGCGGTTGCGCCGGCGGTTACGGTGTATGCCGAAGCTGCTGCCGCAATGGTCACCTGCCAAGTGGCATAGCTTGAAACCACGAATGCTGCCACAAGAGCAATGGCAGGGCCAATCAAACCAAGCCCGAAGAAAGCAAGGCGACGAGCGCCGCGCAAATAGCCCTTGGTAACAAGCGTTGCAATCGGCCACTGTTGCATAGAAGTTGTAACAATTCCGACGATCATCAGCAGGCTTGCCGTAGCCGAATAGGCGCTGAAATTACTCGGGTCAAACTGATGAACAATTGCCAAACCGGCCAAATAGGTGAGCAGGCTGCTGACACCAGAGACCAAGAGCATGAACGCGCTATCTTTTGCCGAACTACTTTCGCTCAAGGTTTGCTTCGCTTTCGAGAGTAAATGCGGCTGCTTTCAAAATGGCATCGGTGGTGTTGTGCCAGTTAAACTTCGCTGCCCACGCCTGGGTTGCCTTTGCTAGTTTGATTCGTTCATTTGGCTTGCTCGCAAGATCAACAGCCTCAACGAGTGCACCTGTAAGTCTGGCAACAAGCTCGTCTTCGGTTCCATCTGCCGGCAGCACCCAGCCGGTTTCGCCGTTTCTGATTGCATCGTGCACCCCGGCAACGTTGAAGCCAACCGACGGAACCCCAAGCACCGCGGCTTCGAGCACCACCAGACCCCAGCCCTCATGATCCGAGGGAATAGCAAGAACGGCTGCCTCACTTATGAGTCGATCGCGTTCCATATCGCTTAGGCGTCCCAAAAACTTAACCTGCAGGTTTCGGCTTTTTGCGTGTGCAGAAATCTGAGGCATCTCTGGTCCATCGCCAATCACATCCAAACTGAGCCTTGGGTCGGCAGCCACAGCTTCAATCAAAAGTTGAAGTCTTTTATGAACAACTGGACGGCCAACAAAAACCACATGACCTTTTGAAGGAAGAGGTGTTGGGGTTGAAATTCTGGAAGCCAATCCGTTGTGCGCAATCGCAATCGGGTTCCTTACGTGAAGGCGTTCGTGAAGACCGGCTGCAGTGGATTCACTCACCGCAACCCAGGTTGCCTTGTTGTAAACCATTCGAGCCACCGGACCCTCAAGCAAACGACCGATTGCGGCCACTGTGGCACTGAAGTTTTGCGACCACTGCTCGGTGTGCACGTGGTGAACCACGTAAACAACTTTGGTTTTTTTGCCCACGGCAAGCGGGCTGAAAAACCCAATGCCATTTGAGCAGTCGATTACCAAATCAAACTTGGTTCGGTTACGAAGCAGCCACAAGAAAACCTTGGGGTAGACGCTAAAGGCCTTGCCAGTTCGATGAACTTTATAACCTTGCCGAACTTCGTCGGCTTTCGAACCAGGGTGCTGCGAAGTTACATAGGTTACCGAGGCACCGCGAGCCACCAACTCGTCTACAACGGCTAGCGCAAAAGTCTCTGCACCTCCAGCAAGAGGATGCTCACGGTCGCGCCAGTTTAAAACCGCAACCTTCGCCTTTAACAATTCGAAAGCCAATCTGCCGAACCCTTACGAACTCGGCTATTTTCTGTGTGTCATTGGTTTCCCAATCAATTTAAGTTTAGAACTTTCGCGAATACATAGTTCTAAGTTTGTATTTTCACTTCGCCCGTCTTACTTTTGGCCTGGCTTGAAAAACGCGAGTCGCAGGGCCGAAATAACAGCCACCGGCGAACCAATCGCTAAACCCAAGAAGGTGATGGGCGCCACATCGAGCTGGGCCCAGTAATCACTGGCCACTCCGTTTTCGTGTGGCATTGAATAAAAGGCAAGCATGGGGGCAAACGCTAAAGCCACGGCAATTACGCCAAGAAGCAAGATTCCGAAGGCTGGCCTTGTGGTCAATCGCCGCTGGCTCGACTGGTTTTGGTTTTGCATGGCTCCCCCATCTGCGATACCTACTATTTTGCCAATCGAAAATGATGATTGCTAGCCTCGAGTTATGAGCGTTACTTACAGAACCCTTGTGATTGCCGAGGGTAACCATGCCTCACTCGCCATTCCCAACGAGGTGCTGGCCGAGCTAGGCGCTAATCGTCGCGCACCACTCAAAGTAACCGTGAACGGGCACACCTACCAATCCACCGCTACTGCAGTTGATGGGGAATGCCGAGTGGTGTTTCCAAGCGCCAATCGCGACGCCGCGGTAGTGAGTGGCAGTCAAATGATTGAGGTAACCCTCGAGCTGGATGCCGGATACCGAAATGTGGACCTGCACGAGGATTTTGTGGAAGCACTGGCGACGGCTGGATTGCGAGAAGTTTTCGACAGGCTGGCATATTCGCATCGACGCGAGCACGCTCGGGCGATAGCCGAGGCTAAGGCACCAGAAACCAGGCAGCGGCGAATTGAAGCGGCGCTCGAGAGGTTGCGCCAAGCAACGGGTTAGATTTAACCCAACCAATCAGGGGGCAAAATGCGATCAAGAAGTGTTGCCTTGCTTGCCTTTGCCGTTACTGCAACGCTGTTGATTAGCGGTTGCTCCTCGGTGCACGATGCAAAACCGGTCGGCCATGTTTATCGTTCCAGCAATGCTGCAGTTCTTGCGCAGATTAACTACGCCAAAGTGCACTACAAGAAACCAAACACAGCCGAATTCGGCGACCTGGGGGGAACCGATTGCGTCAACTTCACCAGCCAGACCCTTATAGCTCGCGGCTGGATGATGACAACCGATTGGGCGCAGAGTTCCGACTCGTCTGGCATGCATTACACGCGACCGTGGATATCATCCACCGGACTTCGTGACTATCTTGCCGGGAAACCCCAGTTAGCAACAGCACTTGATTGGAGCCAGCGCGGCCAGGTTAGCGTGGGGGACATTGTTCAGTTCGATTGGGATGCCAGCGGCGACAGGGACCACACCGCCATCGTGAGTGGCATTGTTGGTAGCGGAGCTAGGCGAGTGCTGCTGCTTAGTTCGCACAGTCCGGCGGCGTTTGACTGGCCCATCGAAGAAGCCATTGCCGAACATGGTCTTGCCACCAAGGTTTACTTCTGGCACCTAAAGTAACTACAAACCCTAGTTTCTCTGCGCCCGCTTTGGCAAGACACTCGCGAAGCCCACGAACAGCACAACGATAACTAGCTGAACAATCAGCGCGCTTCTAAAGCCAACATCGGCCTGTCCAAGCAGGGCATATTTGAAAAATACCGTTCCAAAGATTGCCACACCAACCGACGAGAAAACCGACTGCACGGCCGATAGCACTCCGCTAGCAGAACCGCTCTGCTGCGGTTCAACGGTTGACAAAATGGTGTCGAAGATTGGGGCGGCAATGAGCCCTGTGCCGATTCCCGAAACCACCAGAGCCGGAACCATCTGCCAAATGCTGAAGTTGCTAAGGCCAGGTAGTGCTATCCAAAGTAGGCCAATGCCAAGCAGCTGAACAACCGCACCAATCTGAAGCGTGAAGCGACCACCGATTTTTTCAGCCAAAAACGCCCCACTTATGGTTCCACCGATGGCCGAACCTAGGGCTATCGGAATGTTGCCTAGGCCGGCTTCTGCGGAAGTGAACTTCTCACCAAACTGCAAAAACAGAGTCAAGATTAGATAGATGCCAGTAAAACCAGCGAAATAAAGGCCAAGGCCGGCAAGCCCAAGTGTGTAGGCGCGCTTTTTGAAAATGGTGGCATCGATCAGTGAGGTAGTGCCATTTTTCTTGGCGGCCGACTCGAGCCTTGCGAAAAGAAGGAACACGACAACCGAACCGATGAGCATTAGATAGGTCCAAAGTGGCCATCCGGCTTCTTGGCCTTTGATCAGCGGATACACCAGTAGACCCGACGCAATGATTACCAACAGTGCGCCAAGGATGTCGATTTTTATGGTCTTGTCGGCAGTTGATTTTTGAATGAATCTCACCGAGAGAAATGTGGCAACGATTCCGATCGGCAGGTTCACCAGGAAAACCGCCCTCCAGCCGAGATCGAAGAGGTTGGCCTGAATCAAGAAGCCACCAATGATTGGCCCGAGAATTCCACCCAGACCAAAAGCTGGGCCGTAAGCGGCGAACGCCTTGCCGAATTCAGCCGGTGGGAAGGCCTCGCGAATCAAGCCGAATCCCTGAGGTAACAGCATGGCACCCAAGAAACCTTGGATGAATCTGAGAACAATCAGGCTAGCAATGGTTGGCGCGAAAGCACACGCGAGTGATGCCAGCGTGAAGCCAACCAGGCCGAACAGAAACATGTTGCGGCGGCCAAAGCGGTCTCCGAGGCGACCACCCAAAATGAGACCAGAGCCTAGGGCTAGCGCGTAGCCGCCAATAACCCATTCAACATCGGTCGAGGTCGCGTGCAGTTTCTGCGCTAAGGCAGGCCCAGCAACGTTCACGATTGTTGAATCCAGAAGATCCATCATCTCGGCGATGAGAACGACCGTGAGCACGAGCCACTTGTGTTTGTAACCGACAACTGCAGAGTTGCTCATTTTTGGCCTTTCATCGCATGAGGTTTGCAAAAACCCCACGTAGTTCTGCCCTTAGCCTAAGCCGAAGATGAGCTTCGAAGCTGAATGACGTTACCTTCAGGGTCAATAATGTCTCGTCGAATCAAACCGTCTAAAGTGAACGTCGTATCCGTTACGACACCGCCATTGCTTTCAACTTGAGCTAAAGATTCAGCTAAAGACTCCACGTCAAAAATCGGCTTCATAGCGCAATCGTCTCGAGGAATAGGAGGCGATTCCACTGAAATAGCTTTGGCTATTCGAATCGGAATCGAGTGAATCAGAATTTCTTCACCCGTTTTACCAAGTCTCAGATCTTTGTCATTGTCACCTGGTCTTGGGCGCGGATATACGCCAATGACTGCTTGATAAAAGTTCGCCAACTTTTTCACGTTTACGGAAAAAATCACAAGGTTTCCCATAACGAAACCTTATTCGAGGGCAATAAGAAAAGCCCCGATTTTTTGGGGGCTTTTCAGTATCTGCGGAGACGAGAGGATTTGAACCTCCGAGGGACTTTAAGATCCCTACCTCATTAGCAGTGAGGCGCACTCGACCGGGCTATGCGACGTCTCCAATGCCCCAAGCGGAGCCTCAATAGTTTATTCGATAACCGTTGGTAACCCAAACGGTAAGCATTTGCTACTTGTTTGAGCAACCCTTTTGGCTGGCATTGGTGCCGTTTGCCCAATCAGGCAAAGCGGTAGCAGATGGTGTTGCGCTTGGTGAAGCGCTTGGCTTGGCGCTTGCTGAGGCACTTGGCGTCGGGCTCGGGGTGTCACCTTTATTTATGAGAATCGGTTCGTCATTACGAATCTTCTCGAAAATAATGTTGGCCTGGTCGTAAATGGGTTCAACCCGGCCCGAGTATGGGGCAGCTAATCCGCCTCGGGTTGGAATTTGAAGCAGAGTGATTTTGTCGAGTGCGATTCCCTTTAGGGCAGAAGCGATTCCCACCATCACGTTCAGGTCGGTGAGGCTCTGCGAAAGTTGCATGTTGCGGGCGGCGGCATTGGCAAGCGAGTAAAGCAAAACCGGGTTGGTGAGAACGCCCTGGCTCTTCACCTTGCGAATCAAGGATGTTAGGTAGACCTGCTGGTTGCTGATGCGAGCAAGGTCACTGCCATCGGTTAGGCCGTGACGGGTGCGCAAGAACTGAAGCGCCTCGTGGCCCTGCAAGGTGTGCATTCCGGCAGGAATGTTGAGGTGGGTGTAGGTGTCGATGATTGGGTTCGCCACACAAACCTCAACGCCACCGATGGCGTTCGACATTTCGATTACACCCTTGAAGTTGATGGTGGCCAGGTAAGGAATCTGCACGCCAACCAGCTGTTGAACAACAAGCAGGGTGCAGCCCGGGCCACCGTAGGCATAGCTGGCATTGATCTGCTGGTAACTTGCTACCCCAGAACCAGGAAACTCTGGGGTTGCCGGGCAGGCCGGAAAGGGCACCATCGAGTCACGCGGAAAGCTGACCGCCACCGCGTTTTTTCGATCTGCCGAAATGTGCAGAAGAATGATGACATCTGCGAGGTTTGAAGTTTCGCTACCGAAGCCACCGCCCTGACCCTTGCGAGTGTCTGAGCCAACCAGCAACATATTGATTGGGCCTTTGAGGTCGGCGGCGGTGAGTGCTTTGGCGGCGTTTCCGTTTGAGTCAAGAAGTGCAATTCCATGACCCTGGATGGTGCCGAACAGGTCGGCCACCGAGAACCCAGCGACCGCCACCGAGGCGCCAACCAGAATGGCGAGAGCCTTGAAAAACAGACCCCAAAATGCGCTCGATTTTGACTGCACCGCGATGCGCCCGTGACGTGCAAAGCCTCGGGGTTTGCGGGGTGGGGATTCGGTCACGCAGTGCTCCTGTTTGTAAACCTTCGGTGCCAGCCAATTTCTACGACTGGCGTGGCTTCAGCCAGTGTGTCGAAGAAATCAAACTTGCGTTTGATTTCTCTTTCGACACACTCGGGCCTCGCTCGCGGAGAGCGTGGGATTCGAACCCACGGAAGCTTTCACTTCACTGGTTTTCAAGACCAGCTCCATCGGCCGCTCGGACAGCTCTCCTAGTTGCCTAAAAGACAACAAGAAATAAGTTTAGCCGAGAGAACGCGTATATAGAATGCCTTCGAAATCTGAAAGAACGCTGGCAACGCCGTCGTCTTCTACCGGTGCGGTGATTGCCGAGGCAGCCACTTGAACCTCTTCGCTGGCCTGACCCATGGCGAAGGCTAATCCGCCGCCGGCTTTGGCCCATTCAAACATTGGAATGTCATTGCGGCCATCACCAATCACTATGGTTTTCGCAGGGTCGATTCCCTTTTCTGCGCGAATCTTGTCTAGTGCGCTGGCCTTGGTAACTCCGCTTGGGGCAATGTCGAGCCAGGCCGTGTAACCAATGGAATAGCTAACCGAGTGCAGCCCAACGTTGGCAATGAGTTTGAGAAATTCTTCGGTGTCGTGGTTCGGCGAGAGCACCACAACCCGGCTCACCGGGTGGGCCATCAGTTCGTGAAGCGGGGTTTCAAAGTTCTGCGTGCCGAGAGCATAGGCGGGAAAAGGCTTGTGAAAGCGGTAACTGCCGTCAACATCTTCGACCGCAAAGTGGGCGTTCGGCAGGCTGTGCACCAGCTCATTCAGCACTCTGGCTGGGTCGAAGGCCACAACCTCAACGGCGCGAAACCCGCGGTCGAGTTCTGGCATCACGGCTATGGTTACCGCGCCATTCGAGCAAACCGCTTTGCCGTCTATGAAACCAATGTCATTTATTACAGGGATGCTGTTGGAAGCCGATCGCCCAGTGGCCACCACAATTTCATGACCCAGGGCGCGCACTCGCTTAACCTGTTCGACTACGGCTGCCGAAAGAAAACCGTCATCGTGCACCAGGGTGCCGTCAATGTCGATGCCAATCAGCCAGCGATCTTCAGGATTTAGTTCTGCCATTTACTTGGGGCTAATTACTTCTTGGCCGCCAAGGTATGGGCGCAGTGCCTTTGGAATAACAACCGAACCGTCTGCCTGCTGGTGGTTTTCCAAAATAGCAACCAACCAACGAGTGGTGGCTAGGGTTCCGTTTAGAGTGGCCAGAGTTTCGGTTTTGCCAGCCTCATTGCGGTAGCGCATGTTTAGGCGGCGAGCCTGAAACGTGGTGCAGTTCGAGGTCGAGGTGAGCTCGCGATAGGTGTTTTGGCTTGGCACCCAAGCCTCGGCATCGAACTTGGCCGCCGCACTCGAACCGAGGTCTCCTGCCGCGGTGTTAATCACGCGGTATGGCAGTTCGCATGCCTGAAGCATCTGCTCTTGCCAAGCTAGTAGTTTGGCGTGCTCTGCCTCGGCGTGCTCTGGCAGGCAATAGCTGAACATCTCAAGTTTGTTGAACTGGTGAACGCGCAGAATGCCGCGGGTGTCTTTGCCACCAGAGCCGGCTTCACGTCGGTAGCAGGTGCTCCATCCGGCGTAACGTAGCGGGCCGTGGCTTAGGTCAACGATTTCGTCGCGGTGGTAACCAGCCAGTGCAACCTCGCTGGTGCCGGTTAGGTAGAGGTCATCTTTTTCGAGGTAGTAGATTTCGTCGGCATGCTCACCCAAAAAGCCGGTGCCTGCCATGATTTCTGGGCGAACCAAAGTTGGTGTGATTAGCGCGGTAAAACCGGCAGCCGCTGCCTGATCAAGCGCCAGGCTCATCATGGCCAGTTCGAGCCGGGCACCCCATCCTTTTAGAAAATAAAAGCGAGTACCGGCAATTTTGGTGCCGCGAGGAATGTCGATGATGTCGAGAATTTCACCAAGTTCTTGGTGGTCGCGTGGCTCGAAAGCGAAGGTGGGTTTGGTGCCTACTTCTTTAACAAGTTCAAAGTCATCTTCGCCGCCGGTTGGAACCCCAGAAAGCACAACGTTTTCAATCTTCCAGAGCACTTGGTCGCGGGCTTCGCTTGCCGCGCTGGCCGCAGCCTCAAGTTCTTTCACCTTCGCGGCGAGCGCCTGAGCCTCTGCCAACAAGGCGGGGCGCTGTTCTGGGCTAGCCGCGCCAACCGCTTTTGCACTCTTGTTTTGCTCGGCGCGCTGTTGCTCGAACTCGGCGAGCGCCTTGCGGTAGGCGGCATCGGCAGCCACCGCCTGATCAACTAGGGTTTCGTCTGCCAAACGGGCGCGCTGCGAGGCCTTTACGGCATCTGGGTTGTCGCGAAGCAAATTGAGGTCAATCACCCGTTAAGCCTACTTGGCTATTCTTTAGGGGTGAGTAGTCGGGCGGGGTCGAAGCGAAAGGTTCGCCTTGCCGTTATTTATCACCCCGGCAAAATAAACCTTCGCCGCCTTCGCGCCCTGGTTGAACTCACCACCGCTAAGGGTCGTTTCGAGCCAACCCTTTGGCTTGCGACCAGCTTCGAAGAAAGCGGTGGCCAGCAAGCCGAACGGGCTATGGCAATGGGCGCTACTCAGATTTTGGTGGTTGGCGGAGACGGCACAATTCGCCCAATTGTTGAGGCAGTTCGTGGCACCGAAGTGCTGCTTGGCATTGTGCCGGTGGGCACGGGTAACGTGTTGGCCAGAAACCTGCGGCTGCCGCTCAACAACCTCGAGCGCGCGGTTACCATCGGCATTCTCGGCTCGATGCGGTCAATCGACCTGGGCAAAGTGGCATATGAAACCCCCGAGGGCATTCGGGGCAGCATTTGTTTTGCAGTTATGGCAGGGCTCGGCATCGACGCCAAAATCATGATGAACACCGATTTGAAACTGAAACGAAGAATTGGCTGGATGGCATATATCGATGGCGGCGTGAAGTCGCTACCTGCTGGAAGGCAGCGAATCGAAATTTCGGTTGATGGCAACCCGGCACGCTCACTGAAGATTCAATCGCTCTTGATTGGAAACTGTGGCTTCTTGCCAGGCAACATCAGCCTGATGCCAGCGGCGAAGCTCGACGACGGGTTGCTCGACGTTGCCGTGGTTGGCCCAAGAAATGCCTGGGACTGGATTGTGTTTTGGTCTCGAGTCACCTGGCAAAACGCCTGGATCGGCAGAACTCGCGCCGGCAGAAAACTTCTTGTTACCCTCACCCCGCTGACCATTCTTGAAAACCTAACCGGTAGGGCCATTTCGGTTACCGCCGAAAACGAGATTGCTTTACAAATGGATGGCGACGCGGTGCTGAACGTGAAGCGTGCCGAATTCACGGTGTTGCATCACGCGATTCGCGTGTTGGTTTAGTTAGCGCCCAGAGCGAATGTGCTTGAGCCAGGCGTCGCCGGCGGCGAAATCTTTATTCGAGTTGTTGCCGTTTGGCTTGGTTTGAACCTTGTCGGCTCGAGGGTATGAGCCCAAGAAGACCACCTTCGGGCTGAATCGGTGAAGGCCGGTTAGCGCTTCGCCAACCGCATCATCTAGCACATGCCCCTCGGCGTCAATGTTGAAGCGATAGCGGCCAAGGCGATCACCAATCGGCCGCGATTCAATGCGGGTGAGGTTCACGCCTCGGGCGGCAAACTGCTCGAGCATCTCAAGCAGGGTTCCCGGCCGATCGGTTGGCAGCTCAACAATCACGCTGGTTTTGTCTGCCCCGGTTGGCTTTGGAAGCGCTCCAGGAAGCCCAACCTGAATGAATCGGGTTTGGGCGTGCTTGTTGTCGCCAATGTTTTTGGCAAGCACTGCAAGGTCATAGTGGTCACCCGCGGTAACCGCTGCAATGGCGGCATCGGCAAGGTTATTCTCGAGCAAGCCGGCGGCTGCGGCAGCGGTTGAGGTGGCAGGCAGATGCTTGGCGCCGGGTAGGTTCGCGGCCAACCAACCTCGGCACTGCGGGTAAGCGGTTGGGTGGGTGGCAATAACTTTCACGTCGGCAAGTTTGGTGCCCTTGCGCGCATAAAGGTTGAAGTTCACCGGCACCAGGTATTCGCCATAGATGCGAATGTCGCTGGTGGTGGCAAGCGCATCGAGCGTGGCCGAGACTCCGCCTTCAATGGAATTCTCAACCGGAATAATGGCGCGAGTCGAGCGACCCGCGGCAATGTCATCGAGTGCCTCGGCCACCGAATCAACAGCTCTAGCTTTGGCGCTTTTGGCCCCGGCCACCTGTTTCAGGGCAAGCTCGGTGAAGGTTCCCACTGGCCCCAAAAATGAATAACTGGGTTTACCAGAAGCGTTACCAAGGTGTAATGACATGCATCAAGGTTAACTGCCAAAATGTGAATATGAGTGAGCGTGCGGGCCAACCGGCAAAAGAATCTGACCTAGTAAACATTGAAAAACTGGTGGATGCCTATTTTCAGATTGTGCCCGATGTGACACTGGCCGAGCAAAAGGTGTTGTTTGGCACCTCGGGTCACCGCGGTAATGCGTTTGATGGGTCGTTCAACGAAACCCACATTGCGGCCATCACCCAGGCCATTGTGGAATACCGCCGCGAGCAAAACATTGGTGGGCCCATCTACGTTGGCAAAGACACCCACGCGTTGAGTGGCCCGGCCGAGCAAACCGCGCTCGAGGTCTTGGCCGGAAACGGCGTTATTGCCCTAACCGATGCCGACGGCCGCTACACACCTACCCCGGCAGTTTCGGTTGCCATCATCGATCACAACCGCGGCAAGGCGGCCGGGGCCACCGACCTCGCAGACGGCTTGGTTATTACGCCAAGTCACAACCCACCCACCGACGGTGGTTTCAAGTACAACCCGCCGCACGGTGGCCCGGCAGATTCAGATGCCACGAACTGGGTAGCCGCTCGTGCGAACGCCATTATTCTCGATGGCTCGCGCGCGGTGAAGCGAGCCAAGCCGAATTCAGAACCGTTTCACTTTATGCGCCGATACATTTCGCAGCTCGGCGAAGTGATTAACCTTTCTGCGATCAAGCACGCCAACGTGTCGATTGGTGCCGACCCAATGGGCGGCGCATCCGTTGATTATTGGGGTGAAATCGGTGCAGAATACGACCTAAACCTCAGCGTGGTAAACCCAAACGTTGACTTTCAGTTCGGTTTCATGACCCTGGATTGGGATGAAAAGATTCGCATGGACTGCTCGTCACCGTTCGCCATGGCCAGTCTGATTGGCGGCAAAGAACGGTTCGACATTTCAACCGCAAACGATGCCGACGCCGATCGTCACGGCATTGTGACCCGCGACCACGGGCTAATGAACCCGAATCACTTTTTGGCCGTGTGCATAAATTACCTTTACCAAAATCGCCCGATGTGGCGAGCAGATGCTGCGGTTGGAAAAACTATGGTTTCTTCAAGCATCATCAATCGCGTGGTCGAATCGCTCGGGCGCAAACTAATTGAGGTGCCGGTTGGTTTCAAGTGGTTCGTGCCCGGTCTCATCGACGGTTCGGTTGGTTTCGGCGGCGAAGAGTCTGCCGGCGCATCGTTTTTGCGACAAAACGGTGACCCTTGGTCAACCGACAAGGATGGCCTGATTCTGGCCCTGCTTGCCAGCGAGATTCAGGCGGTCACCGGAAGCTCTCCGAGCCAGCACTACCTCGAGCTGACTGGGCGATTTGGTGCACCAGCCTACGAGCGCATCGATGCTGCGGCTTCGGTGGCTCAAAAAACCAAGCTTGGCAAGATTGCGTCGAGTGCGGTTACCGCGTCGAGTCTTGCCGGTGAGCCGATCACCGAAATTCTTACCCATGCCCCAGGAAACGGCGCGGCGCTTGGTGGTCTAAAGGTGGTTACGAAAAATGCCTGGTTCGCAGCTAGGCCTTCTGGCACCGAGAACGTTTACAAAATTTATGGCGAATCGTTCTTGGGTCAAGAGCACCTAGCGCAAGTGCAGGTTGAGGCCAAGGCCCTGGTTGATTCGGTGCTTACCGACTAGCCTGCGTAAGTTGGTGCGTAGGGCAACCGCCAGAAAAGCTCAAGCACGCCAATGCTTTCGATCTTCATTTCTTTTGACAGTTCTTGCCCAACAAACCTAAAGTGCCAAGGTTCAAACTGGTAGCCGGTAATTGGGGTCTGGCCAGCTGGGTAGCGCAAAATGAATCCGTATTTATAAGCATTAGATGCAAGCCATTTACCTGCCTTGGTTTTGGCAAAGCAAATCTGAATGGTGCAGTGCTGACCAACGGCAGCCAAATCGGCGGCGAGACCAGTTTGGTGTTCGCTGAAACCCGGCCTCGCGGCGAGCGCCTCACCCTTTGCCAGCCCGTAACGCTTTACCTGGGCATTGTGAACCGAAACCTGAGAGACATAGCTTCGATAGCCGCTCTGCAGCACCAGCGTGCCAGCGCCGGCGGCTTTCATGGCCTTGGCCATCTTCACAAGTGCGGTGCCAGCAACCTTTGCCAGCTTTAGCCCATATGGGTTTCCGGCGCCTGGCATGGCTGGCTTCACCAGAGACTTTGGCTTGTATCGAAGCGGGTAGAGCGGGGTGCGCTTGTTCACCACAACCCAGGGCGAGGCGGAATCGTCGAGCGAATAAAGGTTGCGGTCAAAGTTGTAAACCGGCGGCATGCGGGTTGGGGTTGGAATAGCCGCTGCGCCGGGGGTTTCGGCGCTTGAAGGTAAAACACCGGGGAATAATGCCAGCCCCAAAGTGATTGAAAGAACGGGCAACGCCCAAAGCAGTCGCAGGTTAGGCTTGAACACGGTTCAAAGTCTAACCCTCAGCAGAAAAAGGTCTTATTTTGGCACGTGCAGAACGTAAAGCAGCGGCAGCGGAATCGGCTAAAACCGGTGTAATGACCCACCGCCAAATCATGTTTGTTCTCGCCGGACTCATGTCTGGCATGTTCCTCTCGGCACTTGATCAGTCGGTAGTGGGTAGCGCAATGCGCACCATCGCAGACGATCTAAAGGGTCTCGACCTGCAGGCTTGGGTTACCACCGCCTACATGATCACCTCAACTATCTCGACTCCCATTTACGGAAAACTCGGTGACATCTTCGGTCGTCGCAGACTCTTTATTTTTGCCATTGCGGTGTTCGTGGTTGGTTCGGTTGCCTGTGGTTTCGCCGACACCATGTATCAACTGGCCGCATTCCGCGCCATTCAGGGCATCGGTGCCGGTGGCTTGTTCTCACTATCAATCGCGATTCTTGCGGATGTCGTGCCACCTCGCGAGCGCGCTCGCTATCAGGGTATGTTCCTTGCGGTCTTCGCAACATCCTCGGTTATTGGCCCGGTAGTTGGTGGCTTGTTCGCAGGTGCCAACCAGATTCTTTGGCTTTCGGGATGGCGCT
>CANFOX010000009.1 GCA_947448845.1 Microbacteriaceae bacterium | reverse complement strand
CACTGCAAAAGATTCACCTGATTTTCACTGACTCAGACTGGTGGTTCGACCCAGCCGCCGAAAAGTTCAAAGATCAGATTTTGACTTCGGCCACCGTGAATCTAGTTGGCTTGATTTACGCCGACACCCTGGCTGCTCTGCAGGCCAGCTTTAGCGATTTGCCATCGACCCTGGTGGCGAACCTTAGTAACGGGGGCACTGGCCTCACCGCAACCCACGGCACTTCGTTCAGCGTCTCGTTAGCCAACGAATTGGCGCAATTAACCAAAGACATTAATAGCGGCAAGGTAACCACTAAATGAGCACAAAACTTCGCAAATTGCCCAAGATTTCACTACACGATCACCTTGACGGCGGGCTTCGGGCGCAGACCGTTTTCGAACTCGCGGCAGAGTCAAACCTTGAGGTGGCAGGCAGCACGGCCGCCGAGCTTCAGCTGTGGTTCGAGCAGTCGGCCAACTCTGGCTCACTGGTCGATTACCTAAAGACCTTCGATGTCACCACCGCGCTAATGCAAACCAAAAAGTCACTAACTCGCATCGCCAGCGAGTTCGTGGCCGATTTGGTGGCCGACGGCGTTATTTACGGCGAGGTGCGTTGGGCGCCAGAGCAGCACCAACTTCAGGGGCTCACGCTTGACGAAGCCGTTGAGGCGGTTCAAGACGGTCTAGAACTTGGCATGCACGAAGCCGAGAAGCAGGGCCACTGGGTTCGCACCGGTCAGATCATCACGGCAATGCGCCAGTCAGATCGCTCGCTCGAGATTGCCGAACTTGCAGTGAAACACCGCGATAGCGGTGTGGTTGGCTTTGACATCGCCGGCCCAGAGCTCGGTTTTCCGCCATCGATGCACCAGCTGGCATTCGACTATTTGGCTGCCGAACTAATGCCGGTAACCATTCACGCCGGTGAAGCCGATGGTTTAGCCAGCATTCGCGACGCACTGGTTACTGGCCGTGCCCTTCGAATTGGCCACGGCGTGCGCCTGTTCGAAGACATTCTGTTTTCTCACGAAGACGGTGACGCCGATGTGGTTGAGCTTGGCCCGGTTGCCAGATACATCTACGACCGCGGCATCGGCCTCGAAATGTGCCCAACCTCAAACCTGCAAACCGGGGCGTTGAACTTCGTGGTTGAGGGTGAAGGCGAAGAAGAGCCTGAAGCGCCAACTCTGGCAGATCATCCGTTAGCGGTATTTCTTGAACTTGGCTTCAAGGTAACCGTGAACCCAGACAATCGCCTGCTTGGTGGCACTTCGGTTTCTCGCGAACTCGAGTTGATTGCCAAAGAGTTTGAGCTAAGCGCCGACGAAATCATGACCCTGCAAATGAACGCTGCCAGCGTGGCTTTTCAAGACCGCGAACATCGCGAAGAAATGATGGATGTTATTGAGCAGGGGTTCGGTCAGCTAGGCAAATGAGCCGACTGAGCGATGCCTTTGCGCCGGGTTCAATGCTGCTCGGGGTAGCGGTGCCCGATTGGCAAGAGGCCATTCGGGCGGCGGGAACCGGCTTGGTAGCCAGTGGTCGCGCCACCGGTGTATACGTTGAAACCATGGTTGCCTCGGTCGAAACCCACGGGCCATACATTGTGATTGCGCCTGGGGTGGCGCTGGCTCACGCGGCAATCACCGACCAGGTTTTATCGCACGGTTTCTCGCTTGCTCGTTTGGTGCATCCGGTTGATTTTGGTGACCAAAAGGTGAACCTTGTTTTTGCATTGGCAGCTCAGGTGGGCGATTCGCACGCCGAACTAATGGCCGAGTTCGCAAACTGGCTGATGCTGCCCGAGCAGATTAACTTCTTGTTAAATGCAGGCGACGAGGCTGAAGTCAGGGCTTCTTTCGAAGTTGCAAGTGCAAAGATTGCCGAATGAAAATCGTTGCCGTTTGTGGGGTCGGAACCGGCACCAGCGCCCTCTTGAAAATCACCGCCGACAAAGCGCTCAAGCAAATTGGGGTAACGGCAACGGTAACGGCTGCCAGCCTAGAAGATGCCAAGTTGCAGCGCGATGCACAAATCTTTTTGACCACGGCAAATATTGCCGATGAACTTCGCAACACCCCAACCGAGGTAATAGTGATTGACCGAGTGATGGATGTTGCCGAGGTAGCCCAGAAACTAGGCGCAACCCTGCTCTAATCGGCGGTTGTTCCGAGCAACTTTGCTGCGGCAGCCTCAAGTGTTGCCATTGCGAACAGTGCGCTTTCTTTGGTTTCGCCTTGCACCTGCAGGTAGCACTTGAGTTTTGGCTCGGTGCCAGAAGGGCGAATCACAATTCTTCGCCCATCTGCCAACGCGAATCGCAGCAGATCGGTTTTTGGCAACCGGCCCTTCGCGCTCAAAAGGTCGGTGAGTTCGAATTCGGTCTTGTCGATTTTGGTCGGCGGTTTTTGGCGCAGTTTGTTCATCAATTTGGTTAGGTCGGCTTGCTTCTTCACCTTTACGGTGATTTGTTTGGTTTCGAAGTAACCGTAAAGTTTGCCGAGTTCGTCTAATTTCTTGGAAATGCTGATTCCGTTGGCGGCCAGCTGGTTGGCGAGCGAAACGAAAACCAGGCTTGCCGAAATGCCGTCTTTATCTGGAACTTTCGATGGGTTCACGCTGTAACCGAGAGCCTCTTCATAGGCGAAAAGCAGGTCTGCAACCCGTGCCAAATGCTTGAAGCCGGTGAGGGTTTCAACGTATTTCAATCTGTGCTTCTTTGCCACCTTGGCAAGTGCCGAGCTCGAAACCACGGTGGTTGCCAGGGTGCCTTTGACCCCCGCAGCAACCGCCTGTTCTGCCAAATGGTGGCCAATCAGTAGGCCAACTTCATCGCCGGTGAGCCTTCGAAATGCCGGCTCGGTGCCAGTTGCAATGCCAACGGCGAGGCGATCGGCGTCTGGGTCATGGGCAATCACCAGGTCGGCGCCTACCTCGGTGGCACGAGCGAAGGCCAAATCGAGCACGCCCGGTTCTTCTGGATTCGGGAACGGTGCGGTGGGAAAGTTGCCGTCGGGTTCAAGTTGTTGAGAAACGCCGATTGGTTCTGGCAGACCCACCTTGGCGAAAAGTCTTTTCGTGGTGGCCCAGCCAACCCCGTGCATTGCGGTGTAAACCACCTTGAGTGCCGGGCCGGTGTGCGGTGCAACCAGGGCGGCCGTGGTTGCAAGGTAGCTCTCAATAATGTCTTGGCCGCCCACCTGGTAGGCCTCGGCGCGGGAGATTTGCTCGTAACGCTGCGATTTGGCTACCGCGGCAATGGCCACCGCCATTTGCTTATCTACCGGCGAAACGATTTGCGAGCCACCGTGGCTTCCGCCCAAATAGACCTTGTAACCGTTGTCTTTGGCCGGGTTGTGACTGGCGGTGACCATAACGCCAAGCGAGAAGCCGAACTGTTTCACCGCGTAAGCCAAAATAGGCGTGGCGATGGCGGTCTCGAAAAGTAGCGCGCGCACGCCGGCAGCGCTAAAGACTGCAGCCGAATCTTGTGCGAACGCCCGGCTGTTGATTCTGGCGTCGTAACCGATTACCACGCTTGGGGTGATCGACTCTGCGTTTTGCATCAACCAGTTGGCGATACCGGCAGCAGTTTGGGTAACCACCAGTCGATTCATTCGGGCAGGCCCAGGGCCAAGTGCCGCGCGCAGCCCAGCGGTTCCGAATGCGATTCGGCCCTCGAAAAGTTCGCGAATTACGGTGGTTTTCTTCGCTTTTATAAGTTCGCGCAGCTCAGAGCGGGTGATTGGGTCTGGGTCTTGATCAAGCCAATCTTGCGCCACTGCAAGTAAATCTTGGGGGCTCAAAGTTGGTTAACCACCTTGCTCAACAGGGCACTCAAGCGCGGTTCGGCGGCGACCCCAGCAGCCAGAACTTCTTCGTGGTTTAGCGGTGTCTTTTGAATTCCCGCAGCCAGGTTGGTCATGAGTGAAAGCCCAAGCACCTCCATGCCCCGTTCGCGAGCGGCAATGGCCTCGAGCGCCGTTGACATGCCAACCAGGTGACCACCGATTGCCTTGCACATTTGCACCTCAGCCGGCGTTTCATAGTGAGGGCCTCGAAGCTGCACATAGACACCCTCTTCGATGCTGGCATCCGTTTGCTTTACCAGCGAGCGAAGTCGCGGTGAATAAAGGTCGGTGAGGTCAATGAAGTTGGCACCCTCAATTGGGCTGTCGGCGGTTAGGTTGATGTGGTCAGAGATAAGCACCGCAGTTCCGTTGGCCCAGTGCTCTTTGATTCCGCCAGACCCGTTAGTGAGAATCATGATCTTGGCGCCGGCCGCGGCAGCGGTGCGCACCCCGTGCACCACGCGACGAACCCCGTGGCCCTCGTAGTAGTGGGTGCGGGCACCAAGAATTAGCGCAAGTTTGCCGCTTTCGAGGCGAACTACCCGAAGCGTTGGCAAGTGCCCCTCAACCACGGGCTTTGAAAAACCTACGATTTCGCTGGCATCGATGGTTGCCAGAGTTTCGCCAAACAGGTCGGCGGCTTTCGCCCAACCCGAGCCAAGCGTAAGCGCCACATCGATGCCATCAACCCCGGCTTTAGCCAGAAGTTGCGCTGCCGCCTGACTTGCAACTTCGAATGGGTCACTGCTTGGTTCGTTGAGCACGTTGTTCATATTTTCGAGTCTAAACCGCAGAGTGTGACTGGAATTAAAGTACAGATGCGACAATGGATAGGTGAGCAACGAAACCCAGAAAAATCACCACATCGTCATTATTGGTGGCGGCCCAGGCGGCTATGAAGCTGCCCTCGCCGGAAGGCAGTTGGGCGCCGATGTAACACTCATTGAGCGCCGCGGAATCGGCGGAGCCGCTGTGCTTACAGACGTGGTTCCATCAAAAACTTTGATTGCCACAGCAGAGGCCGCCGAGCACGTGGTTCACTCTGGCAACCTAGGCCTGCACTTCACGGTAAACGGCGCCATCGTGAAGCCGAAGGTTTCGCTAAATCTGGGGCAAGTCAACGAGCAGTTGCTCAACCTAGCCCAGGCTCAGTCAGATGAAATGCTCGACACCCTCGTAAACGCTGGCGTTCGGGTTATTAACGGCACCGGCCGCCTCGACGGAAACCACCACGTGGTTGTCGATGCCGTCGAAGATTCGCCAGAAGAGCGCCTCGAAGCCAAGACCATCATCGTCGCTGTTGGCGCGCATCCGCGTGAAATTGAATCTGCGAAACCAGATGGTGAACGCATTCTCACCTGGACCCAGCTTTATGAACTTCGCGAACTGCCAGAGCACATGATTGTGGTTGGTTCCGGTGTTACAGGCGCCGAGTTCGCCTCTGCCTATTTACAACTCGGATGTCAGGTCACCCTGATTTCATCGCGCGACAAGGTGCTTCCTGGAAGCGATGCCGATGCTGCCGATGTGCTCGAGAAGGTGCTTCGCCGACGCGGAATGCAGATTATGAATCAGGCCCGCGCCGAGTCTGTGGTGAACACCGGCGACGGCGTTCGCGTTACCTTGGCAGACGGCAGAGTGGTTGACGGCAGCCACTGCTTGATGGCCGTGGGTGCCATTCCGAACACCGACGGGCTTGGGCTGGTTGAGGCCGGAGTAAATCTGAACGAGCTCGGCCAGGTTATTGTGAACAAGGTGGCACGAACCTCGCGCGCCAACGTATACGCGGTGGGCGATTGCTCAACTTTTTTGCCGCTTGCCTCGGTGAGTGCCATGCAGGGTCGCACCGCCGTGTTTCACACCATGGGCGATGTGTCTGCGCCAACCCAAGTTCGCAACGTGGCCTCGAACGTATTCACCTCGCCAGAGATTGCTTCGGTTGGGTGGAGCCAAGCCGAACTTGACGCCGGTCTGGTAAACGGTCACGTTGTAAAGCTCGAGCTTGAGCGAAACCCGCGCGCCAAGATGCGTCAGATGGAAGAAGGTTTCATCAAGCTGATCTGCTCTACCGGCGGAACAGTTATTGGAGGGGTAGTGGTTGCACCGCAGGCTTCTGAGTTGATTTACCCCATTGCCATTGCCATCGAGAATCGACTCACGGTTGACGAACTGGCTAGAACCTTTACGGTTTACCCGTCGCTTTCGGCGTCAATTTCGGATGCCGCCAGAAGCTTGCATATTCCGAATCTATAAGAGGCGCCTAGTCTTCGATTTCTAGCAGCACGGTGCCAGCCGGCACGGTTTCACCAACGGCTGCGCCGATTGACTTGATGGTTCCCGCCTTATGAGCGTTCATCGGCTGTTCCATCTTCATGGCCTCGAGAACCACAACCAGGTCACCCTGATTCACGGTGTCGCCAACGGCCACGGCAATCTTCACAACGGTTGACTGCATGGGTGCCTTCAGCGAGTTACCGCTAGCGGCGCCTGAACCAGCGCCAGCGCCAGAACTCTTTCGGGCAGGTGCCTGAGCCGCGGCGGCGGCGCTAGCTGCACCACCAACCAGCAGGCGCTTTGGCAGGCTAACCTCAATGCGCTTGCCGGCAACTTCAACCACAACGTTGTTGCGCTCTGCGGGGGAGGCACCGGTTTCGGCAATGCCTTCCCACGGGGCAATGTCGTTGTTCCACTCGGTTTCGATCCAGCGGGTGTAAATGCCGAACTTGCCGTTGGCGCCAATGAAGGCTGGGTCATTCACAATTTTGCGGTGAAAGTCGAGCACGGTTGGAAGGCCGTGAACCTGCATCTCGTCGAGTGCGCGGCGCGAGCGGGCGAGTGCCTCTTCACGAGTTGACCCGGTAACAATAAGTTTGGCAATCATCGAGTCGAACGAGCCAGAGATCACGTCGCCCGACTGAACTCCGGTGTCTACGCGAACACCAGGCCCGCTCGGCGCGTTGAACGCGTGAACGGTTCCCGGCGCCGGCATGAAGTTGCGGCCCGGATCTTCGCCGTTGATGCGAAACTCAAAACTGTGACCCTTGATTGCCGGGTCGGCATAGTCGAGCTTGCCACCCTCGGCGAGGCGAAATTGCTCGCGCACTAGGTCTAGGCCGGTTACCTCTTCGCTAACCGGGTGCTCAACTTGCAATCGAGTGTTTACCTCGAGAAATGAAATGGTGCCGTCTTGGGCAACCAGAAACTCGCAGGTTCCGGCACCTTGGTAGCCAACCTCTTTCAAAATGGCCTTGCTCGACTCATAGAGGCGTTTGACCTGGTCTTCGGTTAGAAATGGGGCGGGTGCTTCTTCAACCAGCTTCTGGTGGCGGCGCTGCAGCGAGCAATCGCGAGTTGAAACCACAACAACGTTTCCGTATGCATCGGCCAGACACTGCGTCTCAACGTGGCGAGGCTTCTCAAGATACTTTTCAACGAAACATTCACCACGGCCAAAAGCGGCAATCGCCTCACGGGTGGCCGATTCGAATAGCTCGGCAACTTCTTCTTCTTTATAGGCAACCTTGATGCCGCGGCCACCGCCGCCGAAGGCAGCCTTGATGGCAACCGGAACCCCGTGCTGCTTTACGAAATCTAGAACTTCACCTGCGCCCGAAACCGGGTTCAGGGTTCCCGGGGCCAGCGGCGCACCAACTTTTTCGGCAACGTGACGGGCAGAAACTTTGTCGCCAAGTTTTTCAATGGCTTCTGGGGATGGCCCAATCCAGATCAATCCGGCGGCGATTACCGCACGGGCAAAGTCGGCATTTTCTGCCAAGAAACCGTAACCGGGGTGAACGGCATTTGCGCCGGACTGCTTGGCTACGCCCAAGATCTTGTCGATAACCAGATAGGTTTCGGCACTGGTGGTGCCGTGCAAGGCGTAAGCCTCGTCGGCCAACTTCACATGCAGGGCATCGCGGTCTTGGTCGGCATAAACGGCAACCGAACCAATGCCGGCGTCTTTCGCGGCGCGGGCAATGCGAACCGCGATTTCGCCGCGGTTGGCAATCAAAACCTTGGTGATCTTCTTGGCAGTTGCAGTCATGCGCTCAAGCCTATTAGAGGTTCCAGAAATCCGGATAATGAAAGTCGAGTTCGTTTGCCATACGGCGAAGCGCTGGCAGTGACAACCCAATCACGGTGTGTGGGTCGCCCTCGATGCCGTCGAGAAAGGCACCTCCCAAACCGTCAATGGTAAAAGCACCGGCCACCTTCAGTGGCTCACCGGTTGCCACGTAATCCGTTATTTCTTTATCGCTCAGGTTCGCAAAGAAGACTTTGGCGCTTGAGGTTTCTAAAGCCACTCGACGATTGAATGGGTCGCGGTTATCAATTAGGTAGTGCCCGCTGTGAAGTAGGCCCCAGTTTCCGCGAAGTTTCTTCCAGCGCTCAATGGCCACAGCTGGCTCATGTGGCTTACCGAGCGATTCGCCTTGAAACTCGAGCGAAGAATCGCAGCCGAGCACGAACACACCCGCGGCCTCAGGCAAATCGAGCACCGACTCGGCTTTGGCGCGGGCCAAGAAACCAACCATGTCTGCCGTGGTTTCGATAAGCCCTTCAGCTAGGGCCGAAGCGGTGAGCGCCTCTTCGTCGGCATTGGGTGAAATCACTTTGGGTTCGATTCCGCCGGCGCGCAAAACGCTGAGGCGAGCCGGTGAGGTCGAGGCGAGTAATAACTTCATCCATCCAGATTAGGGGCGGGCGTCTAAAGGCTGTGCCAAACTTGTGCGGTGAACCTAAAGTCCAATTGGCTAGGTCGAGAGCTAACCCTCGACATCGAGAAGGTTGCCCACGGCGGCATCTTCGTTGCGCGTCATGAAGGTCGAGTGGTCTTTGTAAGTCACGTTCTGCCAGGCGAGAAAGTGCTGGCCAAGGTTTTTGAAGACAAGGGTGGCTCATTCTGTCGAGCCGAACCGGTAGCAATCTTGCAGCCGAGTGAGCACCGAGTGAAGCATGTCTGGCCAGAGGCCGAGACTGGTTCTGCAGGTGGCGCCGAGTTTGGTCACATAGCGCTTCCCTATCAACGGGTGCTGAAGCAGCAGGTGCTAACCGAAGCGCTACAGCGAATGGCGAAGCTTGAACTTGAGGTGGCGGTCGAACCGCTTCCACGCGAGGTAACTGGCAACGGCTTGGGCTACCGAACCAGGGTGCAATTGCAGGTTGATGAAACCGGTAACGCTGGCCCGTTCAAAGAGCGCACTCACGAGGTGGTTCCCGTGAAGCGGCTGGCTCTGGCAGTTGATGAAATCAACGAGCTTGGCTTGCACCTCAAGAATTGGCAAAGCGTTCGCCGAATCAGCATCGCGGTCTCTAGCACTGGTCAGGCGCAGTACCTGGTCGACAAAAAACCAAAGGGTGACCTCAAGTTGCTCGAACGAGCTGTTGGGCGAACGTTTCGAGTTTCTGCCGGAGGTTTCTGGCAGGTTCACCTCGAGGCTGCCGAAACGCTTGGCGCCACCGTGGCTGAACTGGCCGCCCAAGCCGGTTTCAACGTGAACGCAGATAACCACGATCTTTACGCCGGCGTTGGCTTATTTAGCGGTGCGCTGGTTCAAAAGTTTGGCAGTGAACTAAAGCTCACCACCGTTGAAGATTCCAAGGTTGCCACCGAAGACGCCCAAGCCAACCTGGCTGACGTAAAGGGAATTCGCGCGGTGGCACTCTCGGTTGAGCGCTACCTGGCTAAACTCTCGTCGATCAAGGCAGATTCCACCTTCGTGATTGACCCACCGCGCTCTGGTGCCGGCCGTCAGGTTGTTGAGCAGCTGCTTCGACTCAAGCCGAAACACCTCATTTATGTTGCCTGCGACCCGGTGGCGCTGGCCCGCGACCTTGGCGAATTGCTGCCGGGTGGCTACCAGATTGCCGCCATTCGCTCATTCGACCTGTTTCCGCACACCCACCATTTTGAAACCATAGTTAGCTTGGTAGCCACTGAATGATTTCAGCGCGCTCGTTTGCCACTCAAACCACCGAACGGCTGGTATCGAGAATCTATTCTCTTGCGTGCACAGTAAGTGCTCTAGAGGCCCTTTACCACGCATGGAGTCAAAGGCTACTTCTAAATACGCAATCGGCCATGGCCATCATGGCATTTGCGTTGGTGATTGCGGCAATGTTTGTTACCGCCTGGCGCACAGGTGACGCAAGGTTTTGGTATCGGGTGCATTCGATCATCGTTTTGGTTCTAATCGAGACTTGGAGATTCCAGTTATCGGGTGACTGGCCCCAGAATCAGCAACCATGGGTCTGGTGGGCACTCGGCAATGCTGCGATTTCCGCTGGTATTGGCTTTTCGGGTGTGTTGGCAACGGGCCTGCAATTATTGCTTCCAGGTCTTTGGGTGCTGCTTGCGACCTCGCCAAGTGGTGGTTCAGAGACGTTAAGACGCTCTCTAGAAGATGCAGCCTATGTCTTTCTGCTTTCTGCCTCTCTAAGCGCCATTGTTTGGGCGCTTCGAAACCGGGCGAGACTCGTAGACAGTATCCACTTGAGAACAGTTACGGCAGCAGCCGAGAAAAATCGAGTGGATGCACTCGAAAAAGAGCGGATTGCTGCGGAAACTCTGGTGCACAACCAAGTTCTTGCGGCCATAGAAGCCGCGCTAGCTGCCGAGTCAAACTCAGACTGGAATGTAGCTTCGGTTACTGCCAAGGAAGCAGTGGCCTCGATTCAGGAGCGGCTTACGTTAGACGATTTGAAGTCTCCAAACGCCCCACTTCAAGGCTGGGCCGAAAACTTGCAGCAAACTATTTGGGCACATTACCCAAGTGTCGACGTTGAAACCATTGAACTTGAAAATCTCTGGATTCCGAACGAAATAGCGTTAGCGCTTACCGAAAGCACAATGCAGGCTGTAGACAACTCGGTTCGCCATGCCGGGCCTCGGGCCAATACCAGAATGAAAATCGAAGGATTACGCGCTGGGGTCAAAGTCGTTGTCGCTGACAACGGACGCGGCTTTCGCTTTCACAGGGACACTCGTGGTCAGGTTGGCATTCAGCGCTCAATTATTGAAAGGTGCAAGTCGGTCGGAGTAAAGTCCTATCTCGACACGAAACCGGGTGCCGGCTGCCGCGTGATACTTCATTGGGTGCAATCTTGATAGAGATAAATCGTTGGGCAATGGGGCTTCCGGCTCTCGCGTTTGCTACATTGCTGGCTTTTCTCGGCTATGTCGCGCTGCCTCAGTACGATTCACCATGGCCCGTTGTTTTGGCCCTGGTGCTCTATTTGGTTGCCTGCATTACCAGCGTTGCTCTCTATAAAGACATCAAACTGCCATGGCCTCAAGCGGCGTTTAATCTGTTGGTTGCAATCTCGATTCCCGTTTTGGTCAATTCGGTTTTGAATGTGAATAACTTTTCGACATATGAAACTTGGTATGTGGGGGCCGTTGCCACAATCTTGTCGATTACTTCAGTTAGAGGCCACAGATGGCTGGGGCTTTTGGGTTTTTTGAGTATGACGGCAGAACTTGTTATTTGGGGAGGTTTTCAAGCAATTCTCAACACTGGTTTGATTGGTGGTGGATTGTTGATTTTTGCTGGAACTGCGGCGGCGGTTGGTTTTGAACGACTGAATAATGAGATAGAAGCAAAAGAACAAAAAGAAATCGAAATCCAAAAGCAAACTGTTTCAATCCAAATTGCCGGTGAAGAACGGGCCAAGCTTCTAGAAGAGACACTTCAGGGCGCCAAGCCGATACTCTCGCGCATTGCGGCTGGTGAAAAAATTGCTGATAAAAGTTCGCTTTCAATTGCGGCGGAAGCCGTTCGTGATGGCCTGGCCGGTAGAAGGTTGCTGAATGATGAAGTTCATCGGGCTGTTCGCGCCGCTAGAGATCGAAATGTTGAAGTGATCTTCGTTGTTGAAAGCGAACTTGATGACTGCAACACCGAGCAGTTAGCGGAATTGAGAAGCCGAATCGCTGCCGAACTATCAACGGTGAAGCATGGTCGCGTTATCATCCGTTCGATTTCATACGGAAGCTTGCGCGTTAGCTTTGTGGTTTCACAGCCGGGCGATCCAAGGCCGCTTCGTGCGGTTCGCTTTTAGAAGCCGCGTCGAAACTGAGCGCCCCACTGGCCAAGGCCAGGGGTCAGCGAGTTTCGCAAAATGCTGGCATTTTTTGCCCAAGTAGATTTTGGCTGGCTTGCCACGCGAGTGCCGTGACTGAGCTCTTCTTCGCGAGCCTGAGTTAGCAGTGCAATCACCGCGGCAAGTTCAGCCTCGGTTGGGTTGCCGCGCACTACCGAAAGTTCGGCTTGCAGGTTCGGTTCGTTTGAGTCGGGCATTAGAGCGGAATGTTTCCGTGCTTTTTCGGTGGCATCTGGGCGCGCTTGGTGCGAAGGGCACGAAGCGCTTTGATTACCGCAACGCGGGTCGCGCTCGGTTCAATGATTCCGTCGAGCTCACCGCGCTCGGCTGCCAAGAATGGGCTGGCAACGTTATAGGTGTATTCGGCTGCGAGTTTGGCGCGCACCGCGTTGATGTCTTCGCCGGCTTCTTCTGCCTTTTTGATTTGGTCGCGAAACAAAATGTTGATGGCACCCTGGCCGCCCATGACCGCGATTTCGGCGGTTGGCCAGGCTAGGTTGATGTCGGCACCAAGTTGCTTCGAACCCATAACAATGTAAGCGCCGCCGTAAGCCTTGCGAGTAATAACGGTAACCAGCGGAACGGTTGCCTCGGCATATGCGTAAAGCAACTTGGCTCCGCGGCGAATTACGCCGGCCCACTCTTGATCGGTGCCAGGTAGGTAACCTGGCACGTCAACGAGGGTCAAGATTGGAATCGAGAAGGCATCGCAGAATCGCACGAAACGGGCCG
Organism: Microbacteriaceae bacterium; assembly: GCA_947448845.1. GTDB lineage: Bacteria > Actinomycetota > Actinomycetes > Actinomycetales > Microbacteriaceae > Rhodoluna. The sequence continues at coordinate 15,317 of CANFOX010000009.1, read as the reverse complement.
CTTTTTCGCCAGCCTCAATGTTGAGCGTTCCCGCCATCTGCTGTGGCTGGTTGGCAATAATGCCAACGCTTCGGCCATCGATGCGGGCAAAGCCAATGATGATGTTCGGAGCGAAAAGCGACTGAACTTCAAGAAAGTCTTGGTGGTCAACCAGCGACTCAATAATCGTGAGCATGTCATAAGGCTGGTTCGGCGAATCGGGAATGATGGTGTCGAGCTTTAGGTCATCCTCGGTAATTTCAAGTTCACCATCGGCCTCGTAAACCGTGCTTTCAGAGAGGTTGTTCTCTGGCAAGAAGCTGAGCAAGGCTCGCGCATAGTCGATGGCATCAGCTTCGTCGCTCGCAAGGTAGTGAGCCACACCAGAGGTCACGTTGTGGGTGCGGGCACCACCGAGTTCTTCCATGCCTACGTCTTCACCGGTAACGGTCTTGATAACGTCTGGGCCGGTTACGAACATATTCGAGGTCTTATCGACCATGAGCACAAAGTCGGTGAGAGCGGGGGAGTAAACCGCACCGCCGGCGGCAGGGCCCATGATGATTGAAATCTGAGGAATCACACCCGATGCCATGGTGTTGCGCTTGAAGATTTCACCGTATTTACCAAGGGCGATAACTCCCTCTTGAATGCGGGCACCGCCTGAGTCGAGAATGCCAATGAGTGGCACCCCAGTGGCAATGGCCAGATCCATAACCTTGATGATTTTGTTTCCGGCTGCTTCGCCGAGCGAGCCACCGAAAATTGTGAAGTCTTGAGAGAACAGGGCAACCTGGCGGCCGTGAATGGTGCCAACCCCGGTTACTACCGAGTCACCGTATGGGCGGTTTTTATCCATGCCGAATGCGGTCGAGCGATGGCGAACGAACTCGTCTAGTTCTTCGAATGAACCCGGGTCGAGCAGCATTTCAATGCGTTCACGAGCGGTCTTCTTGCCTTTTGCATGCTGCTTAGCAATGGCGGCTTCACCAGAGGCAAAAACAGCCTCGTGGTAGCGCTTTTTTAGGTCGGCAATTTTTCCGGCGGTTGTAGAAAAATCTGGAACCGCATTTTCTTCAGTCACAAACACTCCGATTAGTCGGTGGCACTGCTGAAACTCTATCGAACGGCACGCTGGTTTACTAACCTTGAGCCGTGAACTTAAGTGCCCTAACGAATCTGGTCGGTCGCATCGAGTGGATGCCAACAACCGGTTCGACCAACACCGACCTGGTGACTGCCGTGACTGCCGACCCCGCGGCATGGCCCGAGTTTTCTGTGATTGGAGCCGATTTTCAAACCGAAGGGCGCGGCCGAGCGGGTCGAACCTGGCAAGCTCCTTCTGGCAGTTCGCTATTCGTATCGGTGCTGCTTCGCCCGCCGGCTACATCCACCGCGGTTTTTGGTTGGTTACCACTTTTGGCAGGACTTGCCATTCGCGATGCCATTGCCTCGGCGGGGCTTGGCGAGCGCGCCAAGGTGAAGTGGCCAAACGATGTATTGGTTGGCGATAAAAAGATTGCCGGGGTGCTCAGCGAATTTGTGTCACCGGTTGGTGCGGTTGTAATCGGCTCGGGAATCAACCTGCTGCAAACCCGCGACCAACTTGCGGTTGAGCAGTCAACTTCGTTGCAGCTCGAGGGGGTAGAAGGCTTCACGGCCGAGTCGATTTTGAGCGCATACCTAATAAACCTTCGTGGCTACTACCAGGCGCTCGCCGCGGCGAACTTTGACGCCACGGCACTTCGAGCCAAGGTGATAGCTGGCTGCGCCACCATTGAACGATCGGTTCGCGCAATATTGCCAGGAGATCAAGAGTTCACCGGGGTCGCCACCGACATCGACCCCACCGGTCGATTGGTGATTCGCAAAGATTTGGATTCCTCATTGGTGAGCATCTCGGCGGGCGACATCGTGCACCTGCGGCATTTTGAGGCTGGTTCCGAGAGAATTGGCTCGTGAGTTTTGAAAGCGAACAGCTATTGCTGCGCACCCGCAAGTCTGCAGCCAGATTGATTTTGCCTACCCTGGTGCTCGGGCTGGTTTGCTTTGTTTACATGGCTCTCACCGGGCACCTCACCGAAAACTGGCAGTGGTACACCGCTTGGGCAGTTTGCGGGCTTGCCCTATTGATTTTTTGGCTGGCGCCACTGATTCGTCATCTAACCTCATGGGTCGACATCACCACAAGTCGCCTGGTGTGGCGACAAGGGCTATTCGGTCAGACCCACCAAGAGCTCAGCCTGCACGAACTCGAGTTGGTTGAGAATCTTCGCGGTGGTGGCATTCGGGTGCGCTCGAAATCGGGCGACGAGATTTTGCTCAAAGGCTTTGCGCGTTCAAAAAAATTAGCTCAGGCAATTCGGGAGGCAAATCGTGGGGGAATTTAGAGTTGGTGTAATTGGTGGCGGTCAACTTGCCCGCATGATGCTGGTTCCAGCAATCGAACTTGGCATCAACCTGAAAGTATTTGCCGAGGCCGAGGGTTCTTCTGCCTCACTGGGTGTCACTCAGGTTGGCGATTACACGCGCATCGAACAGATTGCCGAGTTTGCCAAAACCGTCGATGTCATCACCTTCGATCACGAGCACGTTCCCATTTCGGTTCTCGAAGCGCTGGAAGCAGACGGCGTAAAGGTGCAGCCGCCCTCGAAGGCTCTTAACTTTGCGCAAAACAAACTTTCCATGCGACTTCGACTCAATGAAATCGGTGTAGCAATGCCGCGCTGGGCAGCGGTTGAGACGGCAGCCGAATTGGATTCCTTCATTGCCGAAAACGATGGCAAGGCTGTTGTGAAGACCCCCATCGGAGGTTACGACGGCAAAGGTGTTCGCATGGTTACCTCAAGCAAAGATGTTGCCGACTGGTTGAAGCCGGTTCAACTTGCCAAGTCTGGCGGCAAACTTTTGGTTGAAGAAAAAGTGGCTTTTGTTCGAGAGGTGGCTCAACTGAGCGCCCGCACGCCAAGTGGCGAGTTCAAACCCTGGCCGCTGGTGCAAACCACCCAGGTTAACGGTGTTTGCGACGAGGTTGTTTCGCCGGCACCTGGTGCCACACCCCAACTTCACATGCGGGCTGCCGAGATGGCAAATCAAATTGCCAAAGGCCTCGGTGTCACCGGTGTTTTCGCGGTAGAGATGTTCGAAACCGAAGACGGCCGACTACTGGTAAACGAACTAGCCATGCGCCCGCACAACTCTGGTCACTTCAGCATTGAGGGTTCGGTCACGAGTCAGTTCGAACAGCACCTGCGCGCGGTGCTTGATTTGCCTCTAGGTGACACGGCCGCCAGGGCAGAGGTTGCGCTCATGATGAACCTGCTCGGCGTTGACGACGAGGTAGATTTCTTCAACGGGTTCGATGCGGCGCTCGCGGCTTACCCATCCGCAAAGATTCACACCTACGGCAAGTCACCTCGCCAGGGTCGAAAGATGGGTCACGTCACGGTGCTAGGTGAAAGCTTGGCATCTTGTCGCGCTCAGGCCGAAGGTTGCGCCATGATTCTGCGAAGTCTCTAAAAACCTTGCAAAATAGGCGGTTCGTTCGCCGATAAATCGCTCATTCTGCCTAAAATTTCAAAGGTAGATGGGAGTTGCCGTGACTCAAGTGCAAGTTGGCGTAGTTATGGGTTCAGACTCAGACTGGTCGGTCATGTCTGACGCCGCCGCAACTCTGAAGGAATTCGGCATCGAATTCGAGGTTGAGGTTCTTTCGGCACATCGAACCCCAGAGCGCATGATCGAATGGGGCAAGCAGGCGGCTTCTCGCGGCCTGAAGGTAATCATTGCTGGCGCCGGCGGTGCAGCCCACCTTCCCGGCATGTTAGCGTCGGTCACAACTTTGCCAGTTATTGGCGTTCCGGTTGCCCTGGCGAAACTTGACGGCATGGATTCCCTACTGAGCATCGTTCAAATGCCGGCTGGAATTCCGGTTGCCACAGTTTCAATCGGTGGCGCCAGAAACGCCGGCATTTTGGCCGCCCGCATCTTGGGTGCCTTCGATTCGGCGCTCGAGCAAAAACTTGCAGCCTTTGGCGTAAATCTTGCCGACCAGGTTGCCGAAAAGAATGCGAAACTGAAATCGCAACTCTAAGCAGCAACCAGGTAAACCGCACCAGCCCGTTTCGCAATATTGAGCGGGCTACTAGCGAGCAAATGCTCAAGCGCGCCTGGTGGCTAATTGTTCTCAACCTAGTGATACCGGGTTCTGCCCAGCTCATTGCCGGCAGTAAACGCCTTGGCCGGTTTGCTCTTCGCGCCACGGCAACCTTCTGGGTTTTTCTCGCACTTTTGGCAGCCATGGCACTAATCAACCGCAACTGGATTCTCACGCTGGTAACGGTGCCGGTTGTTGACTTTGTGGTGGCGGTCATCCTGTTGGTTTATGCGTTAATTTTCGCCGTGCTGTCTCTAGACACCTTGCGGTTACTTCGCATTGTTCGACTGCCGAGTAAGGCACGACTGATCACACTGATTTCAATGCTTGCTGTGGGAACCCTCGGAACCACTGCCATTGCCTACGCCGGAAACCTTGCTGGTGTGCAGGCGAATCTGATTGGCACCGTTTTCAACCAGGGCGGTTTCACCGAACCTGTGAACGGTCGTTACAACATTTTGCTGCTAGGCGCAGACGCTGGCCGAAAGCGGCTTGGCATTCGCCCAGACAGCATTTCGGTGCTCAGCATCGACGCGGTAACTGGTGCGGTAGTGAACATTGGAATTCCTCGAAACATGCAAAAGGTGCCGTTTGCGGCCGGTTCGCCAATGCAAAAACTTTGGCCAAATGGCTACAACTGCGGTGACGTTTGCCTCATCAATGCCGTTTACAAAGACGTCACCGATAGCCACGCAGACCTTTACCCAAAGGCTGAGGCCGCCGGTTCAACGGCTGGGGTTGAAGCCACGAAAGAGGCCGTTGAAGGGGTTACTGGTTTGACCATTCAGTCTTATGTAATGGTCGACATGGTGGCTTTCTCGAGCTTGGTAGATGCCCTTGGTGGGGTCACCATCGACGTTAAGCAGCGCCTTCCAATCGGTGGGCAAGAAGACGCCAATGGTCAACCCATCAATGTAAACGGATGGATTGAACCAGGTGTTCAGCACATGAACGGTAAGACCGCCCTCTGGTATGCCCGTGCTCGCCACGGTTCGAGTGACTACGCGCGCATGGCTCGTCAACGCGAGGTGGAATCGGCCCTACTGAGCCAATTAGACCCAGCCAACGTAATGACTCGGTTTCAGCAGATCGCCAACGCCGGTAAGCGCATGATTCACACCAACATTCCGGCCGGCATGCTTGGTCGCTATGTTGACCTCGCCGTGAAGGCAAAGAAGAAGGGCATCAAAGCTTTACAACTGGTGCCACCGACCTACGACATGGTTTACCCCAATTTCTCGGCCATTCAGCTTGCCGTCAAAAAAGCGGTTCGCAAGGCATCCTAAGAAAGTGGCAAAAATGAAAAAAGTTATTCTCGCGGCGGCCGGAATCTGGCTAACGCTCAGCCTGGCGGGTTGCTCGTTCTTCTACCCGAACTGGGGGCAGAAGACCCCGCCAATCGGCACCCCGAGCCAAAGTAGCTCAACCAGCGCCTCGGCTAGTTCAAGCGCCAGCGCTAGCGTTTCGCCGAGCGGCTCACCAACGCCAACCACAATTCTCAAGCAGGTTGCGAAAATTAACATTTTGCAATCCAGCGTCGACGCCACTGCCATCAGCGTGGTTGCCGAAGCACTCAACTTTTCAGAAGATGGCGGCACCTGCACGCTTCAGTTCACAAATGGCGTGGTCAAGAAGTCGATTTCGGTGAAGGCCGAGTCGAACGCATCTGACACCCAATGCTTTCCCCTGAACCTTCCGCTGACCGGTTTACCGAAGGGTGCTGGGCTCGTCACCATAAGCTATGCGTCATCCACTCACATTGGCACCTCGGCTGCTATTGCCGTAACCATTCCCTAGGTCTTGATGATTCGCAAACTGGTCAGCCGCCTGCTGGTGCCGCTTTTGGCAGCAGCGGGTTTGGTCGCCATGCCGTTTGCGGTTGCCCCGGCTCAAGCTCTTTCTGGCTCAAAGTTTGACCCGGGCCTCATCATCAGCGACTCAGTGTTCTACGACTTCGGCACCATGTCGGTTGCGAGCATTCAGACTTTTCTCGACAGCAAAATTCCAAAGTGCAGTGCCGGCAGTGGCCCAACTTGCCTTAACAAATACGTTATGGATACGCCTGCCAAACCCGCTGAAGATGGAAAGTGCGACGCCATCGATGCGAAAACCGCACAAACCGCTGCCATGATCATTTACTCGATTTCCAGAGCCTGCGGAATCAACCCAAGAGTCTTGCTTGTGACGCTTCAAAAAGAACAGGGGTTGGTGCAAGCCACTAACCCGAGCGTTTACATGTACAAGGCCGCCATGGGTTACGGTTGCCCAGATAGCGACCCCGCAATCTGCGGAAACGTATGGACTGGGCTTTTCAACCAGATTTACAAGGCTGCCGGCCAGTTTCAGTGGTACGGAGATTCCCGAGGTTCGTTCACCTACCTAAAACCTGGCAAGAACATTTCGGTGAACTACAACCCAAAGGGTAGCTGTGGCAAGGCAACCTTCTTGCTGAAGAGCCAAGCCACCGCGAACCTCTATTACTACACGCCATACACCCCGAACCAGGCCGCGCTAGACAATCTTTATTCAACCGGCGACAGCTGCAGCGCTTACGGGAACCGCAACTTCTGGCGCTTTTATTGGGATTGGTTTGGTAGCCCAATCGGTGGTGGCTTTTTACTAAAGAGCGCATCGAGCGACCCATATCTGGTGGTTAACGATGTTCGCTACTCGGTTGCCGACCCAGCCCTGCTGAAATCACTCGCACCGCTCGGGCCACTTGGAACTATCAGCCAGGATTACCTGAATTCATTCACGGATGGCGGTGAGTTGACCCCGCTGGTAAAAGATGCCGTTGGCAATTTCTGGATGGTGAGCGAAGGTAAGCGTTACAAAGTCACCGATTGCGTTAGCGCAACCAGTTTCGGGCTCGACTGCGCCAAGGCCATTCAGCTGACCAGTTCGCAACTTTCGGCGCTTCCGGCATCTGGCACAGTCACCCCGCTGGTGTCTGGAACGGCCAATGATGTTTACCTGATCAAAGACGGTCAAATTCACGAGGTGCTCGACACCGACTCACTCACTGCAGACGGTTCAACACCTCCTGCGCTCTCGCCGGTAAAGATATCGGCCTTCAGCAAACTACCTTGGGGCGCACCGATTGCCAGAGATGGATCTTTGTTCTTAAACCGCACAACGGGTAAAAAAGTGATTTACGTTGACGGGGTAGCCTACGAGGTTGCCGCCGACACCGCCCTCGATGTCGATCTCACCAAGAGTTTCACCGCCAGCACCTCAAGCCTTTCAAGCGCAGGGCTTTCTTCGGTGGCCAGCAAGGTGAAACTCGCCAGCGTGGTGCAAGATTCTGGGGGCAATGCTTACATTCTGACCCAAACGGGCAAGCGTGCGGCTGGGCTGGCCACGGCTTTGGCACCGAATGCACCGGTGCTTCCGGCTGCCGTTCTAAACCGATTTGCTACCGAAACTCCAATTTCGGCGCCAGTTCTCATGAAGCCCATCAATTCGTCTTTGGTTTACCTGGTGCGCAATGCGCAAAAACGCCTAACCGATTCTGGTCGCTCTAGTTTTGCACCAGAACTTACCGACCCAGCCGTTCAAACCGTGGCTCCATCGGTTCTTGCCGCCATCAAAACCGGCCTGCCTGCGCAATCTCCCGGTGGTTTTGTTCAGCTTTCTAGCACCGGCCCAACCTATTTAGTGGACGGCTTCTCGCGGCTTGTTTTGATGTCTTCAAAAACCACAGCCACTTTGCTCGGCATGAAAAAAACCAAACTGGTGACACTGAAATCAATCGCTGGCTATTCCAAAACTAAGTCGGTCTCCACCATAAAAGTGCTCTGCGGCGAAGAAACACTGATTGCGGTTGACGGAAAGTATCACTTGGTTTCGCCGGAACTTGCCGCTCAGTACCCAACCAAGGCTGTAACTCTATCGCCGAGCACCTGCGGCAGTTTGAAGCGCAGCACAGTGACTCTTGGGCGTTTTATTAGCGGCCCATCCAAGATTGTTTACCTGGTGCAAAAAGGTAAGAAGCGCCCCATTGCTTCGGCTAGCCAATATGCCCAACTTCGTGGTGCCGGAGCGCCAAGCGTGAAAGTCAGCGCAAACTTCTTGGCGCTGTTTTCGCTTGGCACCAAGGCGCCTAACTCAATTGCCGGCGAAGTAAACCCTGTGCCAGGCGAAACACCAGCACCCACCGTTTCCCCGAAGCCCACCGCCACGCCATCGGCAACCCCGAAACCAAGCGTGTCTCCCACAGCAACCCCAGCTCCAACTCCAACCCCAACGGCAAAGTATTACACCGTGGTTTCAGGCGACACCCTTGGGTCGATTGCCAAGAAGTTTTCAACTACGGTTGCGGCAATCAAACTGCTTAACTTGCTTTCAAGCGACCTGATTAGAATCGGGCAAGTTCTGCGGGTTGCCTAGCCAAGTTCCGAGATTGAACTGGTTCTTGCCTTCACCGCTAGCAAAACAAATAGAACCCAACCGCTTTCTAAAAGTAGGCGGCTTTCGGTGAGATTTTGCACCACAATGCCAACGAAAACCATAATCGGCCAAAGCTGGGTCAAATCATTCGAGCGAACGGCAACGCGCCAAAGCCTCACGAAGGTTAGTGCAATCAGGGTAATCAAAAGCAGCAATCCGAAGATTCCAAGTTGCAACCAGACATCTAGGTAGGCATTGTGGGCCTGGTAGTAGGGAACGCCGTTGACGACCGCGAGGTTTTCGAAGGGAACTAAACCGGGAACCCAATAACTGATCCAGCCCCAACCTTGAAGCGGGCGAAGTTGAATCAAACCGAACACCGATTGCCAGATGCCAGCACGCCCCGACATATCAGGGCTCTTGCCGATGAACTGAAATACCTCAGCACGGTAGAGCAGCACGAAGAACATCACAACCCCGGCGCCTGTCCACGCGAAGCGGTAAAGCCGGTGACGCTCATCTCGATTTTTACCGCGAACCACCCAAGCCACGGTTACCGAAACGCCCACAGCCACAATCGCAAAACCGATGCCAGCAGATTTTGCGAGCGCCAAGGTAATCGCTGCCAAAGTAAGACTTGTTACCGAAAGTTTTCTGCTGACCGTTTTTGAAACAAATTCAACCCCGAAAACCAAAAGCCCAAGCATGGCTACGAAAGCCAAAATGTTCGAGTTTCCAACGATTCCTTGAATGCGTTGACCGGTTAGTAGGTGAGCTTGAGTCCAATAAAAGGCGCCAGACGGTGGAGTATCGCCGGTGTAGTTTTTGAATATCGGCGCGATGGGGCCCTGCACAATCACAGCCGCAATCACTTCGAAAACCATCGAAGCCGCAAGTATGGCCCTAACCGAGTTAGCCAAAACACGAAGCAACTCTTGCCAGTTAAATGCGGTCGCCAAAAATAACCCAAAGGCGGTGGTTGCAAGCTGACTTAGCAGGGCAAGTGCTGTAAAACTTGGATAGTTAGACCAAATAGTGGATGCCGCAATCAGCGCCAGAAATGCCAAAAGTAGCGGGGGAACAGTTCGCCAGTTCACGCGATTTCTGAAGAGTAGTAGCCCAGTTGAAATGGCTATCAAGCCTGCCACGACTCCCCAACCAACCCAGCCAACTAAGTAGCGCAGACTGTCTCCGGCGAGCACGGTGTAGAGGCCAACGTAGGCCAAAATTGGTGCTGCTCGAAAGTTTAAGCGTTGCCACAGAGTTGACATGAAATCCTTATTCTTTGGGCTTCAGTCTAATATTGGCTGAAAGACCGAGGCAGGGGCAGTCGTTGATTCTAAAAATCGAAAACCAAGCCCTCGATTACGCCTGGGGTTCTAAAACGCTAATCAGCGATTATTTCGCAACTGCCGCCACCGGCAAGCCAATGGCAGAAATTTGGTTTGGCACTCACCCTTCGAATCCCTCTCGCATTGCGGGTCAGCCGCAAGAGAACCTATTGCAGCGACTTGGTCACGAGTTGCCCTTTTTGGTAAAGGTTCTGGCCGCAGCATCACCGCTTTCGATTCAGGCTCACCCAAACAGCAAGCAGGCGCAACGCGGCTTTAGTCGCGAAAACAGCAAGCAGATTCCGCTTGATTCACCAGTCAGAAACTATAAGGATGACCGTCACAAGCCAGAGGTCATTGTTGCTCTGGTCGATGGCTTTGAGGCGCTTTCTGGGTTCAGGCCACAGCTTGAAATTCGAGAAATTATGGCCGTGCTCGAAGCTGCCGGTGGCGATCTTGGCGAATATGCCAGCCACTGGAAAAAGCAGGTGGCCGACATCGGTGCAGTCTTCAACCAGATGTTGTCACTCGGGTTTCGGGCCAAAACGCTAATCGATGAGTTGGGTGCTATCGAGACCGAGAACCAAGTCGCCGCTAAAGCCATTGAAGTTTCTAAGGGCATCGCGGTTTATTACCCAGATGATCCCGGGGTATTAGTCACGCTGCTAATGAACCACGTAACGCTGGTTGCCGGTGAGGCACTTGCGGTGAAGGCTGGTCAAGTTCACGCCTACTTAGCCGGCATCGGGGTAGAAGTAATGGCGGCATCAGATAACGTTTTGCGCGGTGGTTTAACCAAAAAGCACATTGATCTGGCTGAGCTTGGTCAGGTTCTCGACTTTGATTCCGTGGATGTTGCCAAACTGACGCCGAAAGTGCTGGCTCGCGGACTTGGGCTTTACGAATGCGGTATCGATGACTTCTTGCTTTACAAAGTGCAACTGGATGGCGGAACGGTGTTGGCTGACCTGAATCTTCCCGGCGAAGGCATTTTGCTTTGCACTACCGGCCAGTTGGTGGTTTCTAATAGCATCGGCGAAACCTCTACGCTTCGACGCGGTGAAGCTGCCTACATTTCTGATGACGCCAAACTCTTCACTCTAAGCAGTAACGGAAACGGTTTTTTTGTAACGGCTACGAAGTAGCCGCCCAGGCGCTTTCGATTATTTCGGTTAAGCCGTAACGAGCCTTCCAGCCAAGGGTTTGCTCAATTCGACTAACGTCAGCGGCTAGCCGAGGTGGGTCACCGGCTCGCCTGGCAAGTTGTTCGGCTTCAAAATCAATGCCACTAACTCGGCGAATTTCAGCAAGCACCTCAAACACGCTTGACCCGTTTCCGGTTCCCACATTGAAGATTGAGTGCTGTCGTTCATCTTTTTCAAGGTAATCAAGAGCCTTTAGGTGAGCTTCTGCAAGGTCATGAACGTGAATGTAATCGCGAATGCAGGTGCCATCTGGCGTTGGGTAATCGGTGCCAAACACTTTCGGGCGCTTTCCGGCTCGAATGGCTTCAAAAACTATTGGCACCAGGTTGGCCACTACAGTGTCGGCGAACTCTGGCCAACCAGCGCCTGCCACGTTGAAGTACCGAAGACTTGCAGCACGAAGCTGCCATGCCGTGGTCGCGTTAGCCACCATCCATTCGCCTATTAATTTGGTTTGACCGTAGGGGTTAATCGGGTGGCAGTCTATGGTTTCACTGACGGTTTCAACGTCTGGCATGCCATAGGTGGCGGCACTCGATGAAAATACGAACTTTTTGATTTCGGCTTCGCGCATGGCCTCAAGTAACTTGGCGAGGCCGCCAACGTTTTGCTCGTAATACCACTCTGGTTTTTCAACCGATTGACCAACCTGCTTGCGGGCTGCCAGGTGAATTACCGAGGTTACGTCGTGCTTCTCGAAAATTTGAAGCAGTTTGGCGTGAGCTTCTGCGGCAGCCAAATCAAGCGTTTCAACGCTGTGTTCGGTAACTCTGGAGCGCAAACCGGCGGTGAAATCGTCGAGAACGACAACGTGCTCGCCGCGAATTGCCAGCATTCTGGCAACGTGGGATCCGATGTAGCCTGCGCCACCGGTTACTAAAACGCTCATAACTCGATGTTACAGAAGTTATCGATTTGTAACTCTGGGGGCATTTCTCAACTTGACAAGAGGTGAATCACACCAGTGTAATTACACCAACGCAACTCACACAGCTTTCATCGGGGAATAAGGATCAACTATGACTAATCAAGTACCAAACAACTGGTTCATAGACATATTGAAACTAGGCGTCTCCAATGCCTTTTCAAATCCAGATGAAGATGCCTTGGCTTGGCAGGGCGATGCACTTTGTGCCCAAACCGACCCAGAGGCTTTCTTTCCAGAAAAAGGTGGCTCGACTCGCGACGCCAAGAAGATCTGTTCTGGCTGCGAGGTAAAGTCTGAGTGCCTCGAGTATGCCTTGGCAAACGACGAGCGCTTCGGCATTTGGGGTGGCCTTTCAGAACGCGAACGCCGCAAGTTGAAAAAGCGCGCCTAGAGCTCGCCGTCTAACCGATGTCTGTCTCGGTCGGTGCTGTAGTCGTCTTTGAAGGCGATTTGGCTGCACTTGCGCTGACTATTGAGGCGATTCAAAAACAAACCACAAAACCACAGCAGATTTGCGTGGTGCTCAACCAGTCTTCGGCCGAAGCTACAGCTTGGGTTGCCGAACAAAAACTCACCGCCGTTTCCGGCGCAGTTTCAGCCAAGTTATCAATCGAATTGGCCCTCGAGCAATTCGCTTGGTGGGCAAACGACTCACAACATTACCTTTGGCTGCTTAGCCAAGAAACCGTTCCAGAGCCGAATGTGCTGGCCGAGCTTCTTAGAACGGTTGAGCGTTCGCCGTCTGTTGCCGTGGTTTCGCCGAAGCTACTGAAGGGCCAGACACCAAGGTATCTTCACCAAGTTGGCCTAACTCTTACTAGGTGGGGTGGCCTGTTTTCGCCGGCTTTCGATCAGCTAGATCAGGCTCAGTTTGATGCCGAAGGCGACACCCTTGCAGTTTCTGAAGCAGCTGCCCTGGTTCGCGCCGATGTTTGGTTTGACCTTAAAGGTTTTGACGCTAGGTTCTCTAAGACAGCGCAAACGATAGATTTCTGCATTCGGGCGCGGCTGGCCGGCTATCGAGTTGAGGTGGCTCCGGCCGCCCAGGTAAAGCACTTTGGTGCAGCCGAATTCACGCCAAAGCAAAAACGCAGGGCAGAACTGGAACTCAAGGCGGCCTTCGCACCAGTCTGGATGCTTTTGTTGATTTGGTTGGCACTACCAATTTGGGGTTTGATTCGAGCTTTTTACCAGGTTGCAGCCAAAAATCTTGAACTGGTTTCGGTTGAGCTACTAGCCGCGGCTGGCGCCTTTTTGAAACCTTGGATGTTACTGGCTAGGCATCGCCAGGCGTCTAGAAGGGCGCTATCCCAAATGCGAGGCCTTCGAGCCACCTGGGCAGAAGTGTTGGCCCAGCGCCGCGATGCGGCCGCACCCGCACCGAGCGCCGAAACTGGCTCTCGAGTAATGGGGCGAGGCTGGTGGTTGGCACTTTTGGTTGGGCTAAACCTAAGTTTTTGGCCAACCGGGGCCGCTACCGGCGGTGGGGCCCTCGGCCCACTGAGTGAAAACTGGCTGCTAGTTTTTAGCCACGCTGGAGCTTCTTGGCAGGCCGCCGGTTTTGGCGCCGCCATTCCTGCCGACCCAATCAACTGGTTTTTTGCCGCTATTTCTTTGGTTACTTTTTGGAACCCAAGCTTGGCAGTATCTCTATTACTTCTTTTCGCGAGAGCGCTTGCTTTCTGGGGTGCAGAGCGCTTTTTCAAGACACTAACCAAAAAACCAGGTGCTGCGCTAATAATGGCCCTAGTTTTTGCTTTCTGGCCGGCTCTCACCTCATCGTTGCTGGCGGGAAACCTCGGTGCCGTAATTTCGCTGGTAACCGCACCGTGGCTACTGAACAGCCTCTTGTCGCTTTTCGATAGCAACAAAACCAGAATCGATTGGTTGACCCAGGTTGCAGTTTCTGGCTTGCTCTTGGCAACAACATTGGCAGCTAGTCCGAGCACCGCACCGCTTTGGCTGCTAGTCATTGTTGCCCTGGCAATCAATCAGGGTAAACGCGCCTTGCGAGTTGGCTGGGCGCTGATTCCAAGCGCTGTCATCTTTGCACCCCTAGCCGTGTTCATGGCTGTTGGCTTGCGGCATCCGCTATTGGTGCTAGTTGACCCGCTTCAAGCGAAATCTAAGGCGCTTACGCTTTGGCAGGCACTTTTGGGCGGCAATGCCACATTGGGCAAAGACTTTTGGCAACTTTCTAGCGGATGGCCATTGGCGGCGGTTTTGCTATGCCTAGTTCTTCTGGTGGTTGTCACCTTAATTTCATCGAATCAGCGAACTTTGCCGCTTGTTGCCTTGTTCACCGTTGCCATCGGTTACGGGTGGTTGATCTCGAACATTTCGGTGCTCGGCGCCAACCCCTCTCAGAATGCCGATGCCGTTCTGGGTTTGGCTGGATTGACGCTGCTTTCGATATTGGTGATTGGCTTTGACTCCATCGGTGCGAGGCGAAGTTTGGTTGTGGCGACATCCCTGTTGGTTTTACTGCCATTTATGGCAACGGCTTTGCTCTCAACCAACCAAGTGAAGCAAACCAACGGTCAGGTGCTGCCGGCCATTGTGCAGGCCGAATGGAAGCAGGGAAACCGGCTTCGAGTTCTTCAGCTCACCGGTTCCAGAGAAATAGCTGCGCAACTCGTTACGCCAGAAAATCTCACTCTCGATGGGCAGAGCCTGGGTTATCAGGTCTCTGGCAAACTGCGTTCAGGCAGCCAAGAGGTCGAACAGTTATCACTTGTGGCGGCCAATTTGGCGGCGGCTAGTGCTAGCAATCTCGATTCGGCGCTTCGCGATTTAGGTGTTGGCTTCGTATTCGCGCCAAGTGCCAGCGGGCAACTTATTTCGGCACTCGATTCATCGCCGCAGCTAGAAGCGGTTGGAAACACCAAACTTGGGCGGCTTTGGCGGGTAACGCAACCTGCTGCCACGATTGGCTCGAGCGCGCCAAACCAAAGTCAAATTTGGTCGATTACCAAAACCATTCAACTTGGGGTTCTAGTGATCTTTGTGCTGATGGCACTTCCAACTGGCGCACGCATTCGTCGCCAGCGAGATTCCAGCTTCGACGAAGGCGGGGTAAATGATGCTTCGTAGGCTTCTTGCAGCCGCAATGCTGTTAGCTCTCGCGGGGCTGTCTATTTTTGCTTCGGCTCCAAACATTTTGCTCGGCGATAAAGTTTCGGCAAAAACTGTGAGCGTGAACCCGAAAGATTTACAGCTGGTTTGCCCTGGCGCCTTTTACCGATCTGGCGCAGACACCGGGGTAGCCGTGAACTCGTTTAGCCAACTTGGCTCTTCGGCCCTGAGCGGAAGTTTTGAATCTGGAGCTT